>CAZMAI010000306.1:0-3127 GCA_964564195.1 uncultured Anaerolineales bacterium | reverse complement strand
GCCCGGCAGATCGCGAACGTAGCGAGCGTGTTACTCGCTGGTCCCAGGCACAGGGACGGGTGGTGTCTGGGTGCTACCCTCCAGAACATCGTGTGCCCGCGGCGATCCAAACTGAAGCCCGATCGTGCCATGCGCCTGTTCGAGATAGAGCAGCAGAGCGTGAATAAAAAGCACAGTGCCGGACATCTCCAGCGTCTCCTCCGCGGTGGTAATCATGCTGTAGGTCAGGTTCCACGTACCGACCTCGTCAGCATAGCGCCCACCGTTCATCTCCACGCCCATGCTGCCGAGCAGGTAGAGTGCCGCGGCTACCAGAAAGCGCGCGCGCGTTGAACGATCGAGTCGCATCAAAAAGCGCAGGTAGGCTACGGCGAGTATGGCGACCAAGACGGTGGCCGGCACTACCCATGCAAAGTGAAGATAGCCCATGGTCTCCCAGCCGAACAGCCGCCTCACCGGCTCGGACAGCTTTTCGTGCAGCGCAATGAACTCGTCGGCACCGATGACAAAGAACCCCAGCGACAGACCGGCCCAGTGCAGAGCGTGGCGCCAGCCGCCGCGCAGTCCGCGCTCCGCCGCTGCGATGAGGGCCAGCAGCGCACTGGCGGCGAGCAGCAGCAGCACCGAGTAAAAGGTAGGGATGTTCATCTCGAAGTCGACGTTAAAGAGCCCCACGATGCCCCACGGGCTTTCGCGCGGGGTGAGATAGAGGTACAACTGGCCGGCGATACTGAGGAGAACGAGGATTGCTGTGACTACCCACAGGGTGACGGTGATACGGCGCGGATTCAGCGTGATCTGGGCACCGGTCATTCAAAGGACCTCCTGGAGGGGATAGTGGGTTCAGGTCGGCCAGCGACCCGTGCAACAGGTACTATACCCGCCGTGCTGCCCGAGGCAAGCGCGTCGCTGGGGCCTGCCAACGGTGGGTGCAAAGCGCCGATGCCGTGCGTGCGGCATGGGCTGAGCTTGGGCCTCATCACCGCAAGACGGTGATCATCTCCTCCACTGCGCCCAAAATGCTCCTGTGCTCCATCCTTGCCCAAACCTCCGCGAAGGTCTGCAGGAGCGCGGCGCGCGAGGCATCGCAGCTGTCCCGGTACTGCATCACAGCCTCGTGCGTACGCCGCGTCCGCGGGTGCGACAGGTACAGGTCCATCATCTCGATCGCCACGATCTCGTCGCGCATGGTCCCCAGGTGATCTTGAATGCCCACCACCTCGTCGACCAATGCGGCGACGTCGCTCGGCAGCACATCGATATAGAACTCGAGCGCAAACCGCAGGCGCTTGCAGTCGATGCGCAGCAGGTGCAGCAGCCCGGCCGGGGCGTTGGGCAGGACCGCGCTATAGGCGCGTGTCGCCTGCCAGTAGAGGTAGACCATGCGCGGCGCGATGTGTCCCAACTGTTCATGCTCGGGCACCTGGCGCTCCTCGCGCCGCAGCGCTTCGAGCAAGGCGGTTGTGCGTTCCTGAAGGCGTGTGTAAGCGCGGCTGTCCAGATACCGCATCATGCTACTGCGCGCCTGGTCGCGTCTCCGTTGCCACACCCTGCGCAGCGGCTCGAGATGCTCGTCACTGCCGGCCGAGAGGGTCTGCCGGTAGGCGTCGATCTTGAGCAGAGCGACGTCCATGTCACGCACGTTGCCCAGGACGCGCGCCAGGCGGCGCAGGCTGTCATTGACGGGGTCTGCCAGGGGCGTGCCCAGGTAGGGTCCCATCAGGCGGAGCGCCGAGCGCAGGCGGCGGGTGGCAACCCGCATGGCGTGCAGTTCCTCGATATCCTCACCCAGGCGGGTGCCGGCCTCGTGGTCCAGCATGCGCTGATAGTAAAAGGCCAGTATCTTGTGAGCGGCTACCGGCATGGAATCCCAGCGGTTCAGCCCGAGGACATTCGCCGGGCGGGCAAGCGTGAGGGCCTCGCCGTCCTCCGAGGGCCTCATCGAAGCCCACTCGAGGCGGACGCCGGAGACCATACCCCACAGATCTGAGCGCCTGGCGGCGCGTCGGGCTGCGCGGCGCGTGATCCGGGTATCAATTCCGGGGACGTAGAGCACCACGCGCAGACCGCCGCTGACTGGCCGGGCCTCCAGGATGCCGCCTGGGTCCGGCAATCTGCGGCTCAGCGCAATAGCGATGCGCAGTATGGCCGCGAGATGGAGCGCCTCACTGCGCACCGCCGCCGGCCAGTTTGTTATGGGCGATGTCTCGATGCTCTCCGGCGTGATCTTGCCGCGGTGCAGGAGTATGGCCAGCGCCACGATCTCCCTCTCGGTGTCCGTGAAGCCGGCCAGTTGCTGGCGCAGTATCACGTCCCGCCCCGCGATGTGGCGATTCTCGGGATCCACCTCGCGACCGATCTCATGCAGCCGCGCCGCCGCCGATAGCATCAGCCTGCCGCGTTCGGAGACGCCGCTGGCTCGCGCCAGGATGTCGCACAGCCTCATGGCAAAGGCCTCTGCAAGCTCCGCCCGTTCCAGGTCGACGCCGTAGCGCTGTGCAATCACCTGGGGTATCGCCGGCTGCACGCGCTGCCATAGGTCCGCGTCGAGTTGCTCACTGGTCTCTACCAGGGCCAGGGCGCGCTGCAGCTTGCTGCGCGGCTCGGGTACCAGGCCGTAGACGTTGACAAGGGCAGCATCCAGGGCGTCCAGGTCCTCCGAGGTCCCGGACTCGGCCAGCTCTGCCTCAAGCATGAGACTGGTGTGCTCCAGGCCCTTGCCTGCCATGGTCACCACGTCGAGGCTGAGTTCGCCCACAAGGCGATCGTCATCCCACAGTTCAGCGCAGTGGCGGACCTGTCGTAACCGGACGAGTTCGCTGAGCGCGCTGCCGCCTGTCAGTTCCTGTACGTGGGTGCGTACATCGCCTGCGGGCCACTGCTCGACGCGCAGGCTGGGTCGCGCCAGCGTGACCTCGAACTGCGGCCGTCCTGTCACCGCACCGTGACCGTGCCTGGGTCCTTTGAGGGTGACGATGCAGGAGCCCCTGGAGCGGCGAACGCGGCTGGCCCATCCCTGGCGCAACAAGGCACGGCCGGGCGTGTCGAGATAGGTGTCACGCAGGCGCTGGGTGTGATGGTGCGTGACGCGCATCTCGCCGAGCCGCCGCACGCGGCACAGCCGGTC
>CAZMAI010000305.1:0-3133 GCA_964564195.1 uncultured Anaerolineales bacterium | reverse complement strand
GTTCCTCAACCTGGGACTGCGGGAGCCTCTGCCCGTGGTGATCACACCGAGAGCGACGCGATTGGCGGTGGCGGGCGTGGTGGTGGCTGTGTTGGCCAGCCTGCTGCCGGCCCTGAGGGCGGCGCGGATGTCTGTGGTGACGTACCACCAGGGACGCGCACGGGCAATCGGGCGGCCCGCGTGGCAGCGATATGGTCTGGATTTCCTGCTGATGGCTCTTGCGGGCTATGGCTACTATGTGCTGCAGAACCGTGGAACGCTCAACTATCTGGGGGCGGGGACCGGCGATCCGTTTCAGGATCCGCTGCTCTTTCTAGCGCCTGCGTTCACGGTATTTGCTGTCTCGATGTTCCTGATACGCCTGTTCCCCCTGATCATGGAGGGGCTGGCGCGCCTGACGGGGGTCCTGGTTCAGTCCGTGTCAGTGGTGCTGGCCTTTCGGCAACTGGCGCGCGTCTCGCGGCAGTACACCGGGGCGCTCTTGCTGCTTATCCTGACGGTGAGCCTGGCGGCGTTCACGGCCTCTATGGCGCGCACGCTCGATCAGAGCCTGATCGACCGGATGTACTACCGGTATGGCGCCGACTATTTGCTGACCGAGATCGGGCAGCCTCCCGAGGAGGAACAACAGCAACAGTCGGAGATTCCCGCGCTCGCGGGCTCGGAGAGCGAGGGTTGGATATTTGTGCCGGTCTCTGAGCACCTCAAGGCGGATGGTGTCGAGGCGGCCACACGTGTGGGCGTCTACAAGGCACGTGTGACCGTGGGCACGGAGCGCGGGCAGGGCGTCCTGTATGGGATTGACCGCCTGGAGTTCCCCAAGGTGGCCTACTTTCGCCGCGACTTTGCCTCCAACTCGCAAGGCGAGTTGATGAACCGGCTGGCACTGGATCGCTCGGCCGTGCTGGTGAGCGCCAATTTCCTCCGGGACTCGGGCGCCAGGGCGGGCGACAGAATCGAGATGACGGTCTCCCTCTGGGGAGACGAGCAGCGCCTGTCTTTTGTGATCGCCGATGTGGTGACGTACTTTCCAACCTATTATCCGGATGATGAAGAGAACGAGTATCTGTTTGTCGCCAATCTCGATCATCTCTTTCAAGAGATGGGCGGCCAGTACCCCTATGATGTGTGGGTGCGCACGGCGGGCAAGCTGAACATAGAGGCTGCGGAAAAGAGTTGGCGGTCCAACGACATCAACGTGCTGCGGATCGCCGGCAGCCAGGAGGCGATCGACAGCGAGCAGGCCAAGCCGGACCGGGCGGGGGTCTTTGGGATTCTGTCGGTGGGGTTCATTGCAGCTGCGACGCTGACGCTGTTGGGGTTTCTGATCCATTCGTTCATTTCGTTCCGCCAGCGCTATATCGAGTTCGGCGTGCTGCGGGCGATCGGGCTCTCGGTGGGTCAGATGATTAGCTTCCTGGGGGTGGAGCAACTGGTGCTCATCCTCACGGGGATGACCGCGGGAACCGCGGTGGGAATCTGGGTCAGTCGGCTCTTTGTGCCCTTTTTCCAGGTGGGCACGTCCAGAACGGCCAGCATCCCGCCCTTTGTGGTGGTGATCGCCTGGGAGGATATTCTGACGATATACATCGTCTTTGCAGTGATGTTACTCGGGGCCGTGGCCAGCATGATCTGGTTCCTCCTCCGGCTCCGGATCTTTGAGGCTGTCAAGCTTGGAGAGGCAGTGTAGTTATGGCATCCAATGGTCCAATGATTCTGTGCGATGGCCTGGTCAAGATCTACAAGGTCCAGGACCTCGAGATGGTCGCGCTGGGCGGGCTGGACTTGATCGTCGAGCGCGGCGAGTTCATGGCCATCATCGGTCCCAGCGGCAGCGGCAAGTCGACGCTGATGAACATCCTGGGCGGACTGGACCGGCCTTCTGCCGGGCGGGCGATCGTCGACGGGCAGGATCTGCTCAAACTGTCGACCGCTGCGCTGACTCGCTACCGCCGCGAGAAGGTTGGCTTTGTGTGGCAGCAGCCGTCGCGGAACCTGATCCCGTACCTTACGGTGAATGAGAACGTCCAGTTGCCGATGATCGTCTCCGGGATGGCCCCCAAAGAGCGCGAGGAGTGGACGCAAGAGCTGCTGGAGGCTGTCGGGCTCTGGGAGCGGCGGCACCACTCGCTGGCGCAGCTCTCGGGCGGTGAGCAGCAGCGGACGGCCATCGCGGTGGGTCTGGCCAACAAACCGGTGCTGCTTCTGGCTGACGAGCCCACGGGTGAGGTCGATACCGTGACGGCCCAGAGCATCATTGATACGCTGCGAACCCTCAGCGAGGAGTTTGGCCTGACCATCGTTATGGTGACGCACGATGTGCGCGCCTCCAGCCAGGTCGATCGCGTTGTCACGATCCGTGACGGGCGCACCAGCAGCGAGCGCGTGCGCCGGCTGCGGGCCGCGGCGCAGGAGCAGGGCGCCGAGGACGGTGACTCGGGCGAGGTCGCCGAGGGCACGCTGGATGCCGCGAGTGCCGAGCCGGAGCACGCCGTGGCGTTTCACGAGTACGTCGTGTTGGATTCCGCCGGACGCCTGCAGGTGCCCCGCGAGTTTCTAGAGCAACTGGGTATCTCGGATCGTGCTCAGGTAGACCTGACCGAAGAGGGTATCCTGATCCGGCCTGCCATGGGGCTGAGCGATACGACGGCACAGGCGGCGCGTATCTCCGAGGTGGCGGAGGGGTGGGGGCCGCAGGGGCGCAGGCGAGACTGGCGACTCGCGGTGGCCGGCGCGAGCCGTGGTGTCAAGAGGCTTCTCCGCAGGGGCGACAGAGCTGACGAGACAGAGGAAAGCACGTGACAGCAGAATCTAATCATGACTATATCGCGCAGAGTATCGATGTCACCCGCGTGTATCGCGTGGGCGACAATGAGGTGCATGCCCTGCGGGGTGTGAGTGTCGAGATCAGGCCGCAGGAGTTTGTGGGGCTCATGGGGCGCTCTGGTTCCGGCAAGACGACGCTGATGAACATCATCGGGGGGCTGGATCATCCGTCTCATGGACAAATGTATGTCTATGGACAGGATATCACCGGGCTCTCCGATCAGGAGCTCACAGAGCTGCGGCGGCATCGCATCGGCTTTATCTTTCAGTCCTTTGCGCTCATGCCGACCATGTCCGCTTTTGAGAA
>CAZMAI010000304.1:0-3134 GCA_964564195.1 uncultured Anaerolineales bacterium | reverse complement strand
CGGAGAGGAGTCTACATCGGAGTGTTACCTATGTCTTGATAGAAGTGTTACCTATATTATGATTTCGTCCACATGGGGCCCGGCCTTAAAGTTGTCGGTCTTGGAGGCCGCAGGCGGGAAGGTCCCGTCCTGGCTGGCCCACACCTTGTATACGCCGCCACCGTTGGTGCTGACGTCGTACCCCGGCGAGCCGTCGCTGGCCTTGACCAGGATGTCCCACAGGCGGTAACAGTCCACAAACTCACCGTTGACGACCTCTACTGAAGCCGTCTTTGTATACCCGAGCAGCGTACCATCGGGCTCAGTCACCTGCACATAGTAGCTACCGTCGGGCAGGCCGGCGGCGCCTTCCTTCATGGGGCCGCCATTGAGACAGACATCGGCCTGCGAGCCGAAGATGTTGACGTTCGTGCCGTTACAGAGGTCGTTCGTCGTGAAGATGGCCCCCGACATTCCGGCGGCCGCGGCCGGCAAGGCCAACGGGAAGAGGAGACCCGCCACCAGCGCGAGACTCAGTATAGCGGTACGTAGCGACTTCATGACCCTTACTCCTTAGAACGTGATAATGTGACCATAGAGACGTATTCTAGTACCCACAGGTCTTTACGTCCCCTTTACCTGTCCTCATAATACTGGTTGCCCGCCCGAGTGTCAAGCACATTACGCCAAATAGTCGAGATACTTCCCGGAACTTGGCACCCTGTTCAGCGCATCACCTTACGATCCTGGGGGCATGGAGGACTCGCGAGATGCCTTTGGCGGTACGGCGGCTGGCTTGCGGCAGGCGGGGTGGAAGACATCCCGATTTCTCCGGGGTATGCGAACGGGACGTCCGCGGTCCATCGGAGAGCGCCGCGCGCGCTATTGGCACTGGAACGTCGGGGTGCTGCGGGGACGGAAAGGCGACCGCCCCCTGCCCCAACGGATGCCACGCGCGCGGTTTGCTGCCAAGTCTCATTCACAGAGCATCGCCGTCGGCGCCTATTGAATCGCGGCCGCACACCATACAGCTGGGCCATCAGCGGAAACGATCAGTGCCTACGGGTGCCGCGTATTCTTCACTCTGGGCGTCGGCGTTGCGGTCAGTACCTCCGCCGGTATCGCCGTGGACTCGGGGGTCGACTTCACGGTGGCGATTCGTGCGGCCGTGGCAGTCGGCGGGGGAGTCCAGGTAACGGTCGCGGACGGGGCGACGGTCACGGCGGCTGTCGCCGTGCCGGTCGCCGTAGCGGTCACCGTGTCGGTCGGCACCATGGTCGCGGTAAACGTCACCGAGCGTGTCTCTGTGGGCGTCTGGGTGACCGTCACCGTAGAGGTGATCGTTCCTGTCGCGGTCGGCGTACGGCTGCCTGTGGCCGTCACGGTCGCGGTCGGCGCCGCGGTCGGGCGAGTCGTCGGGTACGCCGTGACATAGGGCCGCGGCGTGCGCGTTGGTGTTCGCGTGGGCGTCCAGGTGACGGTCGCCGTCCTGGAGGCCAGCGGCGTTAGCGTAGCGGTCGGCGTCGTTGCGGCACGCGGCGTCCCGGAGGATGGGGTGCCGGTGTCGGCGATGATGACCGTGGCGAACTCCCTCGCCGCTTGATCCCGGGGACCGAGCGTCGGGGTGGCAGTATACCTGGGCGTCGCGCTCACCGCCGTCACCGTCGGCAAAGGCGCCGCCTACTCTGCGCTGGCGGGGTCACCGACCAGAAGACGGACCACCAGCGCCCCCAGCGCATAGGCAGCGACTATGAATAGGACCGAGCCAGCCTTTCGACCGCAAGGACCTCACCCCTCCAGGTGCCCGCCACGTGACTGCTCGTACTCAGCCATAGTATAACCGATTCTCAGGCGCGTTGTGGCACGCAACGCATACTGCGGAACCGGCTCTGGCCAGGAGGTGGTCAGATAGGCGCGGTCAGGACAAAGGCAGCAAACGCCGCGGGGACTGCATCGTGGACGCCTCGCACGAGCCCGGTGGCAGCGGAGCGCACCCGGTTGTCCGAGCGCGCTCCGCACAAGGCACAGGCCGGCCAAAAGTGCAGCTTAGAGCAGGCGCAGGTCGATAGATCGCGCGGGATGCGGCCGCTCGGGGTCGTACCGGCCCCAGTAGACGGCCTCCTCGGTGTACTGCGTGCGCGGCGGTCTGCTCTCCGCAGGGTGCCCCAGCAACACAATGCTGTTAACCGAGACATGCTCCGGGATATCCAGCAGTCGCGCCACCGCGGCGGGCTGGAAATCGCCGATCCAGACCGCACCAAGGCCCATGGCCGTGGCCGCCAACAGCAGGTTCTCGATCGCTGCGGCGCAGTCCAGCGCGCCGTCGCTCTCCCAGGGGATGTAGCTGCGGTTACCGCAGACCACCAGCGCCAAAGGCGCGTTGTAGGCGCGCCCATTGTCCGCGCCGATGCACTGTCTGAGTTGGGCGACATCATCAGGCTCGTCGACCACGACAAACTCCCAGGGCTGCAGGTTACAGGCCGAGGGCGCTGCCATGGCCGCGTGCAGCAGCGTCACGATGTCGTCGTGCGCCACGGGCCGGTCAGGGACGAACCGCCGGATGCTGCGGCGGCGATACATGATATCCAATAACGTCTGCAAAGCGTCCAATGCTGCGCCTCCAATACCCTCAATGGCGTGCCTGTACAGCCGCAGGCCGCGGCGTATGCCGGAAACAACCTCCTGCCCGACCGGTCCTATAGCTCCGGTAGCACGTGCTCCCAGACCGCATCCAGAATCCGCTGAGCCTCACGCGACTCGCTGTTGATGGCGATGACAGCGTCTCGCTCGCGCGACACGATGGCGAACTGCCCGTACTTGCCGTCGGCGCGGAACGTGTCGTGGCGACCCCGCCAGAAAAGATAGCCATAGCCCTGGCCGTTATCCGTGGGGCCGTCATGGCCGGGCCCGCCATTCTCCACCTGCTTGCGGGTGGCCTCTCGAACCCACTCGGCCGTCACAATCTGCCGCCCCTCCCAGGCGCCGTCCTGCAGGTAGAGCAGTCCGAGCTTGGCCAGCTCTGAGACGGTGATGAACAGCCCGCTGGCGCCAAAGCTGCGGCGCTGCAGGTCCGTCTCCCAGGTGGGGGTCTGGATGCCTAGCGGACCGAAGAGCCGCGGCATGAGATAGTCCACCAGATCGCAGCCCGCGCGGCG
>CAZMAI010000303.1:0-3143 GCA_964564195.1 uncultured Anaerolineales bacterium | reverse complement strand
GTGGGCATGTCCAACTATGCCTCCTGGCAGTTGGCGGAGGCCCGGCTCAAGGCCGGGATGAACCGCTGGGCGCCGCCGGTGGTGACGCAGGTGCCTTACAACCTGCTAACGCGCCGCATCGAGCAGGAGTTGCTCCCCTTCTGCCGGCAGTTCAAGATGGGCGTGACGGTCTACAACCCTCTGGGGGGAGGCTACCTTACGGGCAAGTACCGGCCCGATACGCGTCCCGCCGAGGGCGCGCGCCTGGGCGAGAGCGAGGCCTATTTCGAACGCTACTGGAAGGACGCCAACTTCCGCGCGCTGGCCCGTCTGGAGGAGATTGCCGCGCAGGCCGGGGTGACCATGGTCGAGCTGGCACTGCGCTGGCTGCTGGCGCAGGACAGCGTCGACTCGATCCTGCTGGGGGCCCGCACGCCGGAGCATCTGACGAGCAACCTGGCAGCGTTGGATGGCAGACTTGACGCGAGCACACTCAAGGCTTGCGACGAGGCCTGGGAGATGGTCAAGGGCGTCGATTTCCAGTACAACCGCTAGATACGTGGACGAGAACAGCGGGGGAACGTACTACGTTCCCCCGCTGTTGCGTTCGACACTCGTTCAGACCAGGTGGAGCCGGGGCGGCGTCAGCGTCAGGTGCTGCACCCGCAGTTCCGGCCACAGGTCGGCGAGCCGGTCGGCAGCGACGTGGCGATGGCACTCGGCCGGGTCGTGCTCGCTGCACAGCAGGCAGCCGCCATCGAGCAGGTCACGATCCAGCTCGGCGAGCGCCCCCGATTCCGCCAGTTGGCGCGCGTAGGCCTGCATGTATTCCTCATGGGTCAGTTCGCGTTTTCGGTAGGCGCGAAAGGTCTCTTTCGTCGGCGCCAACTGCGGCAGGGCGACATAATCGATGCCGCCGATCGCCCGCAGGAAATAGGGCAGGTCGCGCTTGATGGCGAACCCCGAGAGGAGCGTGCTGCCACCCTGGCGGATGTCCAGCACGCGGCGCACGCCGGCGGTCTGTAACGCGCCAAAAAACTGCTCCGCGGTCCAGCCAGAGGAGCCGACGGTGTAGAGCCGGATCACCAGTCATCCTCCTCAGCCGTGCCGGGCACAGCCTTCCAACGGGGCGCGATAACGTTCTCCTGTTGCGTGTAGGGGTCCGCAGATTCATCCGCTGGCGAAGCGTCCCACAGGTTCGTCTGCACCGGTCGCGCTCGAGCAAGTAACTCGTCGTGCACGGCGCGTTGGTCCATGGTGTGGCCGTCCGGCGAAATGTGCAGGACGTTCCAGCCCCGTTGTTCGAGCTCTCGGCCGATGATAATCGTACGATGGCACCGCAAGGGGTCCCCTTCTGAGCACATGACTACAACAGGCTCTGTGTCTGCCAGCGTCTGTAGCTCGGCGAGTCCGCGGGCGAAGCGTGGATCGGTCGTCAGCCGCTGGTAAAAGTCGTGGCCAGACTCGCCCGCGATCGGCAGCACCAGGCGCCCGCCGAGCACATCGCCCAGCCAGTGGTACGCGATCCCCTCACGCCGCAGAGGGTGTTCCAGTGCCTCGCGATTGAACTGCGTGGCGTAGCGGCTGTACGGACTTGAGCGCACGTCCACCAGGCAGGTGACCTCACGTTCGTGCAGGAGATCCAGAAAATGCTCCAGCGGGTGATTGGAATGGCCAATGGTGTAGATCGCACGATTCATGCTGTCTTCTCTGATGACAGAATGCAGGCGACCAACTTGTAGTGTCTCCCCTGATAGGGGGCCCCTAGGCTGATGCAACCGTAGAGGGCACCGTTGGTGCCAAAGCGATAGCGGCCAGGTCCGCGGCCTAGTAGCTTGGTCTCGCATGCGGGATCGGTCACCGTCAGGGCGTAGTGAGCGCCGTTATAGTCAAAGCTGGCGCGGCACTTGAGCTTGTCGCGATACTCTGGCTGTACGAGGAAGTGGGGATCATCCAGGCGGATCAGGAACAGCGATGCGCCGCTGCACGCATCCGGGCCCTCAGGAAGGCAGTCCCAGTGCCCATGTGAGGTGCTGTGTCCGCCCGCCCAGAGAGCCTCAGGTCTGTCGCACAACGCCTCAAGGTCGTGCGCCGGCCACGTTGCCACTCGGTGGGGCTTGCCGCGTCCGAGGATCCAATTCTCGGGGTGGTATGGCAGGGGTCTTGGGGCCTGCAGAGAGATCTCGACGACGTCCAAAGGCCTGGCGGGGCCGCGCCACCACCGCAACGCCATGTCGGTCGCCTTAACCGCTCCTCCGCTGGTAGGCACAGGCCGTAGCCAGCCACCCACATCTGCCTGCAAGAGCCGACCGCCGCGCGTTTGGACGTTTAAAAGCTCCTTGCCGGCGTAGCAGAGGCCTCCGTCGCGACGAGACGCTGCCAGAATCACCATGAATCGCTTCACGCCTACCTGCCCTCCTCAATCGCAGTGCCCTGCAGCCTTTCCGGACCTGGGGCGGCCTTGGGTTAAGCGCCGACTGTGTCCTTCTCCTCGAACGCCCGCCTCAGGATCGGCACGCTCTCGGCGGCCTCCTCAGCGGAGCCCACACCCAGCGCGATCGCGGCCACTCCCGGAACGGCCACGGCCCACTGCAGCCACTCGGCCAGTTTGCCCTCGTCCAGTCGTCCGCAGGCCAGCGTCTTGATCGCCAGGATGGGCCGGCCCGCATTGGCGATAGCCGCCAGCGCCGTCTCCCGGTCCGGTGACATCATCCAGCCCGCGCGGTTCACCGGCGTGCCGATGACCGGCAGGTCGTACCCGCCTGCGACCAGCAGGTTCAGCCGGGCGCTGTCGTGGGTCATCGCGCCGGGGACCAGACCGGCTTCGCGGATCGCGGCCAGCGCCTCATCCAGGCCGGCCAGCCGTCCGTCGACCTCTGGCCAGGTGTCGGTGGTGTCACCGTGCAACAGGCAGAGAGACGCCTGCGCCGCTTTCAGTTCGGCGGCCTGTTCCGTCAGGCTGGCGCGCATCAGCGCTCGGGCCTCGTCGCGCCGGCCCGCCGCCCGTGCCGCGTGCCACTCCTCCTCGTGGCCCCTGGGCCCCTGCGTCGCGTTGGTGGTGGCTACCCACAGGGGGCGCAGGCCAGTCAGCCGCTCGGTGGCCTCCAGGGCCTCGATCAGCCGCGGAAAGAGCGGGCCCATGACGGCATTCACGCCCAGCTCCT
>CAZMAI010000302.1:0-3159 GCA_964564195.1 uncultured Anaerolineales bacterium | reverse complement strand
CATCGACGACCGCGTCGCCGGGCAGCCCAAGGACTTTTCCGCGGTCATCGCTCGGGCCCTCGAATGCCCGAGCCCCGAGCAACTGGAGGAGGGCAGCATCACCGTTGGATTCGCGCACGAGACCGTGCTCGGCGTGGCCGACAAGGTCATCGAGGCCATCCAGAGCGGCGCCGTCAAGCGTTTCGTGGTCATGGCCGGCTGCGATGGCCGGCACACCTCACGCTCGTACTTTACAGACGTCGCCAGGGGCCTTCCTGAGGACAGCATCATCTTGACGGCGGGCTGCGCCAAGTACCGCTACAACAAGCTTGGCTTGGGCGAGATCGGCGGCATCCCGCGCGTGCTCGATGCGGGCCAGTGTAATGACTCGTACTCGCTGGCGGTGATCGCCCTCAAGTTGGCGGAGGCGCTGGGCGTCGAGGACGTGAACGAACTGCCTATCGAGTATGACATCGCCTGGTACGAGCAAAAGGCGGTGATCGTGCTGCTGGCGCTGCTGTCGCTGGGTGTCAAGCACATCCGCCTGGGCCCCGTGCTCCCGGCCTTTGTCTCGCCCGGTGTCCTCAAGGTGCTGGTGGAGAACTGTGATTTGAAGCCTACCACGACCGTGGAGGCGGATCTCGCCTCGATCGTGGCTGGCCACTGAGCACGGCCTTACAGAGTGGAGGGCATGGCGTTTGCGCTGTGCCCTCTTTTTCATTCCCTTGACAGCGCCTGGCGTGCGCGCTACGCTGCTGCAACGCCGTTGCACCGATCCCTTTGCGGGTGTTGCCGGCCAACAGGAGAGACATGAGCCTGATCGTCAGGGGACTGCCCGTGCTGGTTGAAGCCGAGGAGCAGGGACAGCCTGTCGCCTACTGGTGGCAGGGGCAGCGTCGCGTCATCGAGGACGTCGTTTGCCTCTGGGACGACCGGTGCTATTGTACCGCCCACTGGTTGGTGCAGTCCACGGACGGATATCGCGCCACTCTGATCTTTGACCGCGCCGCGAGCCAGTGGATGCTGGAGCCTATCGATCTCTAGTGTCCGACCCACATCATCCGAGAGCAGGTGCCTTTACATGAACGATGACAAGAGTCCCTCTGTGCCCCGCGCCTCCGCGCAGGAGGTTTTCAGCCGCCGCGCTGCGTACTATACCACCAGCGCTGCCCACACGGACGCTGAGGTGCTGCAGCGGGTTGTGGAGCTGAGCGCGCTCAAGCCTGGCGACCGGGTGCTGGATTTGGGCACCGGAACCGGCCACACAGCCCTGGCGCTGGCATCGCAAGGGGCGGATGTCATCGGGCTGGATCTCACGCCGGAGATGCTGGCGGAGGCGGAGGTGCTGCGTGTGCAGCGCGGCTTGGAGAACGTGCGCTGGGAGCTGGGCGATGTCCAGGCGCTGGCGTATCCGGACGACGCCTTTGACGTGGTGGCCTGCCGCCGGGCGGCCCACCATTTCACCGACATGCCGCTGGCCATGGCCGAAATGCGCCGCGTGCTGCGTCCGGGTGGGCGTCTGGTGATCGACGACCGTACCGTCCCCGATGACCCGGCTCTGGATGCCCTGATGAACAGGCTGGACCTGCTGCACGACCACTCGCATGTGCGCGAGTACAGCCCTGTAGAGTGGACAGCGTTCTGCGAGAGCGTTGGCCTGGCGGTGGACGCGGTGGAGGTCTATATCCGCCACCGGCATCTGAGCTCGCTGACCGAGGGCGTCGCCGCCGACGACGTGGCCGAGATCCACCGGCTGGTGGAGGCGATGACGCCCGAGCAGGCGCGCGCGTTGAATCTGGAGCGTCGCGGGGACGGCTGGTGGTTCGATCACCATTACCTGCTGGTGGGCGCGCATCGCCCGACCTGAGCTGCATACAGGAGACTCTATGAACGCAGCCTACGACCGGATCCTGGCCTATGTGCACGCGTTGGAGATCGTTGATACGCATGAGCACCTGCCCGGCACCGAGGCCAGCCGCGCCCAGGATACAGATGTCCTGCAAGAGTACCTGTACCACTATATGAGCTCTGATCTGTGCTCCGCCGGTCTGAGCAAGGCCGGCCTGGCGCAGGCCCGGGACCACGGGCGACCCCTCATGGAGCGCTGGCTGCTGATCGAGCCCTACTGGGAGCACGCCCGCCACACCGGCTACGGCCGCGCGCTCGACCTATCGGTACGGGCCCTGTATGGGCTGGATGCCATCCGCCGCGACACCATCGAGGCCCTGGACGCCGCTTTTCGGCGCACCCTGGCGCCCGGGCACTATCAGCGCGTTCTCAAGGAGCACTCGCGGATCGCGGTCAGCCTGTTGGATGCCACCGGGCCCTGGGATGCGTCCTTTTTCCGGCCGGTCATCCGACTCGACGAGTATATCTGGCCGCAGACACTGCAGGTGGTCGAGTGGCTGGAGGAGCGAGCCGGGCACCCGCTGCGCACGCTCGAGAGCTGGATGGCCGCCTGCGGGGCCGCTCTGGAGGCGGCGCGGTCCGGCGGAGCGGTGGCTATCAAGATGGGATTGGCGTACCAGCGTAGCCTGGCGTTTCCTCGCCCCGCACGGACAGAGGCCGAGGCGGGGCTCAGGCAGATCCTGGCGGCGAGGCACCTGCCCAACTGGGACCCGCAGCCGGTGGCTGTGGGCAGCAGCTTTCAGAACTGGATGATGCACCACGTGCTGGAGCTCGCGGCGGAGCAGGGGATGACGGTGCAGATTCACACGGGCCTGCTGGAGGGCAACGGCAACCTGATCGCCAATGCTGACCCGGCGCTGCTGAACCCGCTCTTTCTCGAGTACCCCGAGGTCAACTTTGATTTGTTCCACATCGGCTACCCCTACCAGCACGTCCTGTCCGCGCTGGCCAAGATGTTTCCCAACGTCTACATCGACATGTGTTGGGCGCACATCATCTCACCCACGGCATCGGTGCGGGCG
The DNA here is from genome assembly GCA_964564195.1 of uncultured Anaerolineales bacterium. Lineage (GTDB taxonomy): Bacteria > Chloroflexota > Anaerolineae > UBA1429 > UBA1429 > JAAYED01. The sequence goes on along the minus strand of CAZMAI010000302.1, from coordinate 250 downwards.
CTGGAGGAGTGGATCGACAGCGTCCCCGTGAACAAGATCTGCGCCTTTGGCGGCGACTATGCCTTTGTGGATGCCGTCTACGGGCACCAGGCGATGGCGCGCGAGAATGTCTCCCGTGCCCTGGCGACCAAAGTGGGAGAGGGTGTCCTGGATGTAGACCGGGCCTGTGAGATCGCCCGAATGCTGTTTATCGACAACCCGGTGACGCTGTTTGGTCTCGAGCTTGAGCCAGTTTCTTAATCGAGCCACG
>CAZMAI010000301.1:0-3160 GCA_964564195.1 uncultured Anaerolineales bacterium | reverse complement strand
CAGGGCACCATCCTGACCGACGTGGATGAGACCGTGGCGGGCATCAAGCGCCAGCACAACGTCTTTGCTCAGCTGGGTATCGATCCGGAGGCAACCTTTGGCTATGGCATCCTGGAGCCGCTGCTGCAGCTGCGCAAGGATGGCGTGCGCAAAGTGGGCGAGGCGCTGGGGCTGCCGGCGGAGGTTTTCAACCGCATGCCCTTCCCCGGGCCGGCGCTGGCGGCGCGCGTGATCGGCGAGGCCACCCCGGAGCGCATCGCCGTGGTGCGCCGGGCGACGGCGGTGGTGGAGCGCCATCTGGCCGGCTGCGGTGCCTTCCAGTATCTCGCCATTTTGCACGAGGACCGCGTCACGGGGATGCGCGGCGGCCAGCGTGCCTTTGGCCAGCAGATCGAGGTGCGCTGCTGGGACAGCGTGGACGCCCGGGTCGCCACGCCCACGGAGCTCCCCTGGGCCACACTGCGTGGCATGGCCGATGCCATCCTGGCCGAGGTCCCGGAGGTTGTCAGCGTCACCTACAATCTGGCCACCAAGCCGCCCTCGACCATCGAGGCGGTCTAGGCCTGTCGTCCTGGCCCCTTGTCTCCATCTCTAGGCAGAGTGTGCGCAGAGGAGGTGTCCAGATGGCACGTTTCGGGCTCGCTGTGTCCGCCGCCGCTCGCCTGCCGGTGCATTTCGCACTGTTGTTGCTCCTTGTCTGCCTCGCTGGCTGCGGAGCGCTGGAGACGGAACTCGGCGATCTTGTCGAGCCTGCGCCAGGTGTGCCCGTCACGGCGCCCGTCTCAAAGGCTGGCCCTCAGGCTGTAGCCTCGGTGCAGGCACCAGCCCGGGCGGAGGTCACCAGGCCTGAGGTGACCGCCGTGAGCAGTGCAGTGCCCGTGCCGAGTCCAGTGGTTGTCCGGGGCGAGGCGGGGACCAGCAGTATGCCCCTCGACCTGCCCCTGGCTGTCCATCGCGCAAAGATCAGCTACACGGGGGATGGGCCGATCAAGGTGGCGGTAAGCGGAGACGGACGCGAGCAGGTGGTCCTGGAGGAGGACGACGCCTACGAGGGGAGCGTCCCCCTCACCGGCATTCCGGGCGGCTCGCTGGACACCACGGCCGCCGGCCCATGGGTGATCGAAATCGCTACCCTGGGCACCGAGGAGACACCGGCCTTTAGCGGGACAGGTGACGCCGTGAGCGGCATGTTCACCGCCGAGTCCACCGGACCCTGGCACATCACGCATGAGGGTGAGGGCCGCTTTGTCGCGGCGATGCGCTGCATCGCCGGCGAGACCATCGTGTTCGATGGCAGCGGGATGGTGAACGAGACGCTGGAGGTGGCCATACCAAAGAACTGGTGCTACTGGGTGGTCAAGGCCAGCGGGCCCTGGTCGCTGGCCCCCACCAACTGAGACCGTCACAGGCATGGTTCAGCAGGCAGAGGCCATGATCCGTGATTGATCGACCACGATGGCGCGCCAGCCTGCTCTTTACGGCGGGGCTAGTCCTCATGGGTGCGGCGGTGGCACTGGGTCGCCACAGCACCGGCGGGGCAGGCCGCGCGTGGCTGTGGTCCGCCATTGTCGCGTATGCATGCGCGCTCGCGGTGCTCGCCCTTGCCCTGCGCAAGATCAGAGGGCTGCAGGAGCCAGACTATGACGCGGCTGCCCTTGCACGTGCCATTTGCCGCTGGTTGCGAGCCGGCGCCTGGCGCTGGGTCCTGGGAGGGAGCGCTCTGGCGCTATCCCTTGGTGCCGGTTTGCGCGCCGGGCAGCCGCTCACGTCGCAGCAGGGCTATCGCCTGCTCGCGATCTGGGGCGTGGCCAGCATTTTGTGGACCCTGGCTGTCGTAGACTGGCAGCGGGTGCGGAGCCAGCTGGCCGTGGCGCGTCCGTTCACGCGGGATGGCCTGCGGCTGTGGGTGCCTCTGCTGACCATCACCTTGCTGGCAGGACTGGTGCGTCTGGTGCAGCTGGGACAGATTCCTTACCTCCTCTCGGGTGACGAGGCCAACATGGGCTGGGAGGCACTGGAGGTCCAGGCGGGCCGGCTCACCAACCCCTTTGCCACCGGCTGGTTCTCGCACCCCACATTATTCTTCTATCTGCAGGCGCTGGGCCTGCGACTCTGGCCCGATCCGGCGGCGGGGCTTCGGCTGGTGCCCGCCCTGGCCGGGACACTTACGATCCCGGCGGTGTACCTGCTGGCGCGCGAGATCTTTGACCGGCGGGTCGCGCTTGTTGCTGCCCTGTTCCTGGCCTGTTGGCACTATCCGATCCATTTCTCCCGCGTGGGTCTGAACAACATCCTGGATCCCCTGTTCGCCGCCCTGGCGCTGGCGCTGCTGCTGCGCGGTCTGCGCACGGGCCATGCGGCCGACTTCGGCGTGGCCGGTGCGCTCATGGGGCTGGCGCAGTACGGCTATATGAGCGCGCGCCTGATCCCTCTTGTCGCCGGCGGCTATCTCCTGTGGAAGCTGGCGACCGAACGGAACTTTTGGGCCAGTCACCGGCAGAACCTGGGCCTTTTGGCGGTCGGATTTGTCGTGACCGCCTGGCCGCTGCTGCTCTTTTGGGCCCGGCACACACAGGATCTGCTGGCGCGCGTGACAGCGCTCAGCATGCTGCAGCCGGGGAGGCTCGAGTCCAGTGCAGCGACCGCTGGGATGAGCCCGGCGGCCCTGCTGGGCGAGCAGTTTCTGCGCGCGCTGCTGGGCTGGCACTACTACCCCGACACCAGCCCGCACTATGCCCCAGGACGACCCCTGCTGGGCGTTGTGGATGGCGCGATCTTTATGGTAGGGCTGGTGATGGCGATGCTGCCCGGGCGGCGGCGGGGAGCGGGGCTGTTGGCCCTGCTGTTCTGGGCCGTGGCCATCATGCTCGGGGCGCTGCTGGAGAGCCCGCCCACGGTTACGCGCTTGCTGCTGAGCACGATCTCCGTGCCCATCTTGCTGGCATCGGGTGCCTGGGATATTGCGGACGCACTGGGAAAGCTGGGCGGCTGGCGTCAGATACACTCTGCCGTGCTGGTTCTGCTGTGTGTGGCGGCCATCTCCGCGTCCAACCTGTACTTTTACCTGGGCGTCTACACGCCCGGGCGCACGTACGGCGGGCTGAACTCTGAGGTCGGCTACCGCCTGGGACTCTGCCTGCGTGAATTGCCCGCCGGCAGC
>CAZMAI010000300.1:0-3173 GCA_964564195.1 uncultured Anaerolineales bacterium | reverse complement strand
GGCTCGATCTTTTCCACGATCTCCTCACGGATATTGTTGGCGAACTGATGGTCGGCGGGCATGTCCAGCGCGATGCGGACGACGCCCTCGGCCAGCGCGATGCTCTGCACGGTTTTGGTGCGGATCAGGTCCAGCCCGACCTGCGGGTTCATCACGTGCTTGAGACGGCGGCGAATCTCGGTCTCATCGGTGGGCACCTGCTCCTTGACCAGCCCGTGGCGCTCTTCATAGTTCTGGATCGCGGCCTGCAGGCCGTCGACGGCCAGCACCGAGCAGTGCGTCTTGATGGGGGGCAAGCCGCCCAGCGCGTCCGAGGCCTCCTGCCAGGTGATGTCGCGGGCCTCTTCGATGGTCTTGCCCTTGGCGAGCTCGGTGATGATCGAGCCGGTGGCGATGTTTGAGGCGCAGCCGTACGACTCGAATTTGATGTCGTCGATGCGGTGCGTCTCGTCATTCACCTTCAGGTAGACCGCGACCATATCGCCACAGGCGGGGCTGCCCTCGAGGGCCTTGCCGTCGGGATCCTCGATGCGTCCCACATTGCGCGGGTTCTGAAAGTGCTCCATTACGATATCACTGTAGGGAAGGGTCATGCTGTCTACTCCTTGCCGAGCGGGCTGATGGCGCGCAGGCGGACGATGACGTCAGTCAGTGCCTCTGCCACGCGATCCACATCCTCGTCTTTGTTATAGCGTCCAAAGGTGAAACGGATCGACCCGTGGGCGCGCTCGTGGTCCCCGCCGATCCCCAGGATCACGTGGCTGCCCTCCAGCGAGCGGCTGAAACAGGCCGAACCGGTGCTCACGGCGAACCCGCGCATGTCCAGGTGCAGCAACACCGACTCACCCTCCACATAGCGGAAAGAGACATTGGCGTTGTGCGGGGTGCGCAACTCGGGGTGGCCGTTCACGCGGGATTGGGGGATCTGCAATAGCAGGCCCGTCAGCCGGTCGCGCAGGGCCTGCAGGCGGGCGTTCTCCTCGGGGGTTATCAGGTCCACCGCCGTGGCGAACCCGACGACGCCGGGGATGTTCTCTACGCCACCTCGCAGGTTGTTCTCCTGAAAGCCGCCGTCCATCCACTTTGCGATGGGCGTGCCCCTGCGGATGTACAGACCACCCACGCCCTTGGGGCCGTGGAGCACATGGGATGAGACAGTCAGTAGATCCACGGGAGTCTGGCGCACATCCAGCGGGACGCGGCCAAAGGTGTGCGTGGCATCACTGTGGAACACGATCCCGTGCTCGCGGGTCAGCGCACTGATGGCGTCCAGGTCCTGCAACGTGCCGATCTCCTGGTTGGTGGCCTGAATGGAGACCAGGATCGTGTCGGGCCGCAGCAGGCTCGCCAGATGGTCCAGATCCACGCGGCCGTGCTCGTCCACACGGACGGTATCCACGCTAAAGCCCTGTCGCTCCAGCGAGCGCACGCTGTGCAGCACGGGGAAATCCTCGATAGCCGTGCTAATGATGTGCCGGCCTTTTCTCTCCCCCAGTGCGGCTGCCACGCCCTTGATTGCCATGTTGCTGGATTCAGCATCGCCGGAGGTGAACACGAACTCTTCGGCGGTGGCGCCAATGTGGGCCGCCAGGCCGGCGCGGGCGCGATCGAGGGCCTCTTTGGATTCGAGTCCCAGCGAGTAGCCGAACTGCGACGTCGCCACGGCATACTTGTCGGTCATAAAGGGCAGCATCGCCTGCACCACACGCTCATCCATGCGAGTGGCGGCGGCGTTATCGAGATAGACGAGACGGTCGGTCACGGGCTCCTCCTCAATCGGCGTTCGCGTCAGGGGCACAATTCTCGCCCCAGACGATGGCAAAGGACACCTCGATGGCATCCTCGGGACAGGCCAGCTCACACTCGCCGCATCCGCCGCAGTTCTCCGGTGACGCGGCGCGCAGGCCATCCGCGTCCTGTACAAAGACACCAGATGGGCATACTGCGACACAGCATCCGCAGCTGGTGCAGCGCTCTATATAGATAATCGGTACGGGCTGGCAGTCTGCCGTCATAGCCTTCCTTTAGACGTATTCCTCACTATCCTATCACGCGCGGTCCCCCGGCGATACGACTTTAGTCGTATGCAGGGACCTACGGCCCCACCGCCGAGGGGATCAACCTGGTACGCTTGCGCCGCGCAGGCCCGGTATGGTGCCGAGCCTGCGGCGGGCCGGGTATGGATATGGCGCGCCGACCGAGGCACGCCCCCGGGTGCTCTTAGCGTATCTGCCCGCGAATCTCACCTCCCGGGAACTGCGTCGTGTGCACGTTCACATAGGCGCCTGCGTCCTCTATCGCCGTGATCAGCGCGCTCAGGGGCTGCCCAAGCAGAGGGCCATTGAGGCTGGTGATGACACCCTCCGCCAGCACCCCGCTAAAGCGTCCGCTGATCGGGCCGGAGACATACAGCGGCGCTACGACGGGACCGTTCATCCCGGCGGGCGCCAGATGGATGTGGGCCGCGGTCACGTTCTCGATGTTGGCGACGATAAGCCTGTAGTGCAGTTCCGTGCCGTCCTTACTCAGCCGAAAGATCGCCTGGCCCTGCGCCAGGGTGTCCCGCGCGGGCACCTCTTCGCTTCCGGTCAGATGGGTTACATAGGTGCGGGTGTCAGCGAGGACCGCGCCGGAAAAGACGAGCGTGAGAGCCAGGATCAACACGGGGATCGTGAATACACGTTTCATCGGAAACCTCCAGAGTGCTTGTGCGTGGACCCAATGCGTGTCAGCAACCGGGTCCATGAGCGGATTATGTAGATATCATAACCGGATAGGCTGGCTCCGGTATACGACAAAGGTCGGACACGCGGAACTTTGCGCGTCCTATCGACGGAGCGCCCGAAACGGGTATGATAGTCTCTAGCTGACATCCCTGCAGGAAGCAAAGCCATGAGCACTGCCATCGGACACGCCGCCCTCAATCTAGAGCCCACGCCGCGCCTGGCGCACACCGAGTACTGCACCCACGCTGCCCTGAAACGGCGCGTGACGGGTATTGCAGACGACGGCGTCGCGCAAGAGCGGGCGTTCATGGATGCCTGGGACTATGATCTCATCTGGCACACCGACGACGGTCCGGTGGACTGGTCCGAGCGCGGCCGGACCACGGATATGGGCCACGCCGAGTTCGTCGAGGCGGGCGCTGACCGGCGCGAGCCTCGTCCCTGCCC
>CAZMAI010000299.1:0-3182 GCA_964564195.1 uncultured Anaerolineales bacterium | reverse complement strand
CCCAGCGCTGCCGCGCGCTCGGGCGTGGTGTAGGGATCCGCGGCCAACACTGTCATGCCAAAGCCCTGAGCCAGGTGCGCCACCTTGCTGCCCACGCGCCCCAGGCCCACCAGTCCCAGCGTCTTACCCGACAGTTCGATCCCAACAAAGGGCTCGCGCTTCCAGCCGCCCGTCTTGAGCAGGGCGTCCGCCTGGGTCACTTTGCGCGCGCAGGCCAGCATCAGTGCCAGGGCGTGCTCGCTGACTGCCGTGGCGTTGGCGTTGGGCGTGATGGTCACCAGAACGCCATGCTCCGTGCAGGCGGGCACATCCACGGCGTCATACCCGACGCCATGCCGCGAGACGATCTTTAGGCGGGGGCAGGCTTCCAGGAGCGCCCGCGTGACGGCGCCCGTGCGCACCAGCATCGCATCCGCCTCGCGCGCGGCCTCGATGCGTTCCGCCTCGGTGCAATAGTCACCCACCTGCGCAAGAGTCGCGACGGGCTCCAGCAGAGAGACCCCCTCCGGCGCGATAACGTTGCCGCACAACAGCACATGATTGGCTTTCGACATTGCTCTCAACTCCTCCAGTGATGGCTGCCAGTATACTCCGGTGACCGCGCGGTTACGGTATCCGCAACCGCTGCCCCGGGTAGATGATACTCCATGAGTATAGCCCATTTGCCCCGGCGATCGCCTGCCAGGTCGTGCCATAGCGTGCCGCGATGGTCGAGAGCGTCTCACCTCGCACCACCACGTGCCACCTCTCAGCGCCCGGCACCGTCGTTGGCGTCGCTGCTCGCGTCGGCGTAGCCGCCGGTCCGCCGCCACCCGTTGGAATCCACAGCCGTTGCCCCAGGCGCACCAGGTTCGGGTCGGTGAGCCCGTTGGCCTGCATGATGGCCTGCACCGTCACACCATGCCGGGCGGCGATGCCGCCGAGCGTATCGCCCCAGCTCACCGTGTACCAGACACCGGCGCCGGGCGCGGGGGTGGGCGTCAGCGGCCGCGTTGGCGTCGGCACGCTGGTCGGCGGCGCAGCCGTGGGGGACGCCGTAGGCACAGGCGGCACCAGCGTCGGCGTGGCCGTTCTGGGCACCGTCGTGACCTGCGTGGTCGGGATGGGCGTGCGCGTCGGTACCGGTGTGCCTCCTGCCAGCGGTATCCAGAGCTGCTGCCCCACATAGATCCGGTTCGGATCCGCCAGGCCGTTCGCCGTAGCGATGGCGTCGACCGTAGTGCCATAGCGCAGCGAGATGCGATACAAGTTCTCACCGGCGCGGACCGTGTGCCACACTCCGGCGCCCGCCAGTGGCGTGCGGGTGGGCTGAGGCGCCACCGTAGGCGGCGGCGGAGCGGCGGCATCGGGCACCTCGATCAGCTCATACTGGTACGAGGCAATAGCCGCCGCCATCTCCTGATAGCGGTACAGACGGTCACGACCCTTGGCAGTGTTGCCGCTATACCAGTACACGCCACTCCCATCCCACACGTTGGGATCGTGGACGATGACATAGCGGCCGTCAGAGGAGGTGCCTTTGAGCACAAGCCAGTGCGACTGGTCGTACTTGTGATAGCGGTCCATGTTGGCTGCCGACGAGGTAAACGCCTGCATATAGTCCGCCCCCGGCGAGAGGTGATACATCCACACGTGGGCCAGAATGATGCTCCCGCGAGCCAACGCGGCGTCCACCTCGGCCATGGAATGCAGTGTACGGTTGCCGACGCCCCAATGGTCCAGAGCAGATCGCAGGCTGGAGGCATACGTCCAGGAGGAGCCCCCGATATAGGCACGGATCTCGCTGATGGGGACCCAGAGGTTATCGCGGGCGAACTGGATCGCCATGGCGACGCTGGTGGGGCCGCAATTGGAGGAAGCCATGGGGCCGCTGTCCCATTCGCCCTGGTAGCGGTACCAATCGTAGGAACGTGCCGCGGACTGTGCGCCCACAGAGCCTGCCAGCGCCGGCAGATCCGCCGGTTCGACGCTCAGCGGGCCGGCCACAAAGAGTGCACGCACCAACGGGGTAGCTTCGCCAGTGGCCAGATCGAGTTTGAGCAGCGTGTGGTCGCCCGTGCCGGGGTAGGCCTGCCGCAGAACCAGCGAGTCTGCGCCCGCCCAGCGCAAGGCGACGATCCCCGTTGCACGGTATATTGGCTCGTGAGGCCAACTTCCCCTCGCGGCGATCCAGACTGCGCCTGCATCATCCAGCAGTGCCAGTTGGCTGCCGTCCAAAGACCAGGCAAGCCCCACAGGATCACCGATTGCCTCCGGCACCGACACGGGACCGCCCCCCTGAGGAGAGTCCAGGGCTTGCAGCAAGCCGCCCTGCCACAGGGTGACCCCTCCGCTCGGGTCCTGGGCGAGCACCCAGGCCAGGTGCAGGTCCAGTGCGTGGACAGGCGCGGGCTCGCCCTCCAGCGAGAACGACCAGATAGCCAGGTCTCCCTCTTCGGCCCGCGGGTAATAGAGCGTGTCACCGCCCGCCGACCAGACTGGCTCGGGGCGCGACATCTCAGGCAACGCCTGTGGGAGACGCTCCCGCAACGTGCCATCCACGGGGCTCAGTATCAGCAGCTGTTCGCCCGCGGGCCAGGCCAGCAGCGTGCCATCCGGCGACCAGGCCGGCGGACCGAAAGGCGCAACGCCCCCGATCAGCAGGCGCGTATCGCCGGTCTCCAGGTCGATAGCGTAGAGCTCTGCCTCCGCAGCTTCGCTGTCGGGAGCCTGGACGTAAACCAGTGTGTGCCCATCAGGCGAGAGCGTCGGGTACCACGCGCGGCCGCTGCCGGTGACCCGCACCGGCTCGCCTCCCCTGGGCGGAACCAACCATACGTCGCCTTGACGGACCAGCGGCAATACCGGCGCGCCAGTAAGTGACTGCGCCTCCAGTTGGCCAGACTCGGCCGGTGCGGCCTGGTCTATAGTCTCTCCGTTATCTCGGGTGCCAGACAGCAGCGCACAGCCCGCCAGCAACGCAAGACACACCATGGCCAGCATTACCTGGAGCGCTCTTTTCGCCATCAATTCCCCTCCGGATCGTGCACCAATATCCGCGCGAAATGCAGGACCGAGCCTGGGCAGTTTACTGCGGATCGCGCAGGGGCAAAAGTGCTGGCACCGTAGCCGCTCGCCATCGCCAGGCCGCACGACATTGCACTGCGTCCCCTCCGGTGTTAGTATTCGCGCGGCGCAGGCCG
>CAZMAI010000298.1:0-3190 GCA_964564195.1 uncultured Anaerolineales bacterium | reverse complement strand
CCCCACCTCGATGGACGCAAAGGAAGTGCGCGGCCACCAATGGTCATAGTTGCCGGCCATGCAGCCGTACTGGTACAGGGGCTCGTTCGTCTCGTTCGCCGCCCGCAAATAGGTATAGCGCCCGTCGGTAACATTCACGGTGGACCCGAACCACCCGAACAGAGCATAGTCCCGACCCGAGGCCTGCGGGTCGTTCAGCAGCGGCCACCAGGACTGCCCATGGATGGGATGGTCCCAGCCCTGCCCAAAGTACTCGAGCAGCGTCGGGGCGATATCGATATTCTGCGTGACCTGCGAGCGAGTCTCTCCGGCATGGGCGTCGCCGGGCAGGTGCACCATCAAGGGGATCAACGCCAGCTCGTCATACCCGTGCATATAGTTCTTGGCCAGATACCCGTGCTCGCCCAGCATGTGACCATGGTCCGTGGTGACGATGATCAGGGTATCCTCCATGCACCCCTGCGCCTCGAGCTCTGCGATCAGCTTGCCGAACCAGCGGTCCGTCATGGTCAGGCAGGCCGCGTACTGCCGGCGGATGTGCCGCAGTGCATCGGGGTCCAGGTCGTCGGGGGCATAGTTGGGCCAGATGAACTCGGGCCCCTCCCAATCGTCCTCGTACATATCCAGGAACTCTTGCGGGCAATCAAAGGGCTCGTGGGGATCAAAGGCCTCCACCATCAGGAACCAGTCATCGCTCTGGCCGTTGCGACGCACCCACTCTACCGCCGACTGAAAGGTCTGCGGGCTGGGATAGTCTTCCTCCTGCAAGAATGCGGAGCGGTTGCGGGCATAGTGCGCGTTCCAGCGGCCCAGATGCGGCGGCTCTTCAGGTGGCACCACCGTGGAGATCCACTTGTCGTTCTCCTGGCCCCGGTAGAGCTCCCAGGTGTTGAACGTGCAGTGATAGTTCTCACCGCCTACCTGAAAATAGTGGTAATGGTCGGTCGTCAGATGGCTGAACACCCCACCTTCCTTCAGCGTCTCGGTAAAGCAGCGGTCAAAAGGCTCGATCCCGCCCCAGCCGCGCTCAAGAAAGTTGAGCCTGCCAGTGAGGATGTCGCGCCGGGCGGGCATGCAGGGCGCCGACCCGATAAAGTGCCGGTCAAAGCGCACGCTGCGCTCGCAGAAGCGCTCCAGATGGGGCGCGATGACCCAGTCGTTCCCATACGAGGGCAGGAAATGCCTGTTAAGACTATCCATCAGTACGAGTACTGCCTTCATGACCAACCTTTCTTTCCATTGGCGCTGATGTGCCGGTCAGCACGGGGCTCACCGGCACATCACTGTATTCGAGCCTCAGCTCCTATGCCTGCTCAAAATACCACTGTTCGGGGTAGAACGGCTCGGTCCAGAGCGCGTCCCATACCCAGAATCCGTTGGTGGCGACGTTCTTGAGCGAGTTGCGCACCCACAGCGGGTGCGGCGCCTCGCCCACGGTGCCAATGTTCCAGAGGTGCTCAGCCTGCGCCCGCAGGACGATGGCCGCCGACTCGTCCGAGTCCGTGCGGTTATAGTCGTCGAGCGCGTTATAGAGCGACTTTATGATCTCCGGCGGTTCCAGCCCCTGCTCGCCACGCGTGTTGTACCACAGGCCCCAGAGCACACCCCAGGTGGACTCGTCGCCGTAGCGGGGCGTCAGAAACTTGGGCTCGCGCAGGAACAGGATGTCCGTCATCGAGCCGCCATGCCACAGCGACATCATCTGCTGGTTAGCCAGGATCTTTTGGTTCAGCAGGTTGCGCGTGATCGACTTGTACTGGATCTCAACGCCAACGTTGCGCCAGTACTCGGAAACCAGCTCGGTGATCGCCAGTTTGGGCGTCTCCGTCTCTACAAAGTCAAAGGGGATCACGATGGGCTTTTTGCTGGTCGGGAACAGCCGGTGTGTCTTGTCCGCGTTCCACTCCAGGCCCATCTCATCCAGCAGCGCGTTGGCGCGAGCCACATCATTCTCGATATAGGCCGCAGCGTACTCGGGCTTGAAATGGCGCGACGCAGAGATGACCGTCATGGCGCGGTTTACAGCATTGCCAAAGTAGATGACGTCGTTGATCTCCTGCCGGTTGATGGCCAGCGACAGCGCCTGCCGGAAACGGTCATCGGTGCATACGTTGCGCCACTCATCCTCTTCCCAGTTCATGTTGAAGTGATACTGGCATTCGGAGCCCTTGCCCGATGACCAGAGGATGATCTGCGAGTCGCTCTCGGCCGCCCCCTCCGCGTACGTGGCATAGTTCTGGATGTTGTTCTGCATGCCGGCAAAGTCATAGTTGCCGCCGACCAGCTTGGCATCCAGGATGGCGATGTCGGCGACGCGGTCATGCATCATCTTGTCGATGTACGGCAGTTGATTCCCTTCCGGATCCACCATCCAGAAGTAGGGGTTTCGCTCGAAAAACACGGTGGTTGTGGTGTCCCGCACCGCTTGATACGGCATCAGCGTTGGCAGATCAAGCGTATCGTAGGGGTTCGACTCGCGGCCAAAGAGCTGGTACCAGAAATCGAATCCGGCCGCCGCGGCCAGATCGCCAGCATCCTCGTTGTACTTGAGATGGAACTGCTTGAGGTAGTGCGCCGGCTTGAGCGAGTTATTCCCAAAGCCGTACCGGTGCGCCAGGTTGACCAGGATAAAGGACGGGTTCGGCGCCTTGAAGGTGATCTGCACGGTATAGTCGTCGACCTTGACCAGATCCATCATCTCGCCGCCCGGCCGAAAGCCGATCGCCGCCACAGGCGTGATCTCGGTGTTCAGCAGGATGTCCTCGTACCAAAAGACCATATCATCGGCAGTCACCGGCTCACCGTCGGACCATTTGAGCCCCTTGCGCATCTCCAGCCGTAGCTTGGTGAAACCGTCGGTGAAATCCCAGGCCTTGATAGGGCCAGCCATGGCCTCCTGAAGGTTCGGTGCAATCCGCAGAATGTTCTGAAGAGGGCATACGCGGTCGACATCGCCGCCCATCAGCGTGGAATAGTTCGAGCCGACCGTCAGCGTGCCACCATACTCGCCGATCCTATCGATCACCTCGACAACAAGCGGCTCCTCGGGCAGGCGCTCGTCCACAGGCGGCAACTCACCCGCCGCCACCTTCTCCGCCAGCATCGGCGCTTCTTGATACTTGCCCGCGACCTCCTCGACAACCTCCTCCACAATCTCCTCGACCACCTCCTTGACCTCGGCGGCCTTCTC
>CAZMAI010000297.1:0-3199 GCA_964564195.1 uncultured Anaerolineales bacterium | reverse complement strand
TCACCCTGATACGTCACCGTAGCCGTGAGGTACCCGTACGCGGCAATGGCCAGAGCAGTGTCGGGCGAAACACGCGCGCTTGCCTCACCGCTGGCATCGGTCAGGCCAACTTGCTCCCCGGCAACCAGAACCGTGGCGCCTTCCAGCGCGCGTCCGGTCCCCTCCTCGGCCACCGCAAGCCTGGCCACGAATGGCTCCACCGTAATCGTAAACTCATCCTGGCCCTCAAATACCGTCTCAGGTGCCGGATGGTGTCCGGCGCTGTTCACCGTCACTGGCTCGCCGATCTCCACAAAACGCAGCGCATATCTGCCTTGCGCGTTGGTCCTGGTGTACGCCAGCCCGATACGGACCTCCGCACCCTCTACGGGTGTGCCATCGGGTTCCAGCACGGCGCCCTGAACGGCACGTGGCTGCACGGCGACGTCGAGCGGGGCGAGCAGGGAGCCGTCAGGCGAAAAGAGCGCCCCCACCTCAGCAGCCGGCAGTACCTTCTCAGCCACTCCATATCCGCTGATCACCAGATCGTGTATCTCGCGCGCGGCAATTGAAAAGGCACCCTCCGCCCCGGTGCTGTAGACCGCCTCGCCATAGGCCACGGACAGATCTGCTATGGGCTCCCCTGTGTCGTCCGCTTGAACGGTGCCGGTGAGCGTACGGGGCTGCAGGTCCAGCGTCACAGTGTGGTTCTTCTCCTCGCCGGTCAGAGTAAACGCCTCGGTACGACTGACATAACCGGGCGCATGCACGATCGCCTCGTAATTGCCCAGATCAAGCTCGAGTGCAAAGGCGCCCTGATCGTCGCTGGTCGCCACCCGTTCGCCGACGGTGATCTGCCCTGCGACTATCGGATTGCCCGTCTCGGCATCTCGCAATGTCCCAGCGAGACGGGGCGCACCCAGGCCACACCCTGTGAGCAGCAAGAGGATCAGCAGGCAGCCCGTAAAGACGGGCCACAAACGTCGTGTGTTGCTCATGGTCCCTCACATTCGTAATGACTGAACATGGCCGACAGTATAACACAAGTCGCCCGCACGCCGCCCCACAGCAGGTAAGCTACAACCCGTTTCCTCGCTCCCTGCGCCGTTGTCTGACCCTGCCTCCTGTGCTATGATGCTGCCGAGGTTGTCATCAAAACCATGATGGATGTTGTCCCCCAGCCCGACCAACACGATGACATGCACTGGCTGAGGCCACTTCTCAGCGGTGTTTTTCAGATCGATGACATCACGAGCGGCATGGCAGAAGGCAAGGCTCTGCGCATCAGAGGACGTCTGCTGCGCCCCGCTTCAGAGGTCTACGAGCGACTGGCACCAGCCTTCGCCAGGCAGCAGCGTACACTCCTGCTGCGCAGGCAGGGCGATCAGGACGTCATCGTGAGTCTGGACTGGGTAAATCAGGTCAAGCCAGACAAGAACTGGCTGGCCATCGGACTGGGCGTCCTTACTGTCATATCGGTTCTGGCCACCTACATGCTCAGCTATGTGATGCAAGAGTGGACCTGGGCCAGTTTTGTCAGTGGCCTCGGCGAAGGACTGCAGTTCGCCCTGGGGCTGCTGGGGATCCTGATCGCGCACGAAATGGGCCACTATCTCGTAGCCCGACGGTTCGGCGTCCCTGTCAGCCCGCCTTACCTGATCCCGCTGCCCCTGAGCCCCTTTGGCACGATGGGGGCGGTCATACGGATGAAGGGCATCCCACCCAATCGTCGAGCCATGCTGTTGACCGGGGCCGCGGGCCCCCTTGCGGGTCTCGTGGTCTGCATCCCGATCCTGATCGCGGGGCTATTCCTATCGGAGATTCGTCCGCTGCCGCAAGCCGGGAGTTACATTATCGAGGGCAACTCGCTCCTCTACGCCGCCCTCAAGTACGTGATACACGGGCAGTGGCTGCCCAGCGCGACCCATGATCTCTTTATGCACCCGCTAGCCTTTGCGGGCTGGGCTGGGCTGCTTGTCACCGGGTTCAATCTGATCCCCGCAGGCCAGCTGGACGGCGGGCACGTGATCTATGCCTGGCTGGGCCACAAAGCACGTTATGTCACCTGGGGCGTGATCGGCGTCCTGTTCCTCATGGGCTTTTTATGGCAGGGATGGTTTGTATGGGCTACGCTCATCCTGCTCCTTAGCCGAGGCCAACAGGAGCCATTGGAGAACATTACCCCCCTGGGCAAACGCGAGATCGCTCTCGCCGTGTTTTTGCTGTTTCTCTTTGTCGTGACAGTCACGCCGGTGCCGCTGCGTTTTGTCAACTGAGCACCGCTACGCGCCATCACCGGCCTACGGAAGGTAAATGATGTTCAATCGCGCACCCCTCTGGAAAACGGTAGGTATCGCTGCCGCAATCGCAGCGGTCATTCTCGGAGTTGTGACTCTGATCGTATGGGTGACCGTGGCACGTGATCGGGTCTCTCCGCCTACACCTACGCCCACGGCGACACTCATGCCGACGAACGTGCCACCGACTGCAACCATCACGCTCACCGGGACACCAGAGAAGACAAGCACGCCCATACCCCCCGATGCTGCTCTAGGCGTCGTAGAGGACTATACGCCCGGGGCATTGATCATCGTCATCGCACCGATCGAGGGAAAGGTCGAGCAGATCATCGTTCCAGAGAACCTGGAGGTCACCTGGAAAGATGGCAGCCGCGCATCTCCTCGTGAGATATCGCCCGGACAGACCATCTATGCAGAGGGCGTATTGGATCCTCTGGGACGGCTTGTCGCCAGCGCGATTACGATCATCGACCCGGAGGCTGCTGCCACGGTGACGCCGATGGCCAGCGCAACGCCGCTGCAAACCCCTACGCCCGACGTGCCGCAGTCAGCGTGGCTCGGTCACTATTTCGCCAACGTGACTTTGACCGGATCCCCCGTGCTGGTGCGTGAGGATCAGGATATCGATTTCCAGTGGGGCACCGGATCACCGGACCCCGCAGTTCCTGCGGATCGTTTCTCCGCTCGCTGGCGCGGCTACTGGCCCTTTGCGGCCGGGCGGTACGCCTTTGTCGCCTATACCGACGATGGCGTGCGCATCTGGGTCGACGGCCAGCGTGTCGTCGATAACTGGGTCGACCAGGCACCGGCCATCGCCTCCGGAGAGGTCTACCTGCAGGGCGGGATGCACCTGGTGGAAGTGGAGTATTATGACAACCGCGAGGGTGCTCAGATTCGGGTGTACTGGGAAGAGGCGGGAT
>CAZMAI010000296.1:0-3203 GCA_964564195.1 uncultured Anaerolineales bacterium | reverse complement strand
CTTCTCCGGTGCCGGCCGCCACATCCTGCACAAGTTGACGGTTGCTGCGGGCCAGCGGGTGATGGACACGGAGGAGGGTGGGCAACGCGGGAAGGAACAGCCACGCCAGGCGCAGCGCCATGAGCGGGCGGTAGCGCAGCAGGAACCAGCCGATGGCCGTCATGGGTTTGACGCTGGAGATCCAGGGGAGGTGGCGCTCCAGCCGGTTGATGGCGCGGATAAAGATACGCGCGCCTGGCGTCTCGACCAGCCGCGAGGGGTCGCGGGGATCGGTGGGTTCGCTAAAGCGCGGGTGCCGGTTGAGCGCCTCTGCGTGCTGGCTGCCATGCTCCACGTGCAGGCCGTCCCGGTGCAGGGCCAGCGGCACAAAGGAAAGGCAGTGTTGCCGCGACTCTCGCGCATCGAGGGCGTCGTGCAGGACATGTTGCACGGCCGGCCAGTGCAACTGGACATCGTGATTGCCTTTGATGATGGTGACGCGGCGCTGCGGGGCAGAGTCCCTCAGGAAATTGGCGAGGGCCCTAAACAGCTCTGTATGTCCCGCAACGATCAGGGCCATGCGACGAGCCGATTCGGATGCCGCGGTGCCGGTATACACGCGGTCGGGATAGTGCGCTCGCGGGTCAAAGCGTTCGCCCTCCCGCAGCGCGGGCACCTGCCAGAATTCGAATGTGTCCCCGTTCAGGATCAGCTCCACCTCGCGGCCGCTAGACAGGCTCTCCTCCGCCAGGTCGTGCAGCAGGCGTGCCAGGGTGGCATCGTGCTGGAAATCCTCTAACTGGTTACCTTGGCCACCCGCGCCGATGTGGAGATCGCTGAGGATGATCTTGAGCATGATGGCGCCTCCCGCGGAGTATTCTAGAACAGGCCCCATAGCGCGGCAACCGGTTCCGCGTTTCAGGCCAGGCCAGAGCAAGGCGCAGGTCTGTGCGGAGGGGCACGGCTGGCGCCCACTTGAAATGATACCGCGTCAGTGGTCGTCTATGCGTCCGCGATGTGAACGGGATACTCCTGCCCAGGAGCAGGCTTGTTACGCTTGCGGTGAGCATGTTGGGACGCGCCACTCGCCCTAGGTGCCCTGTTCGGTTCCCCCGGGGTCCACGCCCCTTTCGAAGCTCTTCCCGCTCCCCAGCGCCATTTTCCACGACACCATGCTCTAGGGCTTGTGCACCCTGCCCAGTTTCATGTGTCCCGGCTCTGTCGCGGCCGCCCAATGCGCTCTATAGGTGGGACGGCTATGCTGCTGGCGTGGCAAAGATCAACTGAGGAGGTGTGGCATGGCCGTTCCGCAGAGCTTGACGCAGGTGGCGGTGACGCTGGGCGTCGACGGGTTTCTCGTGCTGTTCCTCTGGCGCATGGCCAAGAGACTCTATCCGCTAATCGATGCCATCAAAGATATGGGTGTCACAGGCGCTGCCGGCATGGTCGACGCTGACCACAGGGAAGACCCGATTTCGATCGAGACAGGATCACTCTGAGGAGGAGCAACCGTGATCAAGAAGCGCATCGTCATCGCATCCGCACTGGCTATCTCGCTACTGCTGGCGGGCACCGTAACCTCGGCCGCGCAGGCGCCAGATCCTGCGGGGGCGGCCACGCTCGCCGCGGACCCAAACGCAGCAATAAACTTTGTTTGGGTGCTGGTGTGCGGGTTCCTGGTCTTTTTCATGCAAGCAGGCTTTGCTCTCGTCGAGGCGGGATTTGCCCGGGCCAAGAACACAATCAACATTCTGACCAAGAACTTTATGGACTTTTGTATCGGCGGCCTTGCGTACTGGGCCTTTGGCTTTGGCGTCATGTTCGGGGGCTCGGGGATTGCTCCAGGCACCGCGTTGGGTAACAGCATCATCGGCTACTCGGGCTTTTTCCTGAGCGGTGAGGGCTATGATGTCACCACGGCGCTGATGTGGTTCTTTCAGATGTGCTTTGCAGCCGCCGCCGCGACGATTGTTTCCGGCGCCATGGCCGAGCGCACCAAGATCACGGCCTATATGGCTTACAGCTTTTTGGTGTCGGCCGTCGTGTATCCCGTATTTGGCCACTGGGTATGGGGCGGCGGTTGGCTCAGCACGCTGCCCTTTGGCGCCGGCGCCCGTGACTTTGCCGGCTCAGGTGTGGTGCACAGCGTGGGCGGCATCATCGCCCTGGTGGGTGCCTGGATGGTCGGGCCGCGCGCGGGCAAGTTCGGCAAGGATGGCAAGCCGGTGGCCATCGCAGGCCACAACATCCCCTACGTCGCACTGGGCACCCTGATCCTGTTTGTGGGCTGGTTCGGATTCAACCCTGGCTCTACGCTGGCGGGCACCGATCTGCGCATTTCGATGGTGGCAACCAACACCTTCCTGGCAGGCGTGGCTGGCGCTGTGGTGGCCATGTACGCTACGATGACACGGACAGGCAAGGCGGACTTGGGCATGGCCTGTAACGGCTGCCTGGCGGGCCTGGTGGCTGTGACCGCTGGGTGTGCCTACGTGGCTCCCTGGGCCGCCGTGGTGATCGGAGCAGTGGCGGGTCTCCTGATGTTGGTGAGTGTGAGCTTTGTCGAGAACAAGCTCAAGGTGGACGACCCGGTGGGTGCGGTCTCGGTGCACGGAGCCAACGGGCTCTGGGGCCTGCTGGCCGTGGGGATCTTTGCCGATGGCAGCTATGCAGGCGTATCGGGCTTGATCGCAGGCAATGGGGGCCAGCTCGTCGCCCAGCTCATCACTATGCTCACGGTTGTTCTGTGGGCTGGCGGTACGGGCCTGGCGATGTTCTCGCTGATCAAGCGGACAATGGGGCTGCGCGCCACCCCCGAGGAGGAGCGCCTGGGCCTGGACATCACCGAGCATGGTGTGGAGGCCTACGCGGCCGACATGGTGTGACGGAAGAGTACCCGGACAAGATCTCCATCAGCGGCTCAGGATCACCCTCCTGGGCCGCTGATCCATTGGGGGGACTGGGCACGTTGCACAGTCAGAGGGCCGAGAGCCTTGTGAGCGCTGAACGATGTTGGAAAGCCATGCACACGCTAGACTGTGGCTGTAGGCTAGAGAGCCAAACACATGCGAAAGAGGTGGTCACATGCCAACGGAAGCAGTATTGGCGGCAGGTTCCTTTGTGGGGTTTCTCGTGCTCTGGGTCGTCCTGCCCAGCGTGATCCGGCGCAAGGCAGAGAATAAGGACTAGCAGTGGCCGCCGAATGGTTGCACAAGACCATTGCA
>CAZMAI010000295.1:0-3206 GCA_964564195.1 uncultured Anaerolineales bacterium | reverse complement strand
TGCTAAAATCAGACTATTTTAGGATTGAAATGAATGCACTGAATACCATCACTGCTTGGTTTGGACAGCTAAAATCAGACTATTTTAGGATTGAAATTTGCGTAGGTTGCTAGGTAAAGCGCCCCTCCGGCCAGCTAAAATCAGACTATTTTAGGATTGAAATTTTATAGACCCTAAAAACCCGTTTACGATGTCAGAAAGCTAAAATCAGACTATTTTAGGATTGAAATGCTCTAACCCTTTTCTGTTCACTTTTTGTTCACTACGCTAAAATCAGACTATTTTAGGATTGAAATAGGAGAGTATTTCCATAATATAGGTCAAAATATGGTGGCTAAAATCAGACTATTTTAGGATTGAAATACTGTGGTAGCACGGCTATATGCTTGACTTGCAAATGGCTAAAATCAGACTATTTTAGGATTGAAATGAAGGAGAGAAAGCAATACAAGATGGTACTAAGAGAAGCTAAAATCAGACTATTTTAGGATTGAAATCTATCATAGTGGTGATATCTATATCGATGCTAGGGAGCTAAAATCAGACTATTTTAGGATTGAAATACCCAATAAATAATCTTAGAACGTTTAAAGAGGATAGCTAAAATCAGACTATTTTAGGATTGAAATCATTAACAGGTGAAGTACGTAAAGCAATACTCAGCGCGCTAAAATCAGACTATTTTAGGATTGAAATGTTTTTTTGATCGGTATTTGCAAGTCCTCAACAGGCTAAAATCAGACTATTTTAGGATTGAAATATGAGTTCGTAGTTGAATCTTTCACGCTCTGTTACTTGCTAAAATCAGACTATTTTAGGATTGAAATGCAAGAATAGATTACTCAAGGGTATGGAGGATTTCAGCTAAAATCAGACTATTTTAGGATTGAAATTATTCTGTTTAAAGGTATTATAACCCCTACGCTGGTGCTAAAATCAGACTATTTTAGGATTGAAATTCTCTCTTATCAAGCTCAGATAAAACCCCTTTAAGGGCTAAAATCAGACTATTTTAGGATTGAAATTACAGTTAGGCTGTTTACTATGTTTTCTGCATTATCGGGCTAAAATCAGACTATTTTAGGATTGAAATTACAGTTAGGCTGTTTACTATGTTTTCTGCATTATGCTAAAATCAGACTATTTTAGGATTGAAATAACTCTAGATACTAATGGTAGGGCGGCCCTTTTAAGGCTAAAATCAGACTATTTTAGGATTGAAATAAAAAAAGATAAGTAAATGAAAATTTCAATACATAAGCTAAAATCAGACTATTTTAGGATTGAAATACCTTAACCACGTCAAGGGCTTTAGTATCTTCATCAGCTAAAATCAGACTATTTTAGGATTGAAATAAAACAGTAAGTATATAGCTGCTGTTATATTAATAAGCTAAAATCAGACTATTTTAGGATTGAAATGTCTGAAGCGTGGCATTGGTCGGTAACTCGTAAGTGCTAAAATCAGACTATTTTAGGATTGAAATATAGGGGATATACACCGGGGAAGTCCGGAAACTAAGCTAAAATCAGACTATTTTAGGATTGAAATGCGGGATTGGGAAGTGGAAAAGCGGTTGTACTGGGCGCTAAAATCAGACTATTTTAGGATTGAAATTTTACTACAATTATAAACAGGATTACACTTCAATAAGGGCTAAAATCAGACTATTTTAGGATTGAAATTAAACAACAAATCTCATACACATCCTGCCAGCCGGCGCTAAAATCAGACTATTTTAGGATTGAAATGCAATCACGGCATGAGTTACGGAATTGGTAACAGTGCTAAAATCAGACTATTTTAGGATTGAAATCTTTTCGTCTGTAAGCTAATCTTAGCTCTGGTTTCAGCTAAAATCAGACTATTTTAGGATTGAAATAAGCTAATGAATGCGGTTACATAGCTTTCTTTTGTAGCTAAAATCAGACTATTTTAGGATTGAAATGAGTTTTTAGACAGAATAAAAGCCAAAATCTAAAATGCTAAAATCAGACTATTTTAGGATTGAAATTAGAATCATTAAACCTCTTCGTTTTGATGGGAGGATGCTAAAATCAGACTATTTTAGGATTGAAATTTATTTTTGGAAAAATTTTCCTCTCACTATGCATTCTGCTAAAATCAGACTATTTTAGGATTGAAATGGGCTGGGTGGTTTTCTCGGGTTTGAAGGCGTTGAAGCTAAAATCAGACTATTTTAGGATTGAAATAAAGATCCTATTTTTGTGAAACAAACTTGCCGTATGCTAAAATCAGACTATTTTAGGATTGAAATTAGCTCTCTCATCCCGTTGTGCTTTGATTGTTTTCCGCTAAAATCAGACTATTTTAGGATTGAAATATATGGCGGCTTTCTCCAGGATATCCCGGGCGTAATGCTAAAATCAGACTATTTTAGGATTGAAATTCTACTAGCTCTATACGTAACCCTTTCATTCCCTTAGCTAAAATCAGACTATTTTAGGATTGAAATATTGATCACCGGTGCAATATACGTATTATAAGCATTGCTAAAATCAGACTATTTTAGGATTGAAATAAAGGACTGGTTGAACTTTTAGAAGTTAAGTCTGGTGCTAAAATCAGACTATTTTAGGATTGAAATCGGCTAATCGGAGATGATCACCCCTTATCAGGCTGTGCTAAAATCAGACTATTTTAGGATTGAAATATTTATTACTCTTCTCTGTTCTTAATCATAAATTTTTGCTAAAATCAGACTATTTTAGGATTGAAATGGCACTAGTTGCATCTACTCCTACACTGAGTAATAAGCTAAAATCAGACTATTTTAGGATTGAAATTCTCAAAACTTCCACATAAACTTTTTTTTTACTCCAGCTAAAATCAGACTATTTTAGGATTGAAATTTTATATCGGTGAATCTTTGTTCTTCAATAGGCATCTGCTAAAATCAGACTATTTTAGGATTGAAATTGTAAAATTGTACTGTGCCCAGGGTATTTTCACACAAGCTAAAATCAGACTATTTTAGGATTGAAATGCAGCACCGGCAAGTCATGGAGCAAGGGAAAGGATGGGCTAAAATCAGACTATTTTAGGATTGAAATGCGGCTCTGAATTCACGGTATAGTTGGTCGTGTTCTTGCTAAAATCAGACTATTTTAGGATTAAATTGGACCTAACGCTTCGGTTTCCTCAAAGATTAGTTGGACTAAATAGTTAGATTTGGAATCTACAT
>CAZMAI010000294.1:0-3209 GCA_964564195.1 uncultured Anaerolineales bacterium | reverse complement strand
GATATATATCTAATATTTTATTTGAGGCTAAAATCAGACTATTTTAGGATTGAAATTGGATAAACAGTGTTTATGTTGTATATGGGAGTAGAAGCTAAAATCAGACTATTTTAGGATTGAAATGGGTTCCCCACCATATATTCTAAAATATCTATTACCGCTAAAATCAGACTATTTTAGGATTGAAATTCAAAATAATATGAATCGCTTTTAAACATCCATTCCCGCTAAAATCAGACTATTTTAGGATTGAAATACAAAATGGACACGATGCATCTGTTACCCGGAGGACGCTAAAATCAGACTATTTTAGGATTGAAATTGGGAGTGTGTCTGTCTTGAGTAAGGGACATGTACAGCTAAAATCAGACTATTTTAGGATTGAAATAGCGTACTTAGCGATGCATTTGGGAACAGCGCAAGCGCTAAAATCAGACTATTTTAGGATTGAAATGTTGGTGCTACTTTGGAAACAGCGGCGTCTTTTAATGCTAAAATCAGACTATTTTAGGATTGAAATTCCATTCCCTGATGTTACGCTGTAGGTGTTTAGTGCGCTAAAATCAGACTATTTTAGGATTGAAATGATGATATTTTATACTAATCAAATTAGTCCACGATTGCTAAAATCAGACTATTTTAGGATTGAAATATCACCCGGCACACTGAACAATACACTCATATCATCCGCTAAAATCAGACTATTTTAGGATTGAAATTTCTATCTTCTCAAATCTAACCATGATTCTCACTTCCTGCTAAAATCAGACTATTTTAGGATTGAAATGACCGAGACTGTTTAATTCTTTTTGTAATGCTTTTTGCTAAAATCAGACTATTTTAGGATTGAAATTCATTAAACCTTGCTATGAACCCGGACTGGTATGTACCGCTAAAATCAGACTATTTTAGGATTGAAATAGAATCAAGGAGAGGATTTGATATTCCCTTCGCTAGCTAAAATCAGACTATTTTAGGATTGAAATTGAAACCGCAACCCCCTTCACATATGAAGCAGGTAAAGCTAAAATCAGACTATTTTAGGATTGAAATTTCGCGTAATAGGGCGTATTCGCTATTGCTAGGTAGAGGCTAAAATCAGACTATTTTAGGATTGAAATTCATAGAAAGAGCAATTAATAAATTATTCGATTGGATGCTAAAATCAGACTATTTTAGGATTGAAATATTGGATCTTGGATGGTGACACTGAAGACGCAGGGATGCTAAAATCAGACTATTTTAGGATTGAAATAGGTAAGGTACTATAAGGAGATGAAACGACAACGAAGCTAAAATCAGACTATTTTAGGATTGAAATTTACCTCAAAAGTCTACTGCAATCTTCCCCCATTCCCGCTAAAATCAGACTATTTTAGGATTGAAATTCAAAAATATCAAGACACATAACAGTATCAAACCAAGCTAAAATCAGACTATTTTAGGATTGAAATTAGTTTCAATGAATCATGTTTTTAAAGAAGAAGCGAGCTAAAATCAGACTATTTTAGGATTGAAATTAAACTACGTAAATATTCTTAGTCACACCAGCACCCGCTAAAATCAGACTATTTTAGGATTGAAATCTCATTAAAAATTCTTTATGGGGACTGATAGAAAGAAGCTAAAATCAGACTATTTTAGGATTGAAATGGGGTGGGGAAAAATATAGGTTGGATATTTTTTTGTGCTAAAATCAGACTATTTTAGGATTGAAATGAATGTGTACGATACTTCAAGAATTATCTGAAAGGAGCTAAAATCAGACTATTTTAGGATTGAAATAAAAAATGGGTGATGTGGGGGACTTTTTTTTTATTATAGCTAAAATCAGACTATTTTAGGATTGAAATTTAGAATCAGTTAAAAAATGGGTTAAACCTAGGTCAAGCTAAAATCAGACTATTTTAGGATTGAAATAATAATATAACAACCCACACTAAGGGGGATGCTACAGGCTAAAATCAGACTATTTTAGGATTGAAATTGTGAACAGTTTCTACACGCTAGGGCCGCTATTATCGCTAAAATCAGACTATTTTAGGATTGAAATACGTTAGACAAGGAGATGCACGATTCCAGAAAGTAAGGCTAAAATCAGACTATTTTAGGATTGAAATTAGAACCGGTGCCAGCACACTGCGGAACCAGAACAGAGCTAAAATCAGACTATTTTAGGATTGAAATATCCTTACGCTCCTTCCCCCGCTCCAAGGCATCTAAGCTAAAATCAGACTATTTTAGGATTGAAATATTACTGAGGTTAAGAGAGGGTATTTTAGGCCAGTTAGCTAAAATCAGACTATTTTAGGATTGAAATTAAGCTTCTACTTCACCGGATTAGATGGAATAAACAGCTAAAATCAGACTATTTTAGGATTGAAATCCGCTAAGGTTGCGATGGAAACTAAAAGACATTACAGCTAAAATCAGACTATTTTAGGATTGAAATCGGCGTGGGTGGATATAACGAAATAAAGAGAGGTGAAAGCTAAAATCAGACTATTTTAGGATTGAAATGCAGCAATATCAACAAGTCAACAAGCATCATGGCCAGCTAAAATCAGACTATTTTAGGATTGAAATTAATTATTTCACCAACCTATAATATTTTTTTTTTAGCTAAAATCAGACTATTTTAGGATTGAAATACAAGAGTTACGTAACTCCTGTATTGTGAGCCGTCAGCTAAAATCAGACTATTTTAGGATTGAAATAGAATGGCGGCAGAACGAATACATACGATACATCAGGCGCTAAAATCAGACTATTTTAGGATTGAAATAGATAGATCGTGATGTGGACGTTGTAGCTCAGGGTATGCTAAAATCAGACTATTTTAGGATTGAAATCATTCATTACAAATAAATTGGGGACATCCTGCTTTAAGCTAAAATCAGACTATTTTAGGATTGAAATGCCCCTATTTTCTGACACTCACAACAATCAAAAAAGGCTAAAATCAGACTATTTTAGGATTGAAATATCACCCGGCACACTGAACAATACACTCATATCATCGCTAAAATCAGACTATTTTAGGATTGAAATGAAATAGCAGCCAAACTAAGTGAATCAGGATACATCATGCTAAAATCAGACTATTTTAGGATTGAAATTAGAACCGGTGCCAGCACACTGCGGAACCAGAACAGAGCTAAAATCAGACTATTTTAGGATTGAAATATCCTTACGCTCCTTCCCCCGCT
>CAZMAI010000293.1:0-3216 GCA_964564195.1 uncultured Anaerolineales bacterium | reverse complement strand
CCGTCCTGGCGCTGACCAGCGGCGTGCGCGACCTGCAGGCGGTGCTGGATGCCGTGTGGGATGTTCTATTGCCTGCCATGGGCGACACACCGCTCCCGGAATCGACGACAATCGAGGCGGCCCTGGATGATCATCTGGAGTCCCTGGTTATCGCGCCGCCCGACGGGGAGGCCACGTCGCCCCTGGCGACACAGGTCTCGGGGCGGCGCTATGTGTTTCCCCAGGGATCGGGCATCCACGCGGTGACGCTGCAGGTGGATGGGGAGACCACGCGGGTCACGTTCGAGGATCCATTGGGTTCTCACAGCATCGTCGCCTCTATGGACGGTTCGTGGCGCGAAGGGCGCACGCGTTTGGGGTTCGTCCCCAGCCGGACCATGCGCGCCCAGGAGGAGCGCCCCGTGGCGGCCAGCGGAGCCTGGGAGGAAGACCACATCTTTGCGCTCAAGTTCTGCTTTTACGAGACGCCTTTTCATCCCACGGCACGCTTTCGTTTTGAGGGTGACACGGTGACCGTGTCGCTGCACCCCAACGTTGGCTGGGACGATGTGGCCGGGCGGGAGTTTGTGGGAACGGCGGAGTAGGTTCGTCTCAGACACTTTTGGGGACGAAAGGCCATAGCACGGTATTCATGGACATTGGGCCAGCCAATCGAGTGGGGGAGCAACCCGGGGACAGCAATGAAGGCAAGGCTTTCCTGCTCGTGTTTCTATGTCTCGCGAGTGTGGCAGTCGTGCTGGCGGTGTATTGGCCCGCGCTTGGCTTTGGCTTTTGGTACGACGATCCTTCGCCGCACCTGGTGTCTGTCGAGGCTCGATCACCGCTGGAACTGCTGCTTCCCGTAGAGAGCTTTGGCTACTACAGGCCCGTTGGATTGTTGTTTCTCTGGGCGGTCGTACGGATCTTTGGCGGGTATAGCATTCTCTGGTGCCACGCCATCCTGCTGGCGATGCATCTGGCGAACGTGCTGATCATTTCCCACCTGGTTCATCGGGAGACCGGTCGCGTAAGCATCGCCTGGGTGGCGGGGAGCGCCGTGGCGCTGAGCCCTTTGGCGCCGCAGGCAGTGGCATACTTTGCAGGATTCTGGCATCCTCTGGTGCTCCTGCTTCTTCTCCTGGCCTGGGGCGCCTATGGACGTGCGGGCCGGGCGTCCGGACAGGTCGGGCACGCGCTCCTTGCCACGCTGTTCTTACTCCTGGCTGCTGGCGTTCATGAGGTGGCCGTCCCGCTCGGTGTTTGGGTAGTGGCCATGCCATGGATCTTGCGAACGCGGCCCTGGCGGTGGCTGATTCAGCCGTCATCCTGGTTGCCCCTGTTGGCTCCCGTCGCCTATATGGCCGCACGGTTGGCACTGGTGCCCGGCGGGGGCCTCCAGCTCAGGACAGGCACGTGGGAACGGCTGCGCATCCTCTCCCAGACGCTGATATACCCGGCGATTCTGATGCTCGGCGACGGTTGGCCTTTGGTGGCCGGTGTGGCCGGGCTGTTGCTGTTGGCCGGTGTGGTGGTATTGAGGCGGGGTGGCGAGTGGCGTCTCTGGCTATGGGGCCTCGGATGGTTGGTACTCTCGCTGGCTCCTGCGGCGCTTTTGTTGGAGACGGACTATGTGGCGTTCGGCAGCAGGCTGGGGTACGTCGGCAGCCTGGGCGCAGCGCTGGTGTGGGCGGTTCCGATCGCGGCTCTGCTGTATGGCCCTACACGCGGTTGGCGGCGGGGTTTGCGTCGCCTGCTGGCTCTTGGCGCTCTTGTCACTGTGCTTGTCTTGCCGGTGAGGGCCGTTCGCGATCAGTTGGCGCTGTTTGGGCACACGTCGCGTATTGTGGCCGCAACGGTTGCGGCGGCAGAGGAGTCACCCGCCTCCCGCCCTCTGGTGTTTGTCAACCTGCCGTATTATTGGACTCCGGACGTGGTCCTGGGGGCGGACTGGTCTCCACCACTGCCATGGTTTCGCTGGGCACAGATCGTGCTTCCCGATTATGTGGATGCGCAGTTGCTCGTGCGCGCCAACAACGGGCCGCGACGCGACATAATACAGGTGCGTTACCCAACGTACGCGCCGGATGTCGTGCACGCCGGGGAGGAGGTTTCGGCATCCCGGTTGCGCGGGTTGGCAGAGACGGCGCAGGTCTACGTGCTGGACCTTCGCTCGGCGGCTCTTGTAGACTTGACGGCGGCCTGGGAGGCACGGGATAGCGGGGGTTTGAGCGAGGGTGACCAGACTCTCCTGGCGCCCCTCATATCACCGAGAGAGTTGCCCGCTGATGGCGAGCTTGAATCTGCGCTGCCTGTGCAGTGCCGGTACCCGGCGGGGCTTAGCCTGGTGGCTGCCGCTCTGCCTGCCGAGGTGCTGCCCGGGGACAATGCCAGCGTGGCGCTCTTTTGGACGGTGGCGGAATCATGGGCGGGGCAAGATCCACGCTTACGTTTTGACGCGATGGACGCTCAGGGGGCAACCATCTTCTCGCAGACCACGACACTCGTGCCGGGACTGCCCGTCGCGTTTTGGGATGCGGCTCAGGTGCATGTCACCCGGCTGGACGTGCCTGTGCCCGCCGGAGCGCGGGTGGGACTGGCTGAACTGCGGATACAGCTGGATGACGCAGCGGATGTGGTGTGGCCTGTTGAGGGGTGCTCGATCGCCAGGGATGACGGGTCAGTGGCGCTTACGTGGCTGATCGGGGAACGCAGTATTGCCGCAGCCGATGCGTGGACGCCACCGGCATCCCCGGACGCCGTGCTGTCAGATGGCATCACGCTCGCCGGCCATGTGCTGGACGACGCCGCTCCGGCACCGGGTGATACTCTCAGGTTGACGTTGTTCTGGCGTGTGGATCGCGTGCCAGAGCGTGACTATATCGTGTTCCGGCAGGTGGTCGATGCGTACGGTCAGGTCGTGGCGCAAGCTGATAGCGAGCCGAACCACGGCCTGTACCCAACCACCGCCTGGCGACCGGGTGAAGTGGTGCGCGATGTTCAGGAGTTGGCACTTCCCGAGGACCTGCCAGAAGGTGTGTACAGGGTTCTGGTGGGCATGTATCACTGGCCGGACATGGAACGTCTGGGGGTGTCGGGGGGAGGTCTCCTGAATCAGGACGCCATTGAGGTTGCGACGCTCGTGGTCGGGAAACCCTAGACGCCAACGCTTCTGGGTTCGCGGTGCACGACGAGCGGCTGGAACATGTGTGACAACGGCAAGAGACTCAGACCCCCGGC
>CAZMAI010000292.1:0-3238 GCA_964564195.1 uncultured Anaerolineales bacterium | reverse complement strand
GCCAGGTAGCGGCTCGGTCGAGTTATGGGTCAGAAACAGGTAGAACCAGCCCCGGTAGGCGTGCATCTCGGGCGCCCACACGCCGGCCCGTCCCCAGCAGTCGTCGCTCACGCCAAAGACCACGTGCGGCCCCTGCCAGTGGATCAGGTCACGGCTGGTGAGCATCTGTACCCCGCCGTGCGGATGGATCTCGGCGCGCCACAGCGAGAACACCAGGTGATACGTACCCGTCTCGGGCACCGGCAGGATGTGGGGATCGCGGATGCGGATATCGCACAAGAGGATTGACTCGTTCATCATAACGACACCTCCTCGTGCCCTGACGGATGAAAAGCGGCCCTAGTAGTCGTCGGGAAGGGCAGACGGATCCAGTCGCTGAGTTGCGGCCTCTTGCTCGGCACCCTGGGCTAGTTCATCAAAGCGCGGTACCTGGCTGAGCCTGCCCAGCACGGTCGGATCAGGCCGCAAGCCCTGGATCGAACGCTGGTAGGCAGCGATCATAGCCGCCATCGCAAACGAATCGCCGATTCCGACCTTGGCCGCCCAGCCGAGGGCCAGCGCGACGAGAATGCTCCACCCGCCCAGGCCGGGCCAGATGCTGTTTGCCAACCACCCGACAGGCGCAGAAACGAGCAACACTGTCATGACGCCTGTCGACAGACTCAAGGCCGTGAGCGCCAGCGCCTTTACCAGAAGCGGCTTCCAGACCATGGCATAGAGCACTACGCCATCGCGGGCGTTCTGCCAGACCGTGCCATCGTCCAGCCAGAACGTACGCGCCAGGATCGCCTCGTCCACGTAGGTGACAGCATAGTGCACCAAACGGCCGGCTAGGCGCGCCAGACCCCGCAGCGTCGTGCCGGGCAGCCACGAAACCAACCCGTACACCAGGCCAGTGAACCCGGCGACAACGGCGCTCACGACCTGGTCGACAACGAACATGGCGCTCACCTCACCAAACCGTTCGACTACCCGCTCACGACCCCATCTGAGCTGACTGGTCCCCTTCGGGAGCCCTCCGCCGCCGAGCAGCTCAGCCATCACTGCGATCTGGGACGTCTTGATCAAGTAGAGAACGTAGCGCCGAACGAGCACGCCGAGCCAGATCATCCCGACTGCGCCAATCACGCCCAGAGCAATTCCCAGCCCTGGAACTGCTCTGGCCGCAAAGTAGACCAGTACCCCCACCGCGCCTACATATACAAGACCAGCCAGCCAGAGCAGCACGAGCACGACGAGCCGAAGACCGACGACGGGCAACGTGCGAACCACCAGCCGTAGCGCTTGTCCGAGTTGTAAAGGCCTCGCCATTCCTATGCTCCCAGTGTTTCCGAACGTTTCCGAGGTGAAATAGAGCACGCCTGCTAAGAATCAGTATAGCACAGGAATACCCGAGATGGGCGCCCGTTGACACAAGCACAGCGACGAACCGGCTTTGAGCACATTAGTTCCACATAAAGAATGTATTGACACTCATCCTGACGTCTGCCACAATGTCTAGTGAAAACGTAACGCGCCGGCGATCACGCTCCTTCGCACATCAACGCCTCATCATCCTGCCCCCTCCGGCGCCTCAACGCATGGGCGCAGATTCTGCCCGAGTGAGGTGTAGCATGGACCGCCTGCCTCTCGATCGCATTGTCTCTACCAACCGTGGCATGCAGCGTTACCACCTCCGCCTTGAGATGCCTCCTACGCTGATCGCAGACTGCGACGTGGACCTCTCTGAGGGGCTTCAGCACTGGCAACTTGGCCTCCTGGGCGCACCTTATCCCCTGTCAGTTGTATTCTGGGACCACGGCACCTCCCTGGCGCGCCTGGCGAGCGGTGCCTGGGCTCGCGTGACAGGTGAGCCCCTGGGACACGAGCTAGGCCGCCTGGCGGAGCTGCTCACCGACCGCGCGCCGGTCCATGTGCACGAGGCTGAGACGGACTGGGTCGTCGAATACCACCCGGATCGCCTGCCCCTGGCCGAGGTGCTCGCTGCACATTTCGTTGAGCGCTATGGCTCAGACGCAGACGAACACCTGCGCCAGACCGCTGAACGCGCAATAAACGCTGCCAGTAGCCTGACTGTCGTCATGCTCTTGCACATCGAGCGTCGCAGCCTGCGCATCCACGCCGTCGACCTCGAGCTGCGCTGGGAGGGGAGCCGCGATAGTGGCCCGCGGCGCGCCCATCTAGAGATCACACCGCTGGAGGGACCCGTGCCAGAGGCGCCTCCCGAAGCGCATGACGCGGCGCGAACCGAGATCTCGCCTGGCGCGCTGTTCTTCCACCTGCCCTGGATCGGCGGGTGGAGTGCTGCCTCCCATGGCCCCTGGGCCCAGCGCGCCATCGACCAAATCGAGGCGGCGGAGAGCCCGCTGCCGCTGCGCGATCGCCACTATCGCGAGATATATGATGCTGGCTGGTACACGACCAAGTACACCGAGGCCGTGCATACTGCCGGGACTGTCGCGGCTCTGGGCACACATCATCCGGTGGTCGTGGGCTCCCTCAACGAGGACGCGGAGCAATCGCTCAAGTCGCAGTATGACACCTGGTTTTACGGCGACCCGAACTACACCGGGAACGCTTCATTCTACTATGGCTCGGGAGACTACAAGCGGTCCTACCATCACTTTGGCGGGGACGGCACCGGCCTGCAGGACAAGTGGTATTTCGTCTTTCACGGACCGCCCAGCCCGACCGTCGGAGATCGATTCTACAGCGCCCGCGACTGGGGGTACGGCTATGGCCGCATCAACGAGTCGCTGAACCGGCTGACCTTTACCCGCGCTATCGAGCAGTACCATCGTTACAGCAAGCAGGGCAAGCGCCTCGCCTACCTGATGATGGGCCACGTGGTGCATCTGCTGCAGGACCTGGGCGAGCCAGATCATGCCGCCCTGGTGGACCATGCCGGCAGCAGCATGGATGAGGTCCAAGCCTACTCCACCTACCACTACTGTGAATTCCTGGCCACCGAGGCGGCCCTCGTCGCGGCCGCATCGTGCGGTCCCTTTGCATTGATCTGTGCTGCCGGCGCCTTTGCTGTCACCGAGGCCGCGTGCTGGGCCAGCGCCAGCAGCCGGGTGATGGGCTTTGAGAAGCTCATTGGTGAAGAGTGGAACATCCAATCGATCCTGCCGGCGATTGGCACGCGCGGAGTAGTCAAGGATGGCTATGACAGCACCTTCCACGCGCTCGCTGCGCTATCACAGCAGCAGGCCGCGGACCGCAACCTGACCTACGC
>CAZMAI010000291.1:0-3284 GCA_964564195.1 uncultured Anaerolineales bacterium | reverse complement strand
TTTGAGTGAACATACTTGCTTCGGTTAGGTTATCATTTGAGTGAACACGCCGGGCGGCGAAGCGTCAGCGGGAGCGAACGAGCCCTTCCAGTGCCTTTCTCCCCGAGGCGCTCAAGCCGTAGCTCTCGATCTCCCGCTGGAGCTGCTCGCGCGTGCAGTAGCCGGCCAGGCAACCGTTGATGCGCGCTACCAGGGTCGAGTCGCGAAAACGTGCAGGGTCTGGATAGAGAGTGTCCAACTCCCCACTCCAGAAACGGTCGCTCCGCACATAGTACTTTTGGTGATAGTCCTCGGCCATATAGAAAGTACCGGCTGGACGTAAGTCGGTGAGCACCGGGCTGCTGAGTTCAGAAGCTACCTCGCGCAGACTCGCCTCCGCGGCCTGGCGCTGAGACTCGTCGTGGTAGTGGAGGATGTTTCTGTACTGCGCGGAATAGGACTGGTACGTCGCGGTGTGGCTGTCCCAGAACTCGCGCAAAAGCTCCTCATAGCTGATCTGCGTGGGATCAAAGTCTATCTGCACAGTCTCGCTATGATCGCCGATCGCATAATAGGTTGGATTCGCTGTTGTGCCGCCACTGTATCCGACACGGGTGCGAATCACGCCTGGGAGACGCCCGAACCGGGCGTCGACGCCCCAGAATCAACCCAGAGAGAATGTGGCTGTCTCCACGTTCGCATGCTGCGTTTGATCGATGGGTGGGCGGTTTGTAGTGTTCACAAGGGTCTCCTCACTCTGTGCAGCGCGAGAGCACGACGTCATCAGGACTCCGAGAATGGCGAAAAGGACGGCAGCCGCAAGAACCGGGTGCACCGCGAGACTGGGTCGGTATGACATTTGTATCTCCCGAGAGCGTGGCCATTTCAGTACTGATAGGATATCTATTTGACGTAACCTGTCAAATCAGGACAAGTTTGGTCTGGTATGCATGCTTTGACGGCGGTTGATTGACAGCAAAGCAAGCCCGTACTAAAGTGCGGTCGTTCGATAGCCCAGGAGAGGAGGTTTGGCTATGGTCACGCATCGTCAGACGTGAGGCACTGAGCATTGCTGCACGGCGTGCAGCGTGGCTGTTCTAGAGGTGCATCCGGATGCCAGATCCTCCTTTCGGTGTGGAACATCCCCGTAGATGACGCTCCGATCGGGTGGTTGCGATCCGGTTGCGTACCATCGTAACCTACACCTGAGAGGAGATGCTCCTGATGAGTCGGCTCAGTCGTTTTCTGATTTCGCGCTGGGGCCCCATTGTGACCGGCGCCATTGTAGGGATTCTTGCCCCTCTGCTTGTCTACCTGGGAAACCCCGGCAATATGGGGATATGCGTGGCCTGTTTTACCCGGGATATCGCGGGCGCTCTTGGGCTTCACCGCGCAGCGGTTGTGCAGTACCTTCGCCCTGAGATCCCCGGGTTCATCTTTGGCTCGCTGATCGCGGCTCTGATCTATAAAGAGTACAAGCCCCGGGCTGGATCAGCCCCGCTCGTGCGCTTTTTCCTGGGGATTTTCGCCATGATCGGCGCCCTGGTGTTTCTGGGCTGTCCGTGGCGCGCCTACCTGCGCCTGGCGGGTGGGGACTGGAATGCGTTACCGGCTATCGCCGGCCTGGTCGTCGGGATTGTCATCGGTGTTCAGTTTCTCAAGACTGGCTACAGTCTCGGCCGCAACCGGCCTGCTCCGGCGGCAGCCGGCTGGATTATGCCGGCCTTTGCCGCAGCGCTGGTCATTCTGCTACTGACGGCACCCTTGCTGGGTCGCACCGCAGAGGGTGAGCCGACTGGCCCCATCTTTTTCTCCACCACGGGCCCCGGTGCGGCCTACGCGCCCATCCTCATTTCCCTTGTTGTGGGTCTGGTGATCGGCTTTCTCGCCCAGCGCAGTCGCTTTTGCACCGTTGGTGCCGTCCGTGATCTGATTCTGGTGCGCGACACCTATCTGCTGAATGGTGTGATCGCGTTGATCGTAGCAGGCGTGGTCACCAACCTTATCCTGGGGCAGTTCAACCCCGGAGTCGAAGGCCAGCCGGTGAGCCATACCAACGCACTCTGGAACTTCGGAGGGATGGTGCTGTCGGGTCTGGCCTTTACCTTGGCGGGGGGCTGCCCTGGCCGACAGGTGTTCATGTCAGGAGAGGGTGATGCCGATGCGGGCGTTTTCGTTCTTGGCATGCTGGTCGGCGCAGGCTTTGCACATAACTTGAGCCTTGCCAGCTCACCGGCAGGGCCCGCGCCTTACGGGCCGGTCGCTGTCATCATCGGTATTCTTTTCTGCCTGGCCGTTGGATTCACTGCACGTGAGTCGGTCGCGGCTTGAGTTAGCTGGAGGTGAATATGGAACCCGTTCAAGTCGACGCCAGTGGGCTTTCCTGCCCGCAGCCCGTGATTCTCACTCGCCAGGCACTCAAGAGCCACCCGACCGGGCAGGTGGTCGTGTTGGTGGACACAGCCACCTCTCGGGATAATGTGAGCAGACTCGCGCAGCGTGAGGGCTGTGAGATTGAGGTACAAGAGCGTCCAGAGGGCGGCTTTAGGCTGGTACTGAGCCGATGATCTATCTCGATAACGCCGCCACATCATGGCCGAAACCCCCTGTGGTGATTGAGGCGATGGGCGCGTTTATGGAGCGGGCCGGGGGAAACCCCGGCCGCTCCGGTCATCGCCTATCGGTAGCCGCCGGCCGCGCAATATACGATACTCGTGAGGCGTTGGCTGAGTTGTTCAACGCTGACGACCCTCTGCGGGTGATCCTTAGTCCCAACGTGACCTATGCACTGAACATGGCCTTGCACGGTCTAGTCGCTCCCGGGGACAGTGTGGTCACCTCAGGGATCGAGCACAATTCCGTCATGCGCCCGCTTCGCAGCCAGGAGGAGAGCGGCGTGAGTGTCGTCGTGGTGCCCTGCGCCGCCGACGGCAGCGTAGATCTGGAAGCAATGTCGTGGGCACTGACGCCAGATACCACGGTTGTCGTCGTCAATCACGCCAGCAACGTCGTCGGCACACTGAGCCCTGTTGCCAGGATCGCTCAGATGGCGCACCGAGCGGGGGCGCTTTGCATTGTTGACGCGGCGCAGACCGCCGGTGTGCTACCTATCGACGTCCAAGCCCTGGGAGTAGACGTTCTGGCCTTTACCGGGCACAAGGGGCTGTTGGGCCCTACCGGGACGGGCGGCATGGTCATCGCACCTCATCTCGCTCCAGAGCGTTTTCGCCCCCCCTTTAGCGGGGGCACGGGCAGTCGCTCGGAGGAGGAACTGCCGCCCGAGGTGTTCCCGGATCGTTTGGAGC
>CAZMAI010000290.1:0-3307 GCA_964564195.1 uncultured Anaerolineales bacterium | reverse complement strand
GTGTCCTAGCAATCACTCGGAGGTGATGCTAGGACACTACTCGTACTACAGTGTTCCATCTGCACATCACCTCCTTATTTTAGAGTGCAATTTGGGTCTGGAGGGTCTACCTCTCAGACGCCATCATCATAAGCGATAGAGTAGCGGTTGTCAAGCCAGAGGCGGTGGCAGCGACTCGGGTACACACAGAGGCGTGTGCTATAATCCTTTGCAGGATGACACCCTGCTGGTGGGGGGGATAACGTGTTTACAGATCATACCGTCCGTGCGTTTCTCGATCAGCTGGCCTCGAAGGAGCCTGTGCCCGGAGGAGGCAGTGCCTGCGCTCTGGCCGGAGCAACCGCCGCCGGCCTGGTGAGCATGGTATGCAATCTCACGGTGGGCAAACGCCGCTACAAAGCGGTAGAGTCAACCCTCCAGGATGTCCTGGCACAGTCCGAGATACATCGGTCCCGCCTGATGCAGTTGCTCGAGGACGACACGCAGGTCTACAACCGCGTCATGTCCGCGTACCGGATGCCTGCCGGCACTGGAGCGGAACGCGCCTCCCGCGAGGAGGCGTGGCAAGCGGCACTGTTCGATGCAGCCGCTGTACCGATGGCGATCGCTCGTGAGTGCCTTGGCGTTCTGGCCCTGGCGGAAACCGCTGGCCGTGTAGGCAACCCCTGGGCGATCAGCGACGCTGGCGCCGCGGCGCTCCTGGCAGAGGGGGCGGCACGCGCAGCCGGGCTCAGTGTAGAGGTCAACCTCCGAAGCATGCATGATGAGGCTATTGTGTCCGGCTACAGAAATGAACTGGCATCTCTCGAGCAAGAGGCCCACAGCATTTGCCAGCGGGCACTCTTGGCTGTGCAGGACCGAATGGGGGCATAACCTTGTCAAACAGCACAGGAACCGGCGACCAGGCGGTATGCATGGATGGTCGCGAACTCGCCAGGACGATGCTGACGGATCTCGCTTCCCAGTTTGCGGAGCTGACCGCTGAGACTGGGACTCCAGCAGGGCTCGCCATCGTTCAAATAGGCCGCGATCCCGCCGCCAGCAGCTATGTGCGCGCCATTGTGCGTTGCTGCGACCGGGTAGGCATCACACCACGCCTGATCACGCTGGCCAGCGATACCAGTCCCAGTGCGCTGGCTGATACGCTCCATGTCCTCGATGAGGACAGCGGGACGGCTGGCATCATCATCCAGTATCCTCTACCGGAACCTTTGGCACAGGCTGTCCGCGCGCACATGCCCCCGCACAAGGATGTAGACGGCATCCACCCACTCAACGCGGGGCTGCTGGCCCTGGGCGATCCCTCCGCTCTCGTTCCGGCCACTCCGCTCGGGGGTATGGCGCTCCTAAATCACTACGACGTTGACCTTGAGGGTATGCATGCCGTGGTGATTGGCAGAAGCCCCGTGGTGGGCCGCCCGATGGCTCAGCTCTTGTTGCAGGCTCACGCAACCGTCACGATCTGCCATTCCCGCACGCGGGGACTGGATGAGCTCACGCGCTCGGCAGACATTCTCGCGGTAGCCACAGGTCGCCCCCGCATGGTGACGGCATCGATGGTCAAAAAGGGAGCAACCGTCATCGACTTTGGCGTCAACTTTGTAGATGGTCAGATGGTCGGGGATGTGGACACCGAGACAGTAGCCCAGATCGCTGCGCGCATCACGCCTGTCCCTGGCGGGACCGGCCCCATGACCAACGTGATGTTGATGCAGAACACGCTGGACGCTGCCAAGAGACAACGGGATCAGGACTGATCGCGCTGCACTGCTAGCTCGCGTAGCTTGAAAATGATCCACACGCTCAACGCGGCAAACACCAGGTTAACGCTTTCGGCGACCGCAAAGCCCGCCAGTTGCGCCAGACCCGGGACAATCACCGCGATAGACGTGTGATAGAGCAGCGCAAATCCGAACCAACGTTTCTGGCGCGATACGAGGCTCTCCATGACGAGCAACGCCCACGCTACCTGGTGCGGTAGCGCCAACACACGCTCCAAAGCCACCACCAGTGGCTGCGTCCAGGTGACACTCCGCGCAGCAAGCAACGCGAGCGACGTGGCCCCGGGGGAGTCGGCCCCGATCTCGCCAGACAACAACGGTCCGGCCAGCAGATAAGCCACAAAGCTCACAAAGGTCAGCCCCGCGATCAGCCACATGGTCTCGAGAGCATTGTGCCCCAGGCCAAAGGCGACGCCATTCCGCCAAGTCATTCGCAGGTCCCTGCGCGAGAATAGATAGCGGTAGCCAACGGCCCGACCTCCCTCCTCAACCAGCGCAGTCATGGCCGCCATGGCCATCAACCATACAAAGGCCCCGCTGGATGAGGTCACCCTCTCGCCCCAGGCAACGTCGATAAAGGCACTAAAGGGCAGCCAGGTGAACATCTGGAATACGGCAAACACGAGGGCACCATAGGCAAACAGCGCCCAGGGTGTCTGCATCCGGCGCCGGTATAGCAGGATGGCGCCGAGAGGATAGCCTACCTGTACCAAGAGTGATACTATAAACGCAACGATAACGGCAGTCTGCAAGAGTCCCCCCTGACTGGTCAGACGCTCCTGGGAGGATTATAGCAGTCACAGCCGCGCCAACAAGTCGGCAGGGTCCCCCTTGGATGCACCATAGGTCGCTGGGTGAGGAAGATGATAGGAGTATGACGTGAACACAGCACAGATCGCGGATCGCGCTCTCGATCAAGGTCAGGGCATCCTGCGCCTGGCACCAAACTGGGTCCCTCGCAGCTTTTGCATTCCCGGCCGGAGACTCAAGCTGCATCCCGACGACTATTACGCGCTGGGCGCCAATCGCGGCGGGATCGATGAGCGCTGGCTTTCCTCAACCATAGCGGCTGACAACGGCCCGGGGACGCCATCGGACGAGGGCCTGAGCTATGTGGTGTATGCAGATGGGCACGATGCAGTGCGGGTGCCGCTTGCCGAGATGGTGGCTTTGCAGGGTGCCCGCATCATCGGACAGCGGCTCATGGATGCCTACGGCCGCTGGCCGATGTACAGCAAGTTCTTTGACAATCTGGGGCCGCTCCCGCTTCATATCCATCAGATGGCCGCCGACGCCGACCGGGTCGGCCAACAGCCCAAGCCCGAGGCGTACTACTTCCCCACCCAGCTGAACAACCACCCGGGAAGGTTCCCTCACACGTTCTTTGGGCTGGAGCCGGGTACAACACGCGATCAGGTGCGGCAGTGCCTGGGCGCCTGGAATAGTGGGGATAACAAGATTCTGAGTCTCTCCAAAGCCTACGCCCTTGAGCCAGGCACTGGCTGGGATGTTCCAGCCGGGGTGCT
>CAZMAI010000289.1:0-3307 GCA_964564195.1 uncultured Anaerolineales bacterium | reverse complement strand
CTCGACATCGTTTCCAGGCTCGTGACCAAAGACCACCTGATAGATGTCCTTGCCAAAGCTGGTCGCCAGAGGCGGTCCTTCGGCCAGGCGGTACGTCCGCTCGCCGCCCTCCTTGCGCTCCGCCCGCAACGAGTGCACGCATGCACCGCGCGTCTGGCACAGCCGGTCTGCAAAGGAGTAGAGATGCGTGACGAAAAAGACCGTGATGTCGTTATCGAGCAGCGTCTCTACGATCTGCGCCGCGATCTCCGATCCTTCGCGCTCGTTGGTGGCTGCCAGTGACTCGTTGAGCAGCACCAGAGCATGAGGTCGCAGATGGTCCACAATGGCGCTCATGCGGCCCAGCTCTTCGTCCAGTTTGCCGCTGGTCATGCTCGGGTCTTCCTCGCGGCGAAAGTGCGTGAACAGGCCGCTGCAGAGGCTCGCACGATACGCCTCCGCGGTGACAAACATCCCGGCCTGCATCATCAGTTGCGCCAGACCCACGCTGCGCAGGAACACCGTCTTGCCGCCCTGGTTGGCGCCGGTGATCAGGCAGGCGCATCTTCCGTCCGCCGCCACGTCGTTGCCGGTGATACGCCGCCCCATCGTCAGCGCCAGGCCGGGGTCATACAGCCCCTGTACACAGAACTGCTGCGAGCCAGGGGGCGCCACGTCCGGAAAACAGGTCGGGGCCCCCAGGGACTCGAGCACCTCCTGCAGGTTCACGCAGGCGATGTAAAAGCCCAGCTCTGTCCGCAGTGCCTTGAGGTAACTGTCGATATGGTCCGACGACTGCGCCACAGCATTGGCCACCAGATTGACCCCGTTATCGCGCAGTTCGCCCAGCGCGCGGCCGCCCGAGGTGTCGCGCGGGTGGATACTGAAGGAATAGCCGGGGCGCCGCCTCTCCAGCAGGCTCAGAGCCCAGTTCTTGCCGCTGTCTTCGGGACGGCGCAGCACATAGTCGGTGCCTTCGTTACCGCGCCCGAGACGGGCACTCAACAGAATGCCGTTCCGGAAGGTGAGCTCTGTCAGGCGTTCATCTATCGTGCCAAAGTACGCGTCCTCCAGCTCCTGCTGGATCACGGCGAAAAAGCGCCGGAAACCCTCAGACTGGAACGCCGCACCCTCTTCATCGGCGATGCTCCTCACGCGTTTGAGTAGGCCCGTAAAGAGTTGCATTCTGGCGACGGCGCCGTTCAGTATCGCGGTCGGGTACCGGGAGTACAGCCCCATCCAGCCGCGGCGCTTGCCCTCTTCTGCCTCCACCGCGACCTGGTACAGCGAGCGGACCACATCCCGGTGCTGCAGGCAGTCACGCAGC
The DNA here is from genome assembly GCA_964564195.1 of uncultured Anaerolineales bacterium. GTDB lineage: Bacteria > Chloroflexota > Anaerolineae > UBA1429 > UBA1429 > JAAYED01. Next base: position 2,001 of record CAZMAI010000289.1, on the reverse strand, counting down.
ACATCCTGCCGGTACCGGATCTCATCGGCGTCGTCCAGACCAACCAGAATCTGCCGGCGGGCCACGTCATAGATAAAGCGATCGCCGCGGGCCATCGCATCCAGCAGCACGCCCAGCTCGAGATCCTGCGTCAAGTCGTCACGCTGCGCCGGCAGTGTCGCCCCTGGATCCACATCCCGTGATGGGTACAGCAGATTAACCTTCATCCCTGGATACGCTCCCTCAACAGCTCGCGCGTCAGGCCGTGTCGCTCCGCGATCGTGATGGCATAGGCGAGCCCATCGGCCGGGCGCCTGACGATCTTGAACGTGCGCGTAGCAGGATCGCCGGGCAGCACCGTGCTCACCATGCTGACCGTACGTTCGCTCAGCACCGCCAGCTCGTCCATAAAGGTGACACACACGCCGATAACGTCGAGAGCAATGATCTGGTGCATCACACTCTGGCTCAGAAGCATGGCATCCTGCAGCGCCGTCGAGGAAAAGATCTCGTTCATGATGACGACGCTATCCTCGGTGGCCTGTTCCAGAATCTCTTTCATACGGAGCACATCATCGTACAACTTGCCTCTGAGGTTCGTGATATCCTCCTCCCGCTCAAAGTGCGTCAACACCTGATCGGCGAGGTACAGCCGCGCCTCACGGGCGGGCACGGGCAGGCCCAGGCCAGCGAGGTAATGCGCCTGGCCAAAGGCGCGGGCGAAGGTGGTCTTGCCGCCCTGATTCGGCCCGGTGACCACCAGTACGCGCTCCGGCCCCGACAGGCTCCAGTCATTGGTCACGACGCGCTTGTGCCCTTCGACGAGTTGATGGGCCAGCGCCAGATCGAAACCCGCCCGGCACCAGAGCGCCTTGTCCTGGACAGCGATCTCGGGATAGCAGAAAGCCAGCCCTGCGCGCCGGATACCGCGAATGTACTGCAGATACGCCGTAAAGAACTGCAACTCGCGATCCACCCGGGCAACGGTCGGGTCGACAAAGTCGCTGTGAGTGCGGATAAATACATCCAGGTGAGCGAACGCGTCGGGACACAGCCTGGCGACACCCTCCAGGATCTGCGCGCCCACATGGTTCATGCCCGCCGCCAGCGTCTGGTTGGTGGTATAGTCCTTGACGTCGCCTTGCCTGAACTTGTCAAAGGTCCGCTCGATATCCTCGCTGAGATCGGTCTCGCCCTCGTAGAGTTGCACGCGGACCGAGTTGCCCTTGATGATCACGCTGTAGCGGATGGCGGCCAGCTCCTGCTTCACCTCGCGAGCGCCTCGGTCCAACTCCAGAAAGGCCGGCGATGCCACATAGGCGGCCAGATACTCGCGCAGGCTCATCATCCCCGGCGAGCTCAGCGACATGCCACTCAGACCTTCTGACAGGCCGCGCACCGCGCCGCAGTAGACCAGGATCGCCTCAAGGAGCCAGCCCTCGATGTGATAGGGAAAACGCAGCGTGGGCACCAGATCGAGAAAGCGGCGCATGACCACCATCTCATGGGCAAAGGCATCGGTGCAGTGCGACACCGCGTCACGCTCCAGATCGCGAGACACCTCCTGACGATACCGGATGTCTTGCTCCGTCCGCGGCAGGGTATAGTACAACGGCAGCAGGTTGTACGGCTTGCTCTGGCGGACCACCGACTGAAAGACTTGATCCAGGTTCAGGTCGCCGAAACACGCCGGCGGCTCTGCCTCCTGCAGTCTCTCTGTAGCCAGACCATGCACATAGAGAAGCGAAAAATCCATCATCTACCCTCAACCATGACACAAAACCGGGCCAAAACGAAGCACGCCCCTATCGCCGCGGCTTGACCGGTCACGCCGCGGGACGATCTGCCCCACATGGGGCAGCAGGTGGCTCCACCGCACCCGGGCCCGCGAACGGGCTCGCCCGCTGCCCTCTGGCCGCCGCACCGCACCTATCAGTGAGCGACAAAGGCAGGGCCGGCGTACTCCGCGTCATCCCCCAGCTCCTCCTCAATGCGCAGCAGCTGGTTGTACTTTTCGACGCG
>CAZMAI010000288.1:0-3307 GCA_964564195.1 uncultured Anaerolineales bacterium | reverse complement strand
CCAGACCTTGCGCCAGCACTTCGACCTTGCCGCAGGCATCGCTGACCAGCCAACCCTCATCCGGATCATCGCTCAGTTGCTCGATCAGCGCATTCAGGTGGGGCAGGCAGACCGGGTCTGCGGACTGCCAGGCCTTCCGCAGACGATCGTGCCGCAGTGCCGGCGCCACGACCCTCAACACCAGGGTGTCATACTCGGCCATGGACTGACAGAGCGGGCATGGGCGCGCCTCTGTCTCCTCGACAAACCGCTGCCTGGCGGATGGCTCCGTCACCGGGGCAGGCTGCCCTCTCCGATGCCAGGCAACCGGCACGGATCTGACGGCTGCCTCTGGGTGCTTCGGGGTCTGCTCGGTCACGGACCGGGTCTGCGCGCTCTCGTTGAGGTCATCCTGCCCGTACATGCTCAGGGCAGACCGGACTCCGGCCCAGGCCGCTTCGTACAGAATGGCCGTTTTGCGGATGTCTCCCCAGTCCTCGACGTTTGTCTGGGCCAGCCTGCGCGCATGGGGAACACACCAGCCGTGCGAATCCGAAAAGGCCCTCAAGGTCCTTGCCTCGTTGGTCTGCTCGGCCAGCAGTGTACTGATGTAGCGACGCTCTCTGTTGGCGTGCAGGCGGCAGAGGGCGCAGCCGGGTTCGCGCAGCGCTGCCAGCAGCTCAGCCAGGATAAAGCTCAATTCCATCCGTCAGATCCCAAGCCTCTTCTGTCTCACAGGCACCGCCAGGTGGTTGAGGTGCCGAGACCGCACCAAACAAAAAACCTCTACCGGCCAGAGCGCAAGCTCCGACCCGTAGAGGCTATCATTCAGAGGGCATCGACCATACCCTGTGACAGTTCGAGGGGCATCTGCCCCAGGCGAGCCTCATCGCCACAGTCACCAGTATATTCCCTATGCCGCTCGCACGCAACTAATGCGGCATCGCGCCAATTCCGGAAACACGCCGACACCTTAGGCAGTCGGGAAGAGTGGCGAGCGAGCCTGCCGGGGTGTAGACTGTCGAGGTGCCCCCAACTACCTGATATGTCGACAAGGAGCGACGCATGTTCACCATGGACTTGTTTCGGCTGGATGGCTCGCACGCCTTTGTGACCGGGGCCGGCAGCGGCATCGGGCAGGGGATCGCCCTGGGCCTCGCGGAGGCTGGCGCCAGTGTGGCTTGCTTCGACCGGGACGCCGACGCCAGCGCCGGCACGGCGGGGCAGATCGAGGCGCAGGGCCGCCCGGCCCTTGCGCTGTCCGGCGACGTCACCCGGCCCGACGATCTCGCGGCCGCCATGGGCGCCCTCATCGAGGCCTGGGGCTCGCTGGAGGTGGCCGTCAACGCGGCCGGCATCGCCAATGCGGCCCCGGCCGAGGACATGCCGCTGGAGCAGTGGCAGCGGATGATCGACGTGGACCTTACCGGCGTGTTTCTCTCCTGCCAGGCGGAGGCACGCGTCATGCTGCCTCAGGCCCGCGGAGCGATCATCAACATCGCCTCCATGTCGGGCGTGATCGTCAACCGCGGCCTGCTGCAGGGACACTATAACAGCGCCAAGGCGGGAGTCATCCACCTCACCAAGAGCCTGGCCATGGAGTGGGCGGCGCGGGGGATACGGGTCAACGCAATCAGCCCGGGGTATACGCTGACGCCGATGAACCGGAGACCCGAGGTCGCGGAACAACTGGTGGCCTTTGCGGCGGACACGCCGGTGCAGCGCATCGCCAGCGTGGACGAAATGGTCGGCCCCGCCGTGTTCCTGGCCAGCCAGGCGTCCTCCTTTGTCACTGGCGCAAACCTGCTGGTGGACGGGGGCTTTTGCTGCTGGTGAGCAAGGCATCCGCCGCACACCAGTCGATCTAGCCCGGCGCGCTGATTGACGCCACCCTGACGCTATGGTAATATGTCCGCTGCTATAACGCGTGCAGCGCGTCCGGGCCCATAGCTCAGCGGCAGAGCGACTGGCTCATAACCGGTTGGTCCCTGGTTCGAATCCAGGTGGGCCCACCATCGGTAACAATGCCCTCGTGGCACCGCTACCAAGCGCCCGGCAGTCAGGCATCTGGCCTGTGCGTCGGGCGCTCTGTTTCTCTCTTTCCTGTATCGGTGGTAGAATCTATTATGGTAAATGTTGCCTCAGGCTGTGCCTCGGGCCCAGTCTGGTAGCAGGCTGTTGATCGTCGGTGGAGGAACCTCAGGCCTATGAAACCTGATTGGTCGAAAAACGCGTTCGTATATCTCTTGATCCTGGTGGCCAGCGTGGCCCTGTTCTACTCGTTCATCGGCTCGCCCGCCGAGTCTACAGAGATCGACCTGGCTCAGGTAGCCCGGCTGGTCAAAGAGGGCGACGTCCGGGAGTTGGCGGTGGACGCCGACGGCGGTCTCTCGTTGACTGTGCGCGAAGGGTCCCAGGATGTGCTCTATACCTCGCGCAAAGAACCCGGCATCGGGTTGGGTGAGTCCCTCACCAGCCTGGGCGTCACCGCGGATGAGCTCGGCGCTGTATCCAGCGTGGTCGCGGTCGAGCCCAGCGCCTGGCAGAACTGGGGCATCATCCTGATCCAGGCCGTGCCCCTGATTCTGATGTTTGTCTTTCTCATGTACATGATGCGCCAGGCGCAGAGCGGCAATAACCAGGCGATGACCTTTGGCAAGAGCCGCGCCCGTATGGTCAGTGGCGACCGGCCGTCGGTTACCTTTGAGGATGTGGCCGGCGCCGATGAGGCCAAGCAGGAGCTGGAGGAGATTGTCGAGTTCCTCAAGGACCCGACGCGGTTCACCTCGCTGGGGGCCCGCATCCCCAAGGGCGTGCTGCTGGTCGGCTCCCCCGGTACCGGCAAGACGCTGATGGCGCGCGCTGTTGCCGGCGAGGCCGGCGTGCCCTTCTTTTCCATCAGCGGCTCAGAGTTCGTCGAGATGTTCGTGGGCGTCGGCGCCAGCCGCGTGCGCGACCTGTTTGAGCAGGCCAAGCGCAACAGCCCCTGCATCATCTTTGTGGACGAGATCGACGCTGTCGGTCGCCAGCGCGGCACCGGCCTCGGCGGCAGCCACGATGAGCGCGAGCAGACGCTGAACCAGATCCTGGTGGAGATGGACGGTTTCGACACCGACACCAAGATCATCATCCTGGCGGCGACCAACCGCCCGGACATTCTCGACCCGGCGCTGCTGCGCCCCGGCCGTTTCGACCGGCGCGTGGTCATCGAGCGGCCCGACCGCCGCGGCCGCGAGGCGATTCTCAAAGTGCACGTGCGCGGCAAGCCGCTGGGCCCCGATGTGGACCTGGGCGTGCTGGCCAAGCAGACGCCGGGATTCACCGGCGC
>CAZMAI010000287.1:0-3317 GCA_964564195.1 uncultured Anaerolineales bacterium | reverse complement strand
CGTGGCGCCGGCGCACAGCGCCGTGACAATAGCCGCCATCGCGCTATCACCCGCGCCGACGATGTCGATCGGCCCTGTGACGGGCGGCGCCGGCACGTGAGTCACCTGGTCGTCATGGACGACGAGCACGCCGCGCGCGCCCACGGTGACAAACACGGGCCGGTTGCTGCGGCGCTGCAGGGTCAGGCCGCAGGCGGCAGCCTCATCCAGCGTGGGCGGGCGATTTGGGGGGCTGCCGTGCACGGCAGCCCAGGCCTCGCGCTCGTTGGGCTTGAGTATCAGCCCCTGAAAGGCGCCGATGCGTGCGCGCGAGTCCACGGCGATCGGCGTGTCAGGAAACCCCTCAGCCAGCGTCCTCAAGGCCTGACGCACCTGCGCCGTGATCGTGCCGCAGTCCTCCTCCGGCACCTGATCGGCGACGATGACGCCATCCACCTGCGCCGTCAGGTGCCGTACTGCCTCGATCAGGCGCTGCTGCAGGACCAGCGGCGTAGTGCTGCGGTTCTTGATGTCCTGGCGCTCGGTCTCACGCTCTGTGCCGTCAAGCGCCCGCTCCATGGGCTTGGTGTACGTCGGCGTCAGGCGCTGGGGCGTCTGGATCATGGGAGTGGTGTCGACGCCGTTACGCTGCAGCGCGCGCTGCAACTCATAGCCCATGCCGTCCTGGCCGATGATCCCCAGCGCCGTGACCCGCACGCCCAGCGCGCACAGGTTGTTGGTCACCGTGCCCGCCGCACCCGGGCTGTTGCGCACAGCGACCACCTGGTGTGCGGTGCGGCCGGTCTCCAGCGAGACCTCCGCCAGGGCAGGGTCGATGATCAGGTAGCGATCCAGGAAATAGTCGCCCACGACCAGGATGCGCACGTCGGAAAAGCGATCGAGCAGCGCCTGCAGCCTGCGCTCATCCATGGGGCGCATCCTCCCCGAGGCCGTCCAGGATAAACCGGTACAGCGCCGGGAGTGTTACGCGGTGATCGGCGCGCACATAGTGGCTCTCGCCGCCGTCCTGCACCGTGCGCACCAGGATGGTCTTGAGCGGCCGGAAGTAGTAGGCGGGCTGGCTCTTGTCCGGGGTGTGGTGCGCGTCCGGGCCCAGGTCCTGCAGATCGAACACGGCCGTGGTGAACAGGTTGATCTGCTCGCCGCGCTGGTGGGCGACGTTGCGGGCCATGGCCAGGGCCTTGAGATATACCTCGGGGCCCATGACGGCGGTGCCATAGTTGAGCAGCACGCCGCCCTGCAGCCGGGTGACGGTCTGGGTGAACACCAGGAAATCGCGGTAACTGGCCTCGCCCCAGGCGGCGCCGTCGCAATTGGGGTGTTCGTGGATGATGTCGTTGCCGATGCCCACATGCACGGTGACGGGCACACCGGCGCGCCAGGCGGCCGCCAGGATGCTCAGATCCTCGTGCGCGAAACCCGACTCGGCGATCCAGCGGCCGATGGCCTCGCCAGCGCCCATCGCCTCGGCAATCCCCTCGCGCACCACGTCGTTCAGATAGCCGGTCTCCTCCCAGAGGCCGAACTGGCCCTCGGAGATGTACCGCGCCACACTCTCGGTGGTGGCGCCGATGCGCGCCAGTTCATAGTCGTGGATGGCGCAGGCGCCGTTGCAGCCGATATGGGTGATGACGCCGCGCTGCACCAGGTCGATGATAAAGCGCGACAGTCCAACCTTGATCAGGTGGGCACCCATCATCAGGATCACGGGGCGGCCCGACCGGTGTGCCGCAAGCACGCGGTCCGCAAGGATCTGGAGCGCCTCGCCCTCATAGGTACCCTGCCGAGGGGCATCCAGCGGCAGCACCTCGTCCAGTTGCATGTCGTGGATGCGTTCATCCAGCGGCAGTAGTCGCAGCGCGCTCCGGTCAAAGATCTCGTAAGGCATGGCCACCTCCCCGGGCGTCAGGCGCCCTGGTCAAACAGATAGCGGAGCAGTATTTCGTGTTCTGACAGATCTGGAACGATGATGTGGGCGCCGGCGGCGGTCAGCCGCTCGCGCTTGTCCGGGTTCAGCCGGCCAGGGCGCTGCTCATCGCTGGCGACGCCGATCGCCACGCCGCCCACGCGCGCTACGGCGGCGATCTCCACCGGGCCGTCACCGATCCCCAGGATCTCATCGCCACGGTAGATCTTTTCGCGCACGAGCCGGTCCACCAGCAGGTCCTTGGTGAACTCCCCCGGCGGCGGCACCGCGCCGGAGATGCCCAGCGCGAAATAGTTGGTCAGGCCCAGCAGATCGGCCTCCAGCACCACCTGGTCGTGATCGGTACCGCTGGCCAGGAACATGGCGATGTCCCGTGCCCGAAGCCCCTCCAGCAGGCCGCGTGCGCCGGTCAGGAGGTAGCGCTCCGCCGGGGCCTCGCCGCTGGCCAGGGCGCGTCGGCGCCCGTCGATCACTTGCGCCAGATCGGCCCTGTAGCGTTCCATGCAGGCCTCGGTGCCGTGGGGTGCGCCTCCGCGCTCGATGACCGCCTGGCGAAAGGCGTCCATCTGCTGCGCCGTGGGTTGCCCCGTGGTGCGGTCGATCATGGCCATCATCTCGGCCCGCAGCGCCTCGGCGCTCTCGCCCGTCTCCAGCGCGAGCAGGTCGGCCACCATGCGGTCAGCCATTACCTCCTGCCAGCCCGCGCGGATCAGCGACAGCGTCCCGTCAAAGTCCAACAGGGCCATCCGGAGCCCGGCTGGCCGCGGCAGGGGCCGCGCCAGTTCGATCGAGGTGCCTGGTAACAAGATTGCAGAGGGGATCGTTTGCATGATCGCCCTCAGGGGCGCCACAGGGTGGCGGCGATATAGGCCGCCCCGCCCGGGGTATCGTTATAGTAGTAGACCGTGACCACGGTGCCATCGGGGCGCTGCAACGTTCGCGTATAGCCCAGGTCGTGGCTGCCGCCGTCGTCGCGCAGGATGATCTCGGCTCCCCAGGTGGCGCCCTCGTCGGCGCTCAGGCGCGCCCGGATGCCGAAAGGCGCGGCGCGATAGCCGTAGGTCAGGCAGAGGCGGCCGTCCTGCAGGAGCACCAGCGCCGGCGGATTGCCCCCCTGGCCCGTATCCGGCACCGGCCGGGAGAGGTGTCGCCAGGTGAGGGCGTCATCGTCAGAGCGGTACAGGTCGATCCAGTGCTGTCCGCGGTCGAACTCGCCCGCCTCGTGACAGCGCACTGCCGACAGCAGCGCCCCGCCGGGCAGCCGCATGGTAGAGGGCATGATGGCGTAACCTGCCGGGGGCTGCACCACCCAGGAGCGTAGCGCCCAACTCCGGCCGCCGTCGACGGTGCGGGCGCAGAACACCCCTTTGCCCTCGCCGCCGTCCTCGCG
>CAZMAI010000286.1:0-3318 GCA_964564195.1 uncultured Anaerolineales bacterium | reverse complement strand
CCTCCGTAGATGCCAGAGTGGACATCGTGATCGGGCCCACGCACCGTCAGCTCCAGGCCACAAATCCCCTTCAAGCCCACCGTGATGGCCGGCTCGCTCTCGCTGAACTGCCCGGAATCGGCGTTCAAGACCACGTCACAGGCCAGCAAGTCCTTGTGCGAGGCCACAAAGGCTTGTAGCTGCGGGCTGCCGATCTCTTCCTGCCCTTCAAACAGCACTTTGACATTCAGCGGGAGGGCGCCGCGCGTGGCCAGCAGGGCCTCCAGCGCCGTGACGACGATCATCAGCGGACCCTTGTCGTCCGAGGCGCCGCGCGCATAGATCCGATCGCCGTCGCAATAGGGCTCAAAGGGCGGATGGGCCCAGAGCTCGATTGGATCGACGGGTTGTGTATCAAAATGGGCATAGATCATGACGGTGGGGCGGTCGGGCGCATGGAGCCAGTCCGCATAGACCACGGGGTGCCCGCCAGTCTCTAGCGTCTGGACGTTTTCCATACCTGCTGCGGTCAGCCTGTTGTTCACCCATTCCGCTGCGCGGCGCACCTCTGGCGCATGCTCGGGCAGCGCGGAGATGCTGGGAATGGCGTAAAGGGTTAGCAGCTCTGAAAGGAACCGACCCTGCTCAGACTCGAGGTAGTTCTCATATTGTTCCATGACGATCCTTTCCTGCGGAATAGTCTATCCAACCAGCAGCGCGAGCAGCAGGCTCATAGTAACGCTGCTCAGAAGCGTGGAGAAAAAGATGACACTAGCGACATAATCAGCGTCAGCGCCAAACTCGATGGCCATCAACGCCGAACTCACCGCCGCTGGCGTTGATGACTGCGCGATGGCGACCTGGCGCGCCAGTCCGGCGAGACCGATCAGCGGGGCTAGCACAAAGGCCACGGCAGCGCCGCCGACCAGTCGCAGGACGACGCCCACGGAGATATCGCTGAGCCGGCTGGCGAGCTTTGTCTGGGCGAGCTGAACGCCCAGCATCATCAGCATCACCGGAATCTGGGCCTGTGCGATGAGCGATACTGGTCGCATGACGATCGCAGGGAGCTCGCCGACCGGGCGAAGGAGCAGTGCGAGGGCGAAAGCATAGATGCCAGGCAGCTTGAGCACCTGTAGCAGGGTACGCCCCAGCGACCCCCGGCCGTGAGCGGCGATAAAGGCGGCCAGGGTGTTGGCGGTTAGATTCGTCGCGACGAAGTAGGTCGCTCCGAGAGCAAAGCCGTCCTCACCGAATGTAAAGAGGATGATCGATAGGCCCATGTTCCCAGAGTTGGTGAATGCGATGCTGAGCATCAGCGCCTTGATCTCCTGAGGCGACCATCCGAGCAGGCGCCCGGCAAGGTAGCCCAGCGCGATCATGACCAAGGTAAAGATGATGACATACGCGGTCATACGGCCGAACTGGGACGGTTCGACCTCTGAGTTGATAATTGAAGAAAACACCAGACAAGGGGTGAGGACGTAGATCGCGAGCCGTGAAAGCGTGCGTTTGTCGACCTTTATACGGCGTTCGAGCAGATAGCCGACGCCAATGACGATGAACGACGGCAAGACGTTGTTCGTAAAGATGGATAGGCCGAGCGGCATCGAGGCTCCTCGTTGCTGCAATGTATCTGGCGCTCACTATACGAAAACGAAAGGTCGTTGCCAACTCTATGACTTGGCACCCCGCCCAAGAGCGGGTATCATCAAAGTAGAGATAGCTGAACCAGACTCGCGCTGGCGTGCTGGTTCTAGGCAGTGGAACAAGCAGTGTTCAGGAGGAACCATGAAAATCGTCGTACTGGATGGGGGCACGCTGAACCCTGGCGACCTCACCTGGGAGGGCCTGGAGGCGCTGGGCGACACGGAGATCTATGACAGGACGCCCGAAGATCAGGTGCTGGAGCGCTCAAAGGACGCTGAGGTGCTGCTGGTCAACAAGGTGGTCCTTTCGCGTGAGATCATGGACCAACTCCCCAGCCTCAGGTTCATCTGCGTTTTGGCGACCGGGTACAATGTGGTCGATACGGACGCAGCCAAGGAAAAGGGCATCGCGGTGTCCAATATCCCCACGTACGGAACGCAGTCGGTGGCACAGATGGTCATGGCGCACGTGCTCAATTTGACCCAGCATGTGGGGTATCACGCCGAGACGGTTCGCGAGGGTCGCTGGTCTCGGTCGGACGACTGGTGCTACTGGGACTTTCCGATGATCGAGCTGCATGGCCTGACCATGGGCGTGGTGGGCTATGGGCGTATCGGACGCAACTCGGCCTCTGTAGCCAAAGCCTTTGGCATGAAGATCGTGGCCTATGATGAGTTCGTCCCAGACTCGGGCGATCCAGAGGTTGACATGGTGGATTTCCCGACACTGCTGCAGCGGAGCGATGTCGTGACTTTCCACACGCCCCTGACGCCCGACACCGAGAACATGCTGAACGCAGAGACGCTCAAGTTGATGAAAAAGACGGCCTTTGTCATCAATACGAGCCGCGGGCCTGTTATCGACAGCCAGGCGCTGGCAGACGCACTGAATAACGACGAGTTGGCGGGCGCAGGTCTGGACGTGCTCGACGTGGAGCCGCCGCCGGCGGATCACCCGCTGCTGACGGCCAAGAACTGCTACGTGACCCCGCACATCTCCTGGGCAACGCGCTCGGCCCGAGCACGGCTGATGCAGACTGCTGTGGACAATGTCGCCGGCTATATCAAGGGCGAGCTACAGAACGTGGTGAACAAGTAGCGAGAGGATCCTACGCGAGCCCCCGCGCTGGCGCTGCTGATGGTCGCGCCGAAGCGGGGGCTCTTTGGTTCCAATCCAAGATCACTGCCTCAGGTAGGGCGCGAGCCATGCCTCCACCTGGGCGGATACCTGGTCAACCGTCCGCTGGCCATCGACGCAGATGAGAGCCAGTCTTCTGGAGATAGCCTGATTGGCGATGCGGCGGGCGAACGCTGCGTCACGCGCCATCCAGTTTTCCCAGGCGGCTTGCGGGTTTGTGCACTCACTGAGGATCTGCTGGACCCACGGGCCCCGTTGACGGTAAGCCTGGCGTTGAAATTCCTCGGCTGGGACGATCCAGATCGCCTGGTGCGCGTCCGACAGCAAGGGTGCGACGAGTTCGGGCAAGAGTGCCGCTCCTTCAGCGACCACTGGTCTTCCGGGTGGCATTCTGGCCAGGTCATCCAGGATCATCGGGAACTCCTCCCGGTAGATCGCCAGCTCATCCTCAACCTGTACCGATACGTCGCGCATCCAGATCTGATCCCAGCTCATCTCGCGCTGACGATGCATCAAGGGTTGGAGGCTGCGTTCTGCCATGCGAACATGCCG
>CAZMAI010000285.1:0-3329 GCA_964564195.1 uncultured Anaerolineales bacterium | reverse complement strand
CTGATCAACCTGCTCGGCCCCGTCAAGAGGGTCACCGGCTCGGCCCGCATCACCTGGCCCGAGCGCGAGCGCGGCGGCCAGCTGCGTAAGGTCAACGCCCCCAGCCACATCGCCGGACTGTTCGACTTTGCCAACGGCGCCGTGTGCCAGTTCCTGATGACCGCTGACGTCTGGCAGACCGATCTGCCGCACATCGAGATCTATGGCGCCGAGGGCTCGCTGCGCTGCATCGACCCGAACAACTTTATGGGCACCCTGTACCTGCGCCGGGCCAACAGCAAGGAATGGGAGCCGATCGAGTCGACCTTTAGCTACAACCAGAACAGCCGCGGCGTGGGCGTGGCCGATATGGCCCAGGCCATCAAGAGCAAGCGGCCGCATCGCGCCAGCGGCGAGATGGCCGCGCACGTGGTGGACATCATCAATGCCATCCACGAGGCATCTGCCGAAGGCAAGCACGTCGAACTGACCACCACCTGCCGGCAGCCCAAGGCGCTGCCCGAGGGCCTGGCGGACTGGAAGATCGACGAGTAGGCATTCAAACTCGTGCGGGCGGCCATCCTGGCCGCCCGCACTCACCATCACACGGAGGGCAACATGATCAAACTGGGCACTTATGAGAGCTGGTTCGACGCAGAGCCGATCGTCCCTGGTGATAGCTTCCCCGAAGTCCTCAAGAATCTGGCCAAGTACGGCTTCCAGGGCATCCAGATCGGAGCCAGGTACCGCGATCTGGGTTGGGATGAGATCGGTCGCATGTGCAAGGAGAACGATATTCGCCTCTGCATCGCGGGCGGCGGCGGCAATTTGCTGTCCAAGGATCCCGATATTCGCCGGCAGGGCGTGGCCGCGGTCAAGGATGGCTTGCGCCTGGCGGGTCGATTGGGCGCGATTGGGTCGATCTGCGTGCCCATCCGCCGCCCGGAGATGGACCCCCCCGCGCCCCCCAAGACGCTCTATGAGCTGCAGGAGGAGATCCTGATCGAGGAACTGGCCGAGATCGCGCCGGTGGCCGAGGATGCGGGCGTGTACCTGATCATCGAGCCGCTGAACCGTTACGAGTCGCAGTTCATCCAGCGGCTAGGCCAGGCGCACAGGGTTTGCGAGGCAGTAGGCAGTCCCAACATCCGCTTCATGGCCGACTTTTTCCACATGAACATCGAAGAGATTGACCTGGGCAAGGCGATCGAGGCCACCAAGGATTATCTCGGATATGTGCACCTGGCCGATAGCAACCGCTTTGAGCCGGGTGCCGGGCATCTCGATTTCAGGCCGGGCCTGGCAGCCCTCAAGCGCATCGGCTATGACGGCTTTATGACCTTTGAGTGCAAGATCCTGGGCGCTGACAAAGGCCAGGCGCTGACTGATTCTGCGGCACTGATTCGCAAACTCTGGGACCAAGTCTAGGCGTTGCCCGATGCCGATAGGCGAGCCGGCAGTTGTCATACAACCGCCGGCTCGTTGTCTGTTTCTGTCCTGCGAACGGTGCCTACGCGACCCGCAGTACCACCACCGCGTGGGCAGGCATGCGCATCGTGAGGCCTGGAGCGGCCAGGCGGGCTCCCTCGTAGGCAGCCGGCTTGACTACTTCAGGCTCGTCGAAAGTGTTGTGCGCCTGCAGCGTGCCTGCGGTCAGGATTTGGCCCGTGACGCTGCTCGCGGCGGCCCCGCCGAGATCGATCTCTACATCGATGTCGTGCTCGTGATCGAGGTTGCACAGCGAGATGGTCAAGCCCCCCTCGGGATCGCGCGACGCCGAGGCATGCAGCGCGCCAATGTGCTTCCCGTCCATCTCATAGTCGGGGCCACTGAGCTCGCTGGGCAGGTAAGTGGCGCCCTGGTGCGCCTGGTACATGTGGAACACGTGGTACGTGGGCGTGAGCACCATCCGCTCGCCCTCGGTGAGCACCATCGCCTGCAGCACATTCACGGTCTGGGCGATGTTGGTCATGCGAACGCGATCACTGTGCGCGTGAAAGATGTTGAAATTGATGCCCGCCGCAAGCGCATCGCGCAGCGTGTTCTGCTGGTACAGGAACCCCGGGTTGGTGCCGGGCTCGACCCGGTACCAGGTGCCCCACTCGTCCACGATCAGCGCTACACGCTTGTCCGGGTCGTAGCGGTCCATGATCTCACCGTGTGTGGTCAGCAGCTCCTCCATGAACATCGTTCGACTCAGCACCTCGAACCACTCCTCGGTGCCGAACTCGGTGGCTGAGCCCTTTTCGCGCCAGGACGGCCCCGGGGCGGTGTAATAGTGCAGGCTCAGGCCGTGCATGCGGCTGCCGGCCACATCCATCAGCACCTCTGTCCAGCGATAGTCCTCACGGTTGGCGCCACAGGCGATCTTGAACAGGGTGTTACCCGAGAGGTTGCGCAGATAGGTCTGGTAGCGCCGGTATTCGTCGGCATAGTACTCGGGGCGCATATTGCCGCCGCATCCCCAGTTCTCGTTGCCCACGCCCCAGTACTTTATCCGCCACGGCTCCTCTCTGCCGTTGGCGCGGCGCAGGTCGCTCATCGGCGACTTGCCGCTAGAGGTCAGATACTCGACCCACTGCTGCATCTCGCGCACCGTGCCGCTGCCGACATTGCCGCAGATGTAGGGCTCGCAGCCGAGCTGGTCGCACAGGTCCAGGAACTCGTGGGTACCAAAGGCATTGTCCTCGGTGACGCCGCCCCAGTGGGTGTTGATCATCACCGGGCGCTGCTCGCGCGGGCCGATGCCGTCCTGCCAGTGATACTCGTCAGCAAAGCAGCCGCCGGGCCAGCGCAGCACCGGGATACGAATGGCGCGCAGCGCCTCGACGACATCGGTGCGAATGCCGCGGACGTTGGGAATGTCCGAGTCGGGGCCCACCCAGAATCCGCCATAGATACAGCGTCCCAGGTGTTCCGCAAAGTGCCCGTAGATATTCGGGTCGATGGTGGCGCCGGGTTGGTCGGTCCGTATCTTGAGTGTGGCTGTCATGGCTTGTCCTTTCACCTGTGAGTACGATCATGATTGACCAGGAGCATTATGGCCTAACGGCACGCGGGTCTGCAAGTGCCCGGCGCGTCAGCGTCGACAGAACGCCCGCCAGCGGATATACTCGCGCACAGAGGTGGGGTTGCCATGAGAGTGGACCTGCACGTGCACACGTATCATTCTTCCGACTCGATATCGCAGCCGCAGGCGATTCTGCGGTGCATGGATCGCAACGGCGTGGATGTGGTCGCGATCACCGACCATAACGCCATCCATGGGGCGTACGAGGTCGCAGCGCTGGCGCCTGAACGGGTGATCATCGGTGAAGAGATCCGCACGACTCTGGGGGAGATCATCGGGC
>CAZMAI010000284.1:1907-3342 GCA_964564195.1 uncultured Anaerolineales bacterium | reverse complement strand
AATGCCGACCTCCGTCTGGCGGATCTTGCGCACGATGTAGGCCTGATCGGCGATGATCGCTGGCGTGCGGTGGCGGCCAGGCGCGAGGGGATCGCAGCCGAGATCGAGCGACTCAAGCGGGTCAGCCTGTCCCCCGACGTCGTCAACCCTTACCTGCAGCACATAGGTCTGGAGGCGCTGGTGCAGGCCATGCCCGCCTACCAGGTGCTCAAGCGCCCCGGGGCGACACTAGAGATCGTGCGCCAATTTGCGCCGCCGAGGGGGGATGTGCCCGCGGAGGTTCTGGAACAGGCCCTGGTCGAGATTCAGTACGAAGGGTACGTGGCCAAGCAACAGCAACAGGTGGCGCGTGCGCACAGGCTGGAGGCGTGGCGGATACCGCCCGATCTCGTCTATGCGAACATGCACGGGATGCGGATGGAGGCCCGCGAGAGGCTGGATCGCTACCGGCCGGATACCGTCGGTCAGGCGGCCCGTATCGCCGGTGTCAATCCTGCCGACATCTCCGTGCTGCTGGTGCACCTGCACCGGCATTCGGCTGCGCCCTCCGCCGCGGAGCCTGACCCCGATGCTTGATCGTCATGATAGCCGCTGCCTCTATTTGCGTGGGCCTGCAGCGACAGGGGAGCCATGATGCGATCGAGACGACAGACGCTGCTTGACGTCGCCGGCGTACTGGTGCGCGTGATCCTCTTGATCGCGCTGCTGGCGGTTGCCGCCCAGGACGTGAGTGCCTACCGGTGGCAGCGGCGGGGCATCGCGTCAGGCCTGGATACCGACCAGCCGGTGCTGGAATCGCCCAGGGCCGGCATCAACGTGGCCCTGGAGCGGTATAGCACCAACCTCGAGGTGCTCGAGGCGCTGAGCACCGTCCAGGCCCTGGGCTACGGCACGCTGGTGCAGCACTTGTACTGGGACGCGCTGGAGCCGGAGCCCGGGCGCTTTGAGTGGGGTTTCTGGGACGAGGTCCTGCCTCTGGTGCACGGGCAAGGGCTGCAGATCGTGGCTGTGCTGGAGCGTGCACCGGACTGGGCACGACCCGCTCGCGAGGCCAACAATCCATGGGCCCCGCCGGAAGACCCGGCGTCCTATGCGCGGTTCGCCGCTGCGATTGCGGAGCGGTATGGTGATCAAATCCGAGCCTACCAGATCTGGGACCGGCCCAACATCTATCCCCACTGGGGCAGAGGGGCGATCGATCCCGCGGGATATGTGGCCCTGCTCAAAGAGGCTGCCACTGCCATCCGTGCCGTCGATCCGGATGCGCTGGTTATCGCGGGTGGAATGGCTCCCAACACCGAGAACTCCGGGCGAAACACGAACGATGTCCTGTTCCTGCGGGAGATCTATCGCCTGGGTGGGGCGCCCTATTTCGATGTGCTGGGCGTCAAGGCCTATGGCTTTTGGTCAGGGGCGTACGACAGACGTGTGGATG
>CAZMAI010000284.1:0-1807 GCA_964564195.1 uncultured Anaerolineales bacterium | reverse complement strand
TCCTCTCTCCTTCCGGCGGGCCTGCCCGCCTCCGAGGAGCGTGCCGTCTCGATCGACTTGTACGGGTCCCATCTGTACGTGGAGATGGAGGCTGAGGGGCTGCAGGGCGCCTTACGGGTGCTGGCGCCCCATGCGCGCACCATCATTCTGAATGCCCCGGACCACGGGACCGCCCGTTTCCCGGTGGTGAGGACGGCAGCGTCGGAGAGGCGCACGGCCACGCTGGTGGGCACGGTCGCGCAGATCGAAGCCATTCGGGCACTCCAGGTTGGCGCAAGGCCGGACGTGACGGGACTCTGGATGACCGTCGTTTTCTCGCTCCTGCTGGGCGCCTGGTTGTTGGCGGGCATCGTCCAGGGACTCCGGCTGATCGACTGGCGACGCCCCTACCGGTGGGCGCGCGCTCGAGTCGATGCCCTGCCGGGGGGCTGGATTCTCGCGGCAATCGCGCTCGTCTTTGGGCTCGCCGTGGTGGCACCGGGGTCGATGCTGCGGCTTGGGGTCCTGGCCCTGTACGGGATGGCGGCGCTCTCGCGTCCCGATGCGGCACTGCTCGTCGCGGTCGCCACAATACCCCTGGCACCGTTGCATGTCGGGCTGGGCCCTGGCACCTTTTCGATCACCGAGTTGGCCGTGCTTTGCGCCGTGCTGGCCCGGGCAGGCGCCGCCATACTCGGGGGCGAGCGCTTTTGGCCTCCCCAACTCAAGCAGCTGAAATGGGTCGATCTGCTGTTGCTCGCTTTTGTGGTCTGGGCGGGGACCGGGGCGTGGCATGCCGAGTATCAGCGGGAGGCCTTGCGCGAGTTCCGTACCGCGGTGGCCGAGCCGGCGCTGCTGTATCTCCTGCTGCGTCTCACTGGCGCCGACCGCCGTATCTGGCAACGGTTGGTGACAGGCTTGTTTGCCTCCTCCGTCGGCGTGGCGCTCTATGCCCTCCTGCGCTACCCCTCTCCCGCGGGGGTCATCGAGGCGGAGGGAGTCAGGCGCGCGCGTGGTTTCTTTGGATCTCCCAACAATCTGGCGCTCTACCTGGAGCGGATGCTGCCGCTGGGATTATCGGTTGCCATGGAAGCGGGTGAGGGGGCATCGGGCAGCCGCAGGAAGAGATGGGTCTGGGCAGCCGGGGCAGGGGCGATCTTCCTGGCGATCATCCTCACTTATTCGCGTGGCGCCTGGTTGCTTGGCGTGCCGGCGGGTCTTGTGCTTGTCGGCCTGCTCAAGGGCAGGCGCGTGCGCACTATCACCCTTGTTGTCCTTGCCCTCCTGGGGCTCTGCCTGATCCCGCTGATGCAGACGGAGCGCTTTGCATCCTTGCTGGACCTGCGGAGCGGCACCACGTTCCTGCGCCTCCAGCTCTGGGAATCGAGTTGGGGGATGGCCCAGGATCACCTGTGGACCGGTGTAGGCCTCGACAACTTTCTCTACTATTACGGAGACTATATTCTGCCTGGCGCAGAGATCGAGCGCTGGCTCTCCCATCCGCACAACTTGTTCCTGGATCTCCTGGTCCGGACCGGTCTGCCCGGCCTGCTGTTGTTCCTGGGAGCACTGGCCGCTGCAGTGGCGCCTGTTGCGAGGAGATGGAAGGTGCACGCCGCAGCCTCGCGCGTGGTGCTCGTGGGTCTGTTGGGCGGACTGGCGGCCATGTTTGCTCATGGCCTCATCGACAATGCCCTCTTTGTGCCTGAGCTCGCTCACTGGGTATTCTTCGTCCTGGCCTATCTGGTCAACCTGCCCGCTCGTTTGACAGAGGGCGGTGAATGGGTAGACTGATGTTAGTATCTGCTAATATCAGGGACGAGGTGCA
>CAZMAI010000283.1:1448-3355 GCA_964564195.1 uncultured Anaerolineales bacterium | reverse complement strand
CGGCACTGGTCTCGAGCCTGCCCAGCCCCGAGCCGCTGCGGCCTCATGCCTTTGAGAAGAGGGTCAAGGACCGCTCGCCGGTGATCCTTGATGTGCGCAACTATGACGCCTTTGGCGGGCATCATGTAGCGGACGCGCTCAACATCGGTATGGCGGGCAACCTGCCCACCTTTGTCGGGTGGCTGCTGGACCCTGACGCCGAGATCGCGGTCGTAGCCGACAATCCCGGGCAGGTGGCCGAGACGGTGACCTGGGCGCGCCGGGTGGGGATCGACGGGATCAACGCCTATCTCGAGGGCGGCATGAACGCCTGGGCCACGGCGGGGCTCGATACCGCGACGCTGCCGATCCTCTCTGCCCATGGGCTGCAGGAGCGCATACAGGGCAACGGCGCGCTGGTGCTGCTGGATGTCCGCGCCGGGGCAGAATTCGACGAGGAGCACATCGAGGGCGCCATCAACATTCCTGCGCCCGATCTGCGCACGCGCCACGGCGAGCTGGATCCCGCGCGGCCCACCTGCGTGATCTGCAGCACCGGCAACCGCTCCGGCATGGCGGCCAGCATGCTGCAGGGCTATGGCTTTCGCGAGGTGTACAACGTGGCGGGCGGGATGACCGGCTATGCGGCCGCCGGCCTCAGCAAGGCCTGCGCCGTCTGCGTCTCGCCGCACGGCGCCCGGGTGTTGTTGGATGTCGATCTGGATGTTGAGCTGATCTAGGAGGAGGGACGATGGACTGGCTCACCGCATCGCGCTGGTCGCCCTACGCGGCCGGCATCGGGATCGGCGTACTCAGCTGGCTGACCTTTTTGATCTCGAAAAAGCCGCTGGGGTGCTCCACGGCCTTTGCCACCACCTCGGGCATGATCAAGCGGCTCCTGAGAGGGGACAAGGTCGCCGAGGAGCCCTACTACAAGAGCATCGGCATCCGCATCGACTGGCAGTGGATGCTGGTGCTCGGCATCGCCATCGGCGCTTTTCTCTCCGCCTGGACTTCGGGCGATTTCGCGCTGACCTGGGTGCCCGCGCGCTGGGTGGCCGCCTTTGGGCCCGTAGCGTGGCCACGGCTGCTCACCGCGCTGGTGGGCGGGGTATTCATGGGGTTTGGCGCGCGCTGGGCGGGCGGCTGCACCAGCGGCCACGGCATCAGTGGCACCATGCAACTCGCCGTCTCCAGCTGGATCTCGGCCATTTGCTTTTTCGCCGGGGGCATCGCCGCTGCGTTGCTCATCTACGGCGCAGGCTGAGGAGGCGGCACCATGAAAGACACACGCAACAAGCGCATGGACCTGGTCTGGGGGCTGCTGTTTGGCATCCTCTTTGGCGTGTTCCTGCACAAGGGCGGGGTGACAGACTATGACGTGATCCTGGGACAGTTGCTGCTCACGGACCACACTGTGCTCAAGATCATGCTCAGCGCCATGGTCACGGGCATGCTGGGCATCCACCTGATGAAGCACCTGGGCTGGGTGCAACTGTCGGTCAAAGCGGGGTCACTGGGCATCAACGTCATCGGCGGGCTGATCTTTGGTGTGGGCTTTGCCGTGCTGGGCTATTGCCCCGGCACCCTCTCCGGCGCGATCGGCAACGGCCATCTGGACGCCCTGGTCGCCGGCATGCCAGGCATCCTGCTGGGCTCGGCCCTGTTCGCCGAGATCTATCCAAAAGTCCGCGGCGGCATCCAGCGCTGGGGCGACTATGGCGACCTCACCCTGCCCCGCTGGCTCAAGGTCAACGAGTGGGTGGTGATCATCCCTCTGGTCCTGGCGGTGGAGTTGTTCCTGCTATGGCTGGAGATACAGGGGCCGTAGGGAACGTCGGGACGTCAAAACGTCTGAACGTCTGAACGTCCGCGCGACGGCTGGTTTCAGTGTAGTAGGTCAAAGGTCGAAGGTCGAAGGTCGATAC
>CAZMAI010000283.1:0-1348 GCA_964564195.1 uncultured Anaerolineales bacterium | reverse complement strand
TGGTCGCGCTGCTGGTGCTGGCGGTGGCTCTGCTGGGCGGTCGCGTCAGCCAGCGCGGCGACCTGTTCGGCCTGCCCGCCACCCTCTGGCTCTGGTTCAGCGTAGGCGCTGCGATCATCCATCAAGGTTATGTCATGCTGGCCTGGCGCGCCGAGTTGCACCACCGCGCCTTAAGCACCCGTTTCGGCCGCAACGCCTTTATCCTCTACGCCTGCGGGTTTGCGGACTTGGCCCTATGGCGGGTGCTGGCGCTGGCCGCGCTGGCGATCGCCAACCGCGGCGCCTGGTCGCTGACCCTCGCTCTTCGCCTCTCGGTCAGCCTGGTGCTGCTGGTGCCCTGGGCGTGGTTGATCGTCGACATCTTGCGCCATTTCGGCTGGCGTCGCGCGCTTGGCGTTGACCACTTTCACCCGATCCGCCGCCCTGCCTTGGTGCGCGAGGGCCTATGGGGATTGGTTGAGAACCCGATCTATACCCTGGGCCCGCTGGTGCTATACCTGCCCGGACTGCTCTTCAATGCCCCTCTCGCCCTGCTCTCGGCTGCCTTTCAGCACGCCGCGCTGTGGGCACACTGGTATTGCACGGAACTGCCAGATATGCAGCGGATCTACGGCGACGCGTAGCAGCGTGCAGGCCAGCGAGCCGGTAACAGCCTTCGGTTGCCAGGCTGCCCGGCCAGTGGTCCGTCCGCCCCCCCAACCTGCCCAATACATCATCGCCACTCGCTCGCAGAGCGGCACTGATGCCGCTGCAATTCCGAGATGTTGCAGAAAAAGGTATTGCGCTTACGCGGTCTCTATGCTATGTTGGGAGTGGACTATATTCTCACAAGCGGGTGCCACATCAGTGGTGGCCTTGTGAAAGACGTTTGCTTCTGCTATTGCAGGAGCCCGAATGCGGAAAGGCGGGTTTGCACAACGATGCACGTCTGCAGCGCTGTCGGGCCCTCTCCCATCCGCACCGGACGATCTCCCTTGTTTCGGCATATCCTCATTCTTGTCCCGTTGTGCCAAACGGGCTCTGCCATCCACGGTTCGTCCCACCGCCTGCCTGTCAGGCACATCCTCTCTCAATATCGCCGGCCTGGATACAGCATCCAACGACTCACCGTCGACACACCAGAGTGCCGTCCGTGCCAACGATCCGAGCGTACCTTACTTACCACGGGTGCAAAGCCACGGAAAGGAGGCCCTAGCCTTCGGCGGGACAGGTGAGTGAACCCACGGCCGAACAGTGCATCGTCACGGCAGACAGCGGCGTCTCCTGGACGTCATCGCTCAATCCCGCGACGCACAGTGGGCCGGCATACAGCAGGGCAGGTCCCTTGATGGGCGTCTCGCGGGACACC
>CAZMAI010000282.1:0-3355 GCA_964564195.1 uncultured Anaerolineales bacterium | reverse complement strand
CCGTGAGTCGAGACACGTGTGAGTGAGGGTACGGGGAGGATCAAGTGCCGACCATCAATCAGTTGATACGAAAAGGGCGCAAGTCGCCCAAGAACAAGAGCAAGTCACCTGCGCTGAGTTACTCGTATAACTCGCTTCGTGGCGTCAGGACGCAGTCCAAGGTGAGCTCACCGCAGCGACGTGGCGTTTGCACGCTTGTACGCACCATGACCCCTAAAAAGCCCAACTCGGCTCTGCGAAAGATCGCCAGGGTGCGTCTTTCCAACGGGGTAGAAGTGAATGCATATATCCCCGGTGAGGGGCACAACCTGCAGGAGCACTCGGTGGTTCTGGTCAGGGGTGGTCGCGTGAGAGATTTGCCCGGCGTGCGATATCACATCGTGCGTGGCGCGTTGGACGCTTCGGGCGTTGAGGGTCGTTCTCGCGGTCGGTCACAGTACGGAACCAAAAGGCCCAAGTAGGTCCCGGCAACAGCGGCGCAGCATGCGCCAGCTTTCGAGTTGATGGTTTAGGAGGATCGGGAATGCCGAGACGTTATCGGCCAGAGCGTAGGCCAGTTAAGCCTGATACGCGCTATCGCAGTCGCGAGTTGGCGTCCTTTATCAGCAAAGTGATGGAGCGGGGCAAGAGAAGCACCGCCACCAGGCTGGTTTATGATGCTTTCGATACGATCGAAGATCGCACCGGTCGGCAGCCGCTGGAAGTGTTTGAGCAGGCAATGCGCAACGCTGGCCCGGTGATCGAGGTCAAGCCTCGACGCGTGGGTGGTGCGACATACCAGGTGCCAGTAGAAGTGGCTCCTGATCGTCGCAGCTCGTTGGCCATGCGTTGGCTACTGGATGCGGCGCGCAGCAGGCCTGGCAAGGCCTTTTCTGACAAGCTGGCGGCTGAGCTTATGGACGCCGCACAGAATACTGGAAATGCCGTCAAGAGGCGCGAAGATACCCATCGCATGGCGGAAGCCAACAAGGCGTTTGCTCACTACCGCTGGTAGGGGCTGCCCGCACTGACGGCTCGTCCGTCTCGGTCCGGTTTCCAGCTGGCGCGGTGATCATAGCCCTCCTGGGGATGGTTCATAGCAAAGGGTGGTTTACCGGTGGAGACAGGGCCAGCACTGGGTCGCGTTCGCAACATAGGTATCATTGCCCACATCGACGCGGGCAAGACCACGACCACCGAACGGATGTTGTTCTACACCGGTAGAACCTACCGGATGGGGAACGTGGATGACGGGACAACCGTCACAGACTGGATGGAGCAGGAGCGTGAGCGGGGCATTACGATCGCCTCGGCAGCAGTTACCTGCTTTTGGCGGGACCACCGCATTAACATTATCGATACGCCCGGGCACATCGATTTTACCGCCGAGGTGCAGCGCAGCCTGCGTGTGCTGGACGGAGGTGTGGTCATCTTCGATGGTGTTCAAGGGGTAGAGCCCCAGTCCGAAACGGTCTGGAGGCAAGCGGATCGTTTTAGCGTTCCGCGAATCTGTTTCATTAACAAAATGGATAGGGCCGGAGCCGACTTTTGGCGCAGTATCGACATGATTCGAGAGCGCCTGGAAGCTGTGCCTGTGGCGATACAGGTGCCTATTGGTGCCGAGTCCTCCTTTGCCGGGTTTGTCGACCTGTTGGATCGGCAAGCCCACCTTTACCAGGACGAACTGGGTGCAGAGCCCGTTGTGGGTGCTGTACCGGATGAGTTGGTTGACCTGGTAGAGAGCAAGCGCCAGATACTGGTTGAGAGCATCGCCGAGACGGATGACGTCTTGCTGGACAAGTATCTGGAAGGGGAGGATTTGGGCGCTGAAGAATTGCGGGTGGCGTTGCGAAAAGCGACGCTCGCCAATCAGCTCGTTCCCGTTCTGTGCGGGGCGTCGCTGCGCAATCGGGGTGTACAGCCGGTTCTGGACGCCATTGTAGACTATCTTCCTTCTCCGCTCGATGTGCCCGCGATCAAGGGGGTTCTTCCGGGCAGTGAGGAAACGGTGGTGCGGCATGCTGATCCACAGGAGCCGTTTTGCGCGCTCGTGTTCAAGATCGTCACCGACCCCTTTGTTGGAAGACTAGCCTATTTCCGCGTTTATTCTGGCACACTCCACGCCAGCTCCTCGACCTATAATCCCACCAAAGACCGCAGAGAGCGTGTCGGCAGGCCACTTCAGATGTACGCCAATCGGCGTGAAGAAGTGGAGGTTGTCACCGCGGGCGATATCGCTGCATTGGGTGGACTCAAGTTCACCTATACGGGCGATACGCTCTGTGACGCTGCACACCCGATCGTTCTTGAGTCGATCCGTTTCCCGGAGCCAGTGATCTATGTTGCGATCGAGCCGCGCACGGCGGCCGACGAGGCGCGCATGATCGACTCGCTCAAGTCCCTGATGGACGAGGACCCGACTTTTCGGGTGGGCACCGATGAAAACTCTGGGCAGACGATCATCTCTGGCATGGGCGAGCTCCATCTCGAGATTCTGGTGGAGCGACTCATTCGAGAGTTCAGGGTGCAGGCCAAGGTGGGCCGGCCACAGGTGGCCTACCGCGAGACGATCACGCGCTCTGTAGAGGCTGAGGAAGAGTTTCTCGCCCAGCGCGGTGCGCACACGTTGCAGGCCAGGGTCAAGCTGCGGCTCAAGCCGCTGCCCAAGGGTGGCGATTTCAAGTTCGTGAACGGGCTCGCACCTGGCAGAGTTCCGCCGGCTTTTATCAAGAGCATGGAGGCGGCTCTCCATGAGGCGATGGCCGGGGGCGTACTGGCCGGCTATCCCCTGGTGGATGTCCAGGTGGAGCTGGTTGACGCCAGCTATGTTGAGGATCAGAGCGCAGAGGGGGCATTGCAGAGCGCTGCAGTGATGGCCTTTAACAAAGCCACCCGCGAGGCGAGCCCCGTTCTGCTAGAGCCCTATATGCGGATCGAGGTCGTGATTCCTGAGGAGAACCTCGGGGACGTGATCGGCGATCTGAACGCGAGGCGGGGCGAGATCGAGGGCATGGAGCCTCGCATCGGGGGGATGCAGGCAGTGCGGGGGCACATCCCACTGGCAGAGACCTTTGGGTATGCCACTGACCTGAGGTCAGGCACGCAGGGGCGCGGTGCCTTTACGCTAGAGTTCGATTATTACGGGCGTGTTCCTGTCGAAGTATCCAACCGGATTCTGGGTGTCTGATGAGAGAGTGGATCAGAGTGAGAATCTGGAACCAGTGAGTATTTGCCAAGATCGATGTGATTCGTATACTGTTAACGTTTGCGTCCGTCAAGAACGGGCCCCGCAATGTGGGCCCTTGGCTGAGGAAAGGAGATCGGGATGGGTAAGGTCGTATTTGAGCGCAGCAAGCCTCACGTCAATGTGGGGACA
>CAZMAI010000281.1:0-3360 GCA_964564195.1 uncultured Anaerolineales bacterium | reverse complement strand
CTCGGTCACCGGGCGAGAGTCGTCGGTGGCGAAGCGGATGTCCCGGTTGGTGAGGATACCCACGAGGCGCCTGCCCTCGGTGATAGGTACGCCCGAGATGTGATAGTGCGCCATAAGGCCTTTGGCGTCGCCCAGGGTGGCCGTCGGCGGCAGCGTGATCGGGTCCACGATCATGCCCGACTCGCTGCGCTTGACCTTGTCGACCTCGGCAACCTGTTCCTCGATCGAGCAGTTGCGATGGATGATGCCCAGCCCGCCCTCGCGGGCCAGCGCGATGGCGAGTCGTGCCTCTGTCACCGTGTCCATCGCTGCGGACAGGATGGGGATAGCGAGGCGTATCTGAGGTGTCAATGTGGTGGACACATCGACGGCGTCGGGTAGTACCTCTGAAAAGCCCGGTACGAGAAGAACATCGTCAAAAGTCAGCGCCTCAGGAAACCTGTCGTCCAGTGTGCCCATGCATCCTCCAACGCGTAAAGCACCGCCGCCTGCTCAGGGGAGCAGGCAGCAACGGGGTCGCTATATCGGCCAGCGCAGAGCGATCAGATCCTGGCGCTCTGCGCCTACAGAGATCAACGAGATTGGCACCCCGACCAACTCTGATACCCTTTCACAGTAAGCCCGAGTGGTCTCGGGCAACTCCTCGACCGTGCGCATGTGACTGATATCATCTTCCCATCCAGGAATCGTCTCGTACTCTGCTTCCACATGCGCCAAGAGCTCGGGATCTGTCGGATAGACATCGGTCAGCGTGCCGTCTGGCAGGCGATAGCCAGTGCAGATCCGCAGTTCGTTCAGGCCAGTCAGGACATCCAGCCGCGTGAGTGCCAGGCCAGAGAAGCCATTGACCTGCGCGGCGTATCTCAGGCTGACCACATCGATCCACCCGCAACGCCGGCGGCGTCCGGTGGTTGTCCCGTACTCGTTACCCTGCGTGACGATCCAATCGCCGACCTCGTCAAAGAGTTCGGTGGGGAAGGGGCCCGTACCGACCCGCGAGGTGTAGGCCTTGACCACACCCACGATCTCATCGACGTCCAACGGGCTGATGCCCGATCCCTGGCAGGCGCCCCCTGCGGTGGGCGACGATGACGTGACATAGGGGTACGTCCCAAAGTCGATGTCCAGCATCGTTGCCTGAGCGCCCTCCAGGAGGACGGGCTTGCCCTCGGCGAGATAGCTATGGATGAGTTGTGCTGTGTCGGTAACATACGGGGCCAGTGCCTCGCGGCAAGGGTCATAGGCGCTCACGATCTCTTCCACGGTGAATCCCGGGTGGTCGTACAGCCCCTGCAGCTCTGCGTTGACGCTAACGAGGGCCTCGCCCACGCGCCTGGCGAACCTGTCGCGGTCCACCAGGTCCTGCATCCGCAGACCGCGGCGCCGGTACTTGTCCGCGTAGGCCGGTCCAATCCCGCGCCTGGTGGTACCCAAAGCCTGCTCACCCCGCTGCTCTTCCTCGAGCGCATCAAAGGCCAGGTGATAGGGCATGACCAGGTGCGCGTTTCCACTGATATGCAGATTCTCGGTGCTGATACCCTGGTCTCTCAGCATGGCGAGCTCTTCAAGCAGAGCAGGGGGGGTGATCACCATACCGTGGGCCATTACGGCGGCCACGTGCTTGCGGGTAATGCCGGATGGCACCTGATGCAGCTTGAGCACCGTCTCGCCCGATACAATGGTGTGGCCGGCATTGGTGCCGCCCTGATAGCGTACCACCATCGCAGCACGCTCAGCCAGGTGATCGGTGATCTTGCCTTTTCCCTCATCACCCCACTGGGCGCCGAGCACGATGGTTACCGGCATCTTGCCTCCTACTGGAAAGAACGATGGATGAACTCTGGACTGCGAAACACGGTCGCGCCGCGCTGAGCGACGGACAAGCGAAAGGCGCCCCGTACACTCGACACCAGATGTTGATCTGGTGCCGGCAGGAGACGCCGCTGTCTTGCGTGCGAACTGATTCTCGTCGACGGCCGGAGTATATCATATGCGCTGTCGGGTGACAACATCGCCAGCAGAGTTGACCCAGACAAGCACGCCCGCGCAGTCGCTAGAAAGGACTGCGCGGGCGCCACGGATCGCTACACCATATAGTCGCGGAGTTGGCGGCTGCGGCTCGGATGGCGCAACCTGTCCAAAGCTTCATGTTCAATCTGCCGAATGCGCTCTCGGGTCAGCCCAAACTTGCGGCCGACCTCCTCCAGCGTGTAACTGCGCCCGTCCTGCAGTCCAAAGCGAAGCTGAAGGATGCGGGCTTCGCGCGGAGAGAGCGTCGTCAGGACGTCCTCCAACTTGTCCTGAAGCAGCGAGTGATAGGCTGTATCCGACGGAGTAGGGGCCTCTCGATCGGGGATAAAGCTACCCAATTCGCTGTCCTCTTCCTCGCCCACTGGCTTTTCCAGGGACAGAGGCCGCTGGGAGACCTTGAGCATCCACTGCACCTTTTGTGCGGGCAAGCCCAGTTCCTCCGCGATCTCCTCCGGGGTGGGTTGGCGTCCCCAGTCCTGCTCGAGTTGCTGCGCAACCTGATAAACCTTGCGGATGCGATCGCTGAGATGCACCGGCAAGCGAATAACGCGGCCTTGGTCGGCTAGCGCGCGTGTGATCGACTGGCGAATCCACCAGGTGGCATACGTGCTAAAGCGGTGACCGCGATGATAGTCAAACTTTTCCACAGCCTTGATCAGGCCCAGGTTTCCCTCCTGAATCAGATCCAGGAAGGGCACGCCCTGCCCGAGGTAGCGTTTGGCAATGCTCACCACAAGACGCGTGTTGGCGCGAATCATGTGCGATCGTGCGGCCTCGCCACGCTGGACTAGACGATACAGCTCATCCTTTTCGTCCTCGCTGAGCTCACCCTCGTCTCTGCCCATGCGCTCTTTGGCCTCACGGCCAATCTCGTAATCGCGGGACAGACTGACTTCCTGCTCGGCAGTGAGCAGCGGCACACGGGCCATCTCCTTGAGGTAGAGGCTGATCGTATCGTCGCTCGCGATCTCGCTGAGCGGCGAGGGAGCAGGTTCTTGCTCTTCCTCCTCACGCTCCTCGGCAAGCAGATCAGGCGCCTCGTCACTATCCGAGCCATTCACAGGCTTGAGGGCGACATCCGGCTCGCTTTCCGCCTCAAGCTCCTCTTCCTCGGGCTCGTCCTTGTAGACGACCTGAATGCCCTCTTCGCTCAGGCTGATAAACAGTTCTTCGAGACCCTCAAGGTTGTCCTCAGCCTCAGGGAACACCTCCATAATATCGTCCAGGGTCACGAAACCCTGCTTTTCCGCCTTGGCCATGAGCGGCTCTATGGTCGCCAGGGCCTTTTCATCCATCTCTGTAGACATTGAAATACAAATCCCCCCATCC
>CAZMAI010000280.1:0-3390 GCA_964564195.1 uncultured Anaerolineales bacterium | reverse complement strand
TGGCTGAGGGACAGGGATTCGAACCCCGATCGGCTGATCCAGAGTCAGCTGTCCTACCGTTAGACGATCCCTCAGTGCGCCAAGGATTGTAGCACAGGCACGGGATCACGACAAATCCAGCGATGCACGGCGCATGTCGTCCAGAAGTATACTATTGGCACGCAGATATCTTGCAATGATTCACTAAAGATATTGCTGCTAGTATGGTGTTCTGCCTGTACTATATTGTTTATTGTGACTCTTGCCGCGCCCCGGCCGCTCTCCTGCGCCTGTTCTGACGGTGTTTTAGCCTCATTCTTGACAAAGTCACGCAAGGGTGCTATGATGTTGGCACTCTAGGGTTGAGACTGCTAACTGCCTAAGAGGGATAGGATAGGGAAATGGATCAAAGGGGCCAGGACCCGGTAACTGAAGACCTGAGCAGCCGGCAGCGTGAGGTGCTCCGCCTGCTCGTGCAGGAGTATGTAGCCTCGGCCGCACCGGTGGGCTCGGGGACGTTGTTGCGTCTCGGTCAATTGAGCGTGAGTTCGGCTACGGTGCGTAGCGAACTGGCCCTGCTTGAGGATCTGGGCTATCTGCAGCAACCCCATACATCCGCCGGGCGCGTGCCCACAATCAAGGGCTATCGCTACTTTATCGAACAACTGATGGATGATGTCGAGTTGCCGGCCCCACATCGCACGATGATCGGCCATCAGTTTCACCAGATTCGGCTCAACATGGATCAGTGGCTGCAGCTTACGGCGGCGGTGCTGGCGCACACGACGCGCTCTGCGTCGCTGGTGACCGCTCCGCATGCTGACCACTCCAGGCTCAAGCACATCCAGTTGATCGCGACACACGATACGCTCATTTTAATGGTCCTGGTGTTGCAGGATGGCAGTGTCTGCCAGGAGATTCTGGCGGTATCCGAGGCCGTGACACAGGATCGGCTGAGCCAGCTTTCCAATCAGCTGAACGACTTGTTCCGCAACCAGACGGCGCAGGAAATACGTTCGGTCATCGCGCTAGAGTCGCCGGGCATCGCCGGATGGCCTCGGCGTGTTGTGGAATGGCTCGCGCAGCGCATGGAGGATGTTGACGTGCGTACGATCGACGAGATCTACCAGGCGGGCCTGGCCAACGTCCTCGAGCAGCCTGAGTTTGAGGATGTGTCCACTTTCCGGCGGTTGGTCGACATGATGGAGCAGCGTCAGCGCCTGGATGTCGTCCTGAGCCGCGCTCTGAGCGCCAATGGGGTTCAGATCATCATCGGCGGCGAGCGCCCCTTTGAAGAGATCTATGACGTCAGCATGGTGCTGTCGCCTTACGGCATCCGCGACAAGGCCAGCGGCGTCTTGGGTGTGGTTGGGCCGACCCGCATGCCCTATGCGCACGTGGTTTCCACAGTGCGCTATGTTGCCCGCATGATGGATGGTCTGATTGATGAGGTCTATGGCGAATCGCCGGCATAGCTGGCGTATCTGATACAGGGGAGATGGGAGAGTTATGACAGAGGACTGTGACGAGATCCGCGAGCTGGAAGAACAGGAGGCAATCTCCGACGAGGGGGAGCCCGGTCCTGAGCAGCAATTGGAAGCGGCACGGCAAGAGATCGAACAGCTCAAGGACAAGTACCTGCGCAGCGTCGCAGAGTTGGATAACTATCGGAAGCGTATCGCGCGAGAACGGGAACAGCAACAGCTGCGATCCAGGATGGAACTCATCCGCCAGTTGTTGCCCGTGGCGGACGATTTCGCGCTCGCTGTGAGCCACGTCCCGGAGGAATACAGCGCTATGCCCTGGATCGAGGGGATCACCCTGATTCAGCGCAAGCTCGAGAATTTCCTGACGGGACAGGGCGTAGTGGCAATCGACGCCACCGGGCAGCCCTTTGATCCGTACTATCACGATGCGTTGATGCGTGAAGCCAGTGACGAGCATGCGGAAGGCGTCGTGACTGAAGAGGTGCGCAAGGGCTATATGATGGGTGATGAGGTGCTCAGGCCGACGCTTGTAAAAGTGTCTATGGGGCCCGCTGAGGGCTAATCCTCACCTTTACTACTAGAGATTAAGGAACTCTTGGTTCAAGGAGAAAGCAATGGGAAAAATCATCGGAATAGACCTGGGAACGACAAACTCGGTCGTCGCCGTCATGGAGGGCAATGAGCCCACAGTCATCCCGACGTCAGAGGGGGCGCGCCTGTGTCCTTCAGTGGTTGCTGTCAACCCCAAGACCGGGGAGCGGCTGGTTGGACAGGTGGCCCGTCGCCAGGCGATTACCAACCCGGAAAACACAATCTACTCGGTCAAGCGACTGATGGGTCGTCGCTATACGGACGCCGAGGTCCAAAAGGCGATCAAACTGCTTCCGTACAAGATCGTCGAGAACGAAAACGGAGACGCGTGGGTCGTGATGGGCGGCAAAGAGTACTCGCCCGCCGAGATATCGGCCATGATTCTGGCCAAGCTCAAGGCGGACGCGGAGGCTTATTTGGGCGAGACGGTCACACAGGCTGTGATCACTGTGCCCGCATACTTTAACGACTCGCAGCGCCAGGCAACCAAGGACGCCGGGCGTATCGCGGGGCTGGATGTCCTGCGCATCATCAACGAGCCAACTGCCTCGTCGCTCGCGTACGGACTGGACAAGTCGGATGATCAAGAGATCGCCGTCTATGACCTTGGCGGTGGCACCTTTGACATCTCGATCCTCGATATTGGCGAAGGCGTCTTTGAGGTTCGTGCGACCAACGGTGATACGTTCCTGGGCGGTGACGACTTTGACCAGCGCGTGATTGACTGGGTGGTCGAAGAGTATCGCAAGGATCAGGGCATCGACCTGCGCAACGACCGCATGGCGTTGCAGCGCCTCAAGGAGGCCGCAGAAAAGGCCAAGATCGAGCTGTCGACCACGGCGCAGACCGAGATCAACCTGCCGTTTATCACGGCCGATGCCAGTGGTCCCAAGCACCTGTCGATGACTCTGACGCGCAGCAAGTTCGAGCAACTCGTCGAAGATCTCGTCGAGCGCAGCATTGGTCCCTGCCGCCAGGCGTTGAACGACGCCGAGCTGGATGTGAAAGACATTGACGAAGTCATTCTGGTGGGTGGCCAGACGCGCACGCCGCTGGTGCAGCGACGCGTCGAGGAAGTGTTCGGCCGGTCGCCGCACAAGGGGCTCAACCCTGACGAGGTAGTGGCCCTCGGTGCCGCCATTCAGGCCGGTGTGCTCGGTGGCGAGGTTGACGATGTGCTCCTGCTGGATGTGACGCCGCTGACCCTGAGCATCGAGACGCTGGGCGGTGTAGCGACGCCGCTTATCCAGCGCAACAGCACCATCCCGACGCACAAGGAGCAGATCTTCTCGACAGCATCAGACAGCCAGACGCAGGTGCAGATCAATGTGCT
>CAZMAI010000279.1:0-3401 GCA_964564195.1 uncultured Anaerolineales bacterium | reverse complement strand
CGCACGACATTGCACTGCGTCCCCTCCGGTGTTAGTATTCGCGCGGCGCAGGCCGCTGCGCCAGCACGTACAATGAGGTATCGAGACAAGGGGGGGTCTGTGCACATGAAAAAGCTGCTAGAGGAATTCAAGGCATTCGCACTCAAGGGCAACGTCATCGACCTGGCCATCGCGGTGGTCATCGGCGGAGCGTTCAGCAAGATCGTGGGATCGCTGGTGAGCGACATCATCATGCCGCTGCTGAGCCTGCTGCGCCAGGGTGACTTCTCAGAGCTCTTTGTCGTACTGCGCCAGGGTGGTACCCCCGGGCCCTATCCCTCACTGGCCGCGGCCGCAGAAGCGGGCGCCGTGACGATGAACATCGGCGTGTTTATCGACGCTATCATTATGTTTCTGCTGATCGCGCTCGCGCTCTTTTTCGCGGTCAAGGGGATCAACGCCCTGCGCAAGAAGCAAGAGGAGCCGGCTGCGGCGCCCACGACGAAAAAGTGCCCGTTCTGCCAGACCGACATCCCGATCGAGGCTACGCGCTGCCCCAACTGCACCTCAGAGCTGCCAGTAGCCTAGCGATGTTCGGCAGCGGTGGCCAGCGCATCGACGCCGAGTCCCGGCTCGGTAACGCGCTGGCTGCCGTCAAGATCCTTGGCATGAGGGCTGCGCCGGGGAGTCTGTTGTCGGGTGGCTTGACACATCAGTCTGACCTTTCTATAGTCTGTGCAGATGTGTTCTGATCACGCACGCATGACCTGGGAGAACCGTTGGACAACCGATCCAGAGCCAAGGGCGGCCGAAGGAGATGGTGAGTATGGCCAAGCACAAAGACGAGCAAGCCGAGTCCAGGAAATCCGCCGACGAGAAAACGAAAGAGTCCCCTGAAGAGGAGGCTCCCATTGAGGGCGGGCGCGATCGCAAGATCAAGAACAAGGTCTATGAGGCTGAACTCCTCAAGCTCCATATCGAGCTCGTCAAGCTGCAGAACTGGGTCAAGGCCAGAGGCCTGCGCGTCGCAGTGATCTTTGAAGGCCGCGACGCCGCCGGAAAGGGCGGCACCATCAAACGGTTCACCGAACCCCTGAACCCCCGTAATGCCCGTGTCGTTGCATTGGCGGTACCCACCGAGCGCGAGGCCAGCCAATGGTACTTTCAGCGGTATGTCGCTCATCTGCCAGCCGCCGGTGAGATCGTCTTTTTCGACCGCAGCTGGTACAACCGGGCGGGCGTTGAGCGCGTGATGGGTTTCTGCACAGAGGAGCAGTACCAGGAGTTTCTGCGGTCCTGCCCCGAGTTCGAGCGCATGCTCATCCGCTCCGGCATCATCCTCATCAAGTACTGGTTCTCGATCAGTGATGACGAACAGGAGCGCCGCTTCCAGGCACGACTGGATGATCCCACCCGCCGCTGGAAGCTCAGCCCGATGGACCTCTACGCACGTACGCGCTGGGTGGAGTACTCCAGGGCCAAGGATGAGATGTTCAAGTACACCGACACCAAGCAATCGCCCTGGTGGGTGGTGAACGCCAACAACAAAAAGATCGCGCGGCTGAATACCATCAGCCACTTTTTGTCCATGATCCCTTACGAGGACCTGACGCCAGAGCCGATCGAGCTGCCCCCGCGGCAGCCCGACCAGGGCTATGTGCGTCCTCCGATCACCGACCAGACCTTTGTGCCAGAGATATTCTAGCTCGTACTGAGGCAGCAGCTGTGCTGCCTCTCGACTTTATGTCCGTGTCTACAGTGCGGTATAGTGATTGTTGAGCGGCTCCCCGGGCAAAGGCGCCCGAAATGAGGGTGAACCTGCGCAACCGGCAGCCTGCTGGGCAATAGATTGGACCGACGAATCTACTACATTTGGAGGAAGCATGACCGTATCGATCGCACTACTCAGAGGCGTTGACGCAGGGCTGGCAGGCAAGCTCAAGGGGCTTGGTCTGACGGACAGCGCCAAGTTCCTGGAGGCCACGCGGACGCCCGCCGGCCGCAAGGACGTGGCAGAAAAGGCCGGCATCTCTACCGACCTCGTGCTAGAGCTGACGAACCGCGCCGACCTGGCGCGCGTCAAGGGCATCGCCCAGGTGTACAGCGACCTACTTGAGAATGCCGGCGTGGACACAGTGGTCGAGCTGGCCAACCGCAACGCCGAGAATCTCACGGCCAAGCTGGCAGAGATTAACGCCGAGCAGAAGGTAGCCAAACGCACGCCGCCGCTTTCCTTCGTCGAGGACTGGATCGCTCAGGCCAAGGCGTTGGGCCGCGGCATCGAGTACTAGACGCCGCATCGCATTCTGTCGCCCCGGTCAGCCCGGCAGCATCCCGCAGGGCAGCTGCCAGCGCCAGACCGGGGCAATGCCATCGGTAGCATCGTCAAGGGGGCCCGGTATGGAACCAGAGGCGTTTGTCCGGGAACTGGCCAGCGGTCCTGCGATCATTCGCGCCCTGATTGCCGACCTGCCGACAGATGCCCTCCACGTGCGCCCTGCGCCCGACCAGTGGGCGATCCGCGACGTGCTGTGCCACCTGGCGGACGAGGAGCGCTATGACTTTTTCGCGCTGCTGAACGCCACACTACGGGGTGAGCCGTGGCCGCAAAACCACCCGAGCCGGGCTGTGGCGCTGGTGGAATACGCGAAAGCCGACCCTGCCGCCGCCCTGGCGGACTGGGAGGCAGAGCGAGCGCGTTCGCTGGACTGGTTACGCGGCCTGGGCACAGTGGACTGGAACGCCACCTGCACCGCCTCCTGGGGTACAGTGAGCGCCGGCGACGTATTGGTCTCCTGGGCAGCGCACGATACACACCATCAGCGCCAAATCATCCGCCTGCGGTACCGGCGCCTGGAGACGATGGCGGCGCCCTACGGCCTGGAATACGCCGGCGAGTGGTGAGCCCCGCGCATCCCGACGGGCGACCGACACCTTTGCACAGAGGCGGCCATGACCGCGAGCAGTGATGCCCGCGTCCGCTGCCCCGGTTGTGGCGCTCTCCTGCCCCCATGCGATGGCCCTACGCACGCCTATGTCGGCGCCTCGGCGGGCTGTTGGGCGCTCTTTGGCGAGGTGATGGCGCGCGAGTACGGCGACTATGGCTACCCCGAGGTCCACGGGCTGACTGTCGATGCCTATATGGCCCAGCATCCGGGCACGCCCTCGCGGCGCTCGATCCAGTCCGTGGCGCTGCACCTGATCGGGTTGTACCTGGCGCTGGAACGGGGCTATGACACGCGCCGCGTGATCGCAGACCGCCACCAGCTGCTCAGGCGTGGCGCTACCTTCACCTGGCTAGAACCGCCGGCTAGCATGGGCCCCTTGACGATTGCTGATGTGCACGCGACTGCAGCGCTGCCGGACCACGAGCGCGCGGTGCGCGCCTGGGCAGCCTCGGTCTGGGCCTCCTGGGACGCACA
>CAZMAI010000278.1:0-3437 GCA_964564195.1 uncultured Anaerolineales bacterium | reverse complement strand
CCAAGCAGGGCTGCGCCATGCCAGCAATTCTCTGTTGTTAGCGCGTGAGATTCCGTCGGGCCATGGTGTGCGATCTCGTGGATGCCTCGAGGATAATGGCACCGGGGGCGATTGTCATTGTCGCGGGCGGCTACCAAAGCGGGCGCCGGAGCGGCGCAGGTTCATGGTCGTGTTTACGCCCGACCTGACAGGAGTGCGCGGGATGTGCTATAATATCTATATAAGGCGCGTTGGTTTGCGCTGTTCAGCGTACGGGCCACCCGGACGTTGTCGGAGCTGCGTGGGCTGAGCGAGGAAGAGTGATAATGGACCATCTGAGGACGAATAAACGGGAGCGCGGGCAGTCACTGGTGGAGTTCGCCCTGGTGTTACCGGTGGTGTTGCTGCTGACCTTTGGTCTACTAGAGTTTGGCAGGGTGATCAACGCCGAGATCACGGCGGGGCACTGTGCGAATGAACTGGCGAGGTACGGAATCGTGCAGACCGGAACTGATGCCCAAATCGAAGCGGCGATCGTCGCCTACGCAGGTTCGGATGCGAACTCCGTGTGTCCAACGTTCGATCTCGACGAGGAAGGTGAGCTTGCTGTGGAGGTGAATGTCGCGTACCCTGCTGGCGAGGCCACCGGCAGAGCCATCATCGTTAGCCTCACCTATCCGGTCGAGATTGTGGTCCCAATCCTGCGCGAGTTCTTCCCCGGTAACGGCGGTATATGTGCTGCCGGCACCTACTGTGCAAATGGCCGCGCCGAGCTGCAGATGGAGAAGACTTCGGGATAGTGATGAAAGCCCTAGACCCGGACGGACGCGCGCGCTGCTTCTTGATCGCCCTCGTCAGCGAGTCGCAACCTTCGCACGCCGCCGGCGAGTGCTTGTTCTAGACATTCTGTAGTTGCACAACGTCGCCCATATGTGTACTTGTGGCGGCAATGGTCCCGACAGGGAGTTCCAGGACAGAGTGCCCCCCCTTGACCAGTCGCCCCGTGCGCCATGGCACCATGTTCTCAGTGAGTGCCAGGATCCGCAGACCTCTATCGAGATACACAACGTCGATCGCGTACGACATGAACCACATATGGATTCCGTTGGTGGGCGTGATCCAGAGGCCTTCACCAGGCTGAAGAGGCGCCGTGCCAATGAGTCCTCGGATACGTGCCCAGGGGCGGTTGGCAGTCCGGCCCCGATCCATCAGACTAGCGCCCCTCGTCGCGTTGTGTGCGATCAGCACTCTGTGCACCTCCAGGCCAACGGTGAAGCCGTCACCCTCACTACTCTGTCAGACTCACCGCGGGAACACAGGTTTCGCTGTGTGCCCCGCCGGTTTGACCAGATTGATTGACGGGGCAGTCGCAGAGCTTTGTAGCAACTATCACTTTCTACTGCCCGTTGTTCTTGTAGCAGTCAGGCTTGACACCTGGCTTGTCCTCTATCAGGAAGTCGTAGTAGATTGCGTTTATCCTGATGCAGCCCGACTCCGCGATCTTGAGCATATCCTTGTTCGTGCATCCTATGGCGTCCGCATTGGTGCACTCAACCTCGGGGTCTGGGTAGTAGATAAGTATACCGACATCCTTCGGGATGGTCCCATCAGTGCCAGCGTGTAAGACGCTAGTATTGACACCTGACTTTGTCGGTACGCACTTGCCCTCGGCAACAAGACCAGGATATCCATACAACATCCAGAACTTCAGGGTATCTGCACCTTCGCAGTCCTGCCCTTCCCAAACTGTTCCTTCGAACCCCGGCGGAGTCATGAGTTTGACCCATCCTCGGTCCCCAGGGCCAAACGGGTCGCCACCCCAGGCCATGATGCTGGTAATGCCGAGGTCGTTGTGCAGGCGCGTGCAATCGCATGCGATGCAGAAATCTTCTCCCAGATCCTGGTCGACGTTATCGTCCACCCAAACCATCATGTATGGTGACGTTCCTACGATTGTGCCGTTCGCCTTCATGCAGCCGAGTTCGCCCCATTGTGTGAGGTCAAAGGCGATTGGCCATGCGTTCCCGATGGCCCCGGCACAAGCGCACTCTGCCGTGGCCGCAGCGCTCACCGGTACGCTGTGAACACCAGCGATGCGGAAGAAGAATGTGTCGGCGTCCGTTGCGGCTACAGCCCGAACGGAGTCAGCCGTCGGGAGCGTGGTCGTCACCGTGGTGGCGCCATTCTGTGTACCGATCGCTGTCGAAGCCGCAAAGATCTCAGCCTGCGTCTTGCCTTTGCACAAGAGGCGAGCCCCCTCTAGCGCCGCCGCATCCGCCGCGTTCTGCATATCACGGTGATCGTTGTACGCCATACCTATGTCCACGGCCAAGCCTGCCATCAGCATCAGGACAGTTAGGCTCAGTGCCAGGATTACCAGCGTCTGCCCCTTCTGCTCTTTGTCATACCACTTCTTCATGTTTCACCACGCTTTCGGTGTCGTCACAGCCCACCAGATTGGAGATCCGCTGTGCCTAGTCTTCATCACCCATCACGGTCATAACGGTTGAGCTACGGATCGGAATCTCATCAAAGCCAATCAAGCCGACAAAAAGAGGTTGGTAATTGTAGCCGACCGTCACCGTGATCCTTTGTCCGGGTTGCACTGTGGCACACGCAGCCTGAGTGTTGTTCGGGTCGCACTCAAAGTGTATCGTGAGATCAGGGTCAGAGCCCACGATGTAGTCAGTGGGCAACACTAGAGTGCCTCTGAGCGAGTCAACAGTCGCTGCCTCGATCAAATTCGTACTCGTAGGGTAGCGCGAAGCGAAACGTGCGCCACCGCGTGATCCGTTCGCGAGGGCAACCCGATACCCGAACGCTAGCCCAAAGTCCACCAGACCGGCAAGAAGAATGATAACGATAAGCATACTCAGCGCGGTTTCGACCATAGCCTGGCCGCGCTGGCGGTTAGGGCGTCTGTCAGGTATTGCGTTCACTTTAGCGGAAACCCTTTACTGTGTCGGCAAAGGCAACTACCCCGACGGAGTTGTCATCGGTGTGCGTGTCGGGCGCGGTGTCGCTGGTGGCGTGGCCGCGGGCGAAACCACTGGTGTCGCTCTCCTATCATGATACCGCAAAAGCACCCTATCGCGCAAGTCCTGCAAATCGCTTTCGCGAGCATCCATCCAAATCTCGAGCCGGGAGCGTCCCTCTTCCGCTGCGCCCTGAACGGTTACCTGCGGTGCAAAAAAGCGCACGCCGCCCACGACGAGCACCAGCAACCCGACGGCAACCAAGACCCACGCACCGCGACGCACAGCGTTTCGAGCGCGATGCTGTTCGGCATTGAGTATGGCTCTTGAGTGCGAGGCTCGTATCTCGCCGATGCTGCCGGGTATTACGCCCAGCATAGAACCGAGTAGAGCCGCGTGGATGAGCGAATTGTGCGTGGCCCAGGTCTCAAGCACGGGAAATAGCCAGCGGAGCAGGTTATATGTCGCAGCAACTGCGATGGC
>CAZMAI010000277.1:0-3448 GCA_964564195.1 uncultured Anaerolineales bacterium | reverse complement strand
TAGCGATTGAAGCCAGTTTGAGTGTGCTGGGCTGCCCGTCATAGAAAGAGACCTTTTCGGCACAGTCGCCACAGGCGAAGATGTCCGGGTCGCTCGTCTGCATATAGCGGTTGACCTGGATGCCGCGCGTGGGCCCGATGGCCAGCTCCGCCTGGGTGGCGAGGCCTGTTTCCGCCCGCGCGCCGATGCCCAGGATCACCATGTCAACAGGGATCTCCTGGCCGCTGGAGAGCCTGGCTGACGATACTTTGCCGTCGCCCTCCAGAGACATAAGCCGCTCCGACACAAAGAGCTGAATCCCCTGTTTGCTAAGGTTCTCCTCGGCCTTGACCGAGAACTCGGCGTCATAGGTCAACTGCAGGCAGTGCCTCAGCATCTCTACGATGCGGACGTTGACCTTGCGGCGCTTGACGCACTCCTCAGCGAGTTCGACGCCGATAAAGCCGCAACCAACGATGAGAACATCGTTGGCCTTGTCCATCGCCTCAAGCATCCGCTCGAGGTAGGGCACCGCCTTTTGGATGGCAAAGACGTTGTCTTTGTCGACACCGGGGATGGGGGGTACCACGGGCTGTGAGCCGGTGGCCAGGACCAGCTTCGCGTACTTGACCTCTTCCCCGCCCGAGGTAAAGGCGATGTGCTGCTCACGGTTGATGCCAACCACATCGTCGATGAGCAGATCGATCCCATTGTTGGTCAGTGTGGCATCGGGGATGAGGTTCTGTGAGCAGGAACTCAGCTCGCCAAAGACATAGGGAATCCCGCAAGGGATCACCGACGCCTGCTCTCGCCTGATCACCAAGACTGACTTGGCCGGATAGTGCCTCCGGCTCGTGATGGCGGCGGGAATACCCGCTGCGCTTCCCCCAACGACGACAACATCGTACTGCTTCATGGTCACCCTCCGTCCACCCAAGAGACGCTAACAGACGACTTGTAGCCGATACCGCCCCAGCCGGGCTACCTGGTGGGTCCTCCCCTCCTTTGTACGCACTGGCCGCTCCATCCGGTAACAGCAGGAGGTTAGCACAGGCTAATAACGTCTGTCAACCATATAGCGGAAAATGGCAGGAAATCAGCGAGTAGAGCGCGCAATATGAGCAATCTGCTGGCTCTTTCTGGTTGCGAGTGAAAGCGGAATCGCTCTGCACATTCGTATGACGGCGAGAGGCACGGTCGGAGTACACACGCGCGGCGCGGGGCAACGCAATACCTACCCCTACATACGGCGATGCCGTCTCAGCTCTGCGAACGGCACCTCGCCAGCGGGAACCCGTCACGATGTCGACAGCGCCCGCAGCCCAGACCATGCACAGTCTATCGCGCGGCGACCCCGGCGGCAGTAGGCTGAGCCTGGCCGCGCGTCCAGGCCTCGCGCACCCGAGGAAACCCGTCGCACTACTGCCGGCTAGTTGGTGCTTACCTCATACGGGACTGCGGACAGCGTGACATTGAGGACATAGTGAACGTCGTTGCGGCCATAGATCCTGATCTGTCCCTCGCCCGCGCGCCATGCGCCGCTCACCGTCGTCTCCAGCACGACAGAGGTCCCCTCCGCTTTGGGCTCCTGAGGCAGGGGGGCGCAGGCCAGTTCGCCAGCGATCGTCAGGCTGGTGGTGCCCTGCACCTCGAACTTGAACCCCAGCCCGTCCGGATCTGGCGTTACACGGCCGCCCGCGAGGGAACCCTCAAAGTGCGCTCTAGAGTCACCGGTACACAGGATCGCCCCATTCTCGGATACAGGCGGCTGCCCGTCGGCCGTCCCCGACCAGTGGCCCTGCACTTCCCCCGTCTCAAGGTTGATGTCCAGCCACATGGGCAGCGACTGTATCGCGGGACTCGGAATGCATAGATCGCAGAGCCGCACAAAGGTCCAGGCGCTGTCCTCCGTGTAGCTGTCGCTCCAGCGCCACGACACGACGAAACGATCGGACTGTGAGGAACGGTCGAGACTCGCCAGATCCAGATCGAGCGTGACGGATCCATGAATGCCCGGTTGCTCCGCCTCCCGGGTGATCTGGTCTTTGGCCTCAGCACAGAGAGCATCCAACTCGTCCCCCGTCGGCTCCCCTTTGGCCAGATCAATCAGGCTCAGTATCCGCTGCCGTATTTTGACGTACAGTGGATCGCTGCGCTCTACGCCGCAGCGCGCCAGCGCCTCCTCCAACTGCGGCCCCAGCGCCCGTCGAATCTTGCTCTCCTCGATCGCCCGCCTCACCAGCGACGCGTCGGTGCTGAACTCCTCGATGGCTTTCTTTACCACCGCGTCCCGCTCCGCCGATCGCACCGGAAAGTACACCGTGTTCCGATCCTGCAGTCGCTTGACCCCATCATCCAGCGCCTTGCCGGTGTTCGTCAGCACCTGCGCCGCGTTCCGCGCCTCCTCCTGCAGACGCTTGACGTCCTCCGTCTTGACCATCTCCGGTACGGCCTTCTCCAGGGCGGCCAGCCCGCGATCCAGCCCCGCCAGCGCCCGCCGCATATCCTCCGCCGGCTTGCCCGTGAGCCCCGCCCGGTCTAGCCTGGCCATCAACTCTTGTACCTTCACCCGACCGTCCCGTAGAAACTGCGGGTACGCCTTTTCCGCCAGG
The DNA here is from genome assembly GCA_964564195.1 of uncultured Anaerolineales bacterium. Taxonomy (GTDB): domain Bacteria; phylum Chloroflexota; class Anaerolineae; order UBA1429; family UBA1429; genus JAAYED01. The sequence continues at coordinate 857 of CAZMAI010000277.1, read as the reverse complement.
CGGTCGATGTCCACCGCCCCCTTTTCCAGCAACTGCCGCCCCGCCTCCAGCGTCCCCTTGACGCTATCCACACGCCGCGTGAACCCCGCCGATTGCGCGATCCGCGGCATGAATCGCTCAAAGATCTGCTGCCCCAGCGCCCGGTCAAAGTTGTCGTGACCGATCTTTTTCATCCGCTCGGTCACCTCAACGTACTGCTCGGCATGCCGCAACAACGTCGCCTGCCCGTGAATGTACGACCGCAGGTCTACCTTCTTCGCCGCGCGCGCCTGGCGTAGGTCCTCCAGCCGCACGCTGTTTGCCTGTTGCTGCTGCGCCAGCCACTCGTTCGCTGCCCGGTACGCCTCCTGCCGGTCCTCCCCCGTCGCCCACAGGCGCCCCAGCGGCGTCAATCGAAACACGATCCCCAGGATCGTGTGCCGGCCCAGTATCCGCCCCTCGGCCACAGCCGCGGAAGACTGCGGCTCCACGTCTCGCGCCTCTACAACCCAGCAGGGCGACACAGGGGTCAGCAGCCCCGACATTGCGATCGCCAGCGCAAGCATAATCCTGGCTATATTGAGCTTCATGACTCACCGCCCTCAGTGTCCACCGTGATAGGCAGCGTCTCTACAAACTCCAGTTCTCCCTCGCTGAAACCCAACACGATTTGGTCGCCGACATAGAGCACTGTGCTGGCCCCGAACTCCTCGGGCACCTCCAGCGATACCAACTCCTGACCTTCCAGCAAGCCCTGCACGGCATCAAGGGTCATCCAGGCACTAAAGCTCATCGGATCATAGTCCACCGGCCACGCGGAGATATCCTCGCTGCTGGCATCGATGCCGCCGGTCTCGATCAACACGCCATCGGCAAAG
>CAZMAI010000276.1:0-3455 GCA_964564195.1 uncultured Anaerolineales bacterium | reverse complement strand
GGGGCTGTTTGAGAACCCGCGCGAACCCGACCTGGACAAGGCCGCGCAGGTGGTCAGAAGCCCCGAGCACCGGGCGGTGAATCTCGAGGCGGCGCGCCAGAGTCTGGTGCTGCTGCAAAACGATGGCCTGCTCCCCCTGGATGCCGGCAACCTCAAGACTATCGCCGTGATCGGTCCCAATGCCGATGACGATCTGCAGCAACTGGGCGACTGGTCACTGGGCGCCTCGCAGCATCCGCCCGAGGCGGGCAAGCACCCGCGTGAGGCGACCACCACCGTGCTGGATGGCATTCGCGCACTGGCACCGGACGGGTTGAACGTACGTTACGAGCGTGGCTGCTCGATTGTGGACGATGATCTGTCGGGGATTCCGGCAGCCGTCGCAGCGGCGCAGGCGGCAGACATCGTGGTCGCCGTGGTGGGTGATCACCTTGACTTTGTCGGCGAGACGCGCAGCACGGCCACGCTGGAGCTGCAGGGCGGGCAGATCGCGTTGCTGGAGGCTCTCGAGGCGACTGGCAAGCCGCTGGTGGTGGTGCTGGTCAACAGCAAGCCGCTGGTGCTCCCCGCCGCCGCAAAGAGGGCCGCCGCGATCGTCGAGCTGTTCAACCCCGGGATGGAGGGCGGCCGGGCGTTGGCCGAGGCGCTGTTCGGGCTGCTCAACCCGTCCGGCAAGCTCACGATTTCCTTCCCCGTGCACGTCGGGCAGCAGCCGGTCTTCTACAGCCAGGTGCGGGGCCAGCATGGCAACCGCTATGCGGACCTGACACAGGAGCCACTGTTCCCGTTCGGCCACGGGCTCAGCTACACGTGCTATGCGTACTCCAATCTGCGGCTGGCCTCATCCAGCCTGACGGTCGGGCAGCAGGCGACGGTCATGGTGGACGTAGAGAACACCGGGGACCGGGAGGGCGTCGAGGTGGTCCAGGTCTATGTGAGCGACGTGGTTACCTCCGCGACCTGGGTGAACAAGGCGCTCAAGGGCTTTGCGCGGGTGGCGCTGGCGCCGGGCGAGAAGAAGACCGTACAGGTGGACCTGCCCTGGGAAGCATTCCGGATCGTGAACGCGCAGGGCGAGTATGTGGTGGAGCCCGGCGAGTTCGATATCCTGGTGGGACCTTCGTCGCGCGACCGTGACCTGCAAAAGGCCAGGCTGATCATCAGCTAACCGGACTGTATCGCGGTTTCACGAAACACGACGCGCGGAACCCCCGCGCGCCGTACTTGTCCATACGGGCGGTCATCAGCGCCGGAGACGCGTCTAGTCTTCGGCCTGTTCCTGCTCTCTCAGGGCAATCAGAGATACGGCCAGGCATGAGAGCAGCGCGATGGTGTATACCAGCCGGCGCAGGCGCGCTCCACCGAGGGTTACCACAAACAGCGGGCCACGCATTTCCTGGTTGCACTTGCAGATCTGTAAGTAATCCGCTTATATTGGTGTGCGGCTGTGGAAAAGGGTGTGCGGATCCTCGGTGTCAGTGGAGCCTGTAACAGTGATTCCGGTATCTCCTTTCGGTGTGACAGGCACGCAGATGCGTCAGACCTCACACGGCTGTAGAGGAATGAGATGGTGAGAAAGGCAAGGTTCTCTGGCATAGCTCGTGTCGGGCTGACGCTGTCACTACTCGCCGTGAGCTTGGCATCTCCGCTTTGTGCTACGCCGGTGGCAGCTCACGAGCCGAGTTTTAGGGCCGAGGACTGCAAGACATGGAACGTAGGCATAGATCTCTTTAGCAAACGAGTATACGGAGAACCAGGCTCGTGGCAGTCCCTGCAGTGTGATTACCGACCGGATGATGTGGCTTCGCCGAGCGCCTCTGTCCAAATAGGCTATTTTACGGACAAAGACGAGGCGGCCACGACGTATGCTGAGCGCCAAGCTGTCCACGCGGGAAGCATCGCCAGAATTGGCGGCGGGGTTCTGGAGACGATCGATGGAGCTGACCGGATAGCCTATCTGGCGACCGGCAAGGAGCTCAATACGGGGCAGCACATGTGGTGGAGCCACGGTGCCCTGGTCAGATACGAGCGGTATTTCGCCGAGTGGGAAACAAGCACCTTTGCTGGCGAGGACGAGGGCAGGCGTCTCTACGAGCACGCTGTGGAACAGACGGTAGCCCTGATCGATTGGATTGCACAGCAGAGCACGCTCAAGGTACACCACTATCACCCCTTTATGGACGAGTTCCCCTCTGGGTATTCGGGAGGTGATCTCGTGGCCTCGATATGGCGAGGAGGAGAGCCTTTGCGGGAAGCAGGCGTGAAGGTGTACTTTTTCCGGGACATGCTTGCCACCCACACCTGCGATCAAGGCATACTGACATTTCCGAACCAGTCCGAGTGGTTTGGCTACGAACATGAGTTCCTGCAGTTGTCCAATGACTATCTGAAGGCAATCACCGATCGAAACGGAGTAGCGCGGGCGAATTACCTGGGTGGCTGTAGCTTCGGCTGCATCGACTACCAGAAGCTGAGCGAGGAGCTGGCCAGCAAGGGCGAGTGTCGGATTCCGATTACAGCGGTCGTGTTTGACAATCCTGAGGCCCCAGAGCCTTCCATAGTGTTGTCAGAGGATATTGAACTGGTGTTCAAGGGCGTAGCTCGAATTGTCAAGGTTGGCACAAACGATGAGCGTCTGAAGCCGGCCGGTCAGGTAATCGTTGAGCGAAAAGGCGTGGGCACGTCTGTAACGACTTCGGATCACCTTAAGACATACGATACGGCTACCCAAACCCGCGGCTACAATCTCTATGACGGTGACACTATTATCTTGTCGCCCCTAGACAACGTGGATATCCAGTGGCTCGCCGGTAGCTACATGAAGCTAATGCCCAACGTGGCGTACATGGAGAAGAACAACTGGAGCCACGCGCAGGTGAAGCTGGGCGCGAAGGACCTTGGCTGGGGTAGCTATCTGGACAGCTGGATCGGCTACGCACCGTTCCAATTCGCGGTGGGGACCACAGGGCTCCTGGCGGGTATATACAGCATCAAACTTGGTTCTACAGCGCTGAGTGCGGCGGGCGTAGTGCTCGGTCTGCCTGCCCTTGTTCTCGGAGGATGGAATGTCACACGTAGCTACTTTAGCCCAATACTGCTTCAACACCAGTCCGAGATCTTGGTAGAGTTCACGGACGATGGGCCCGTGCTGTACACCGCGGAGGGCACGGCTACGCTGTATGATCCGAGTGATGGACGCCGCGTAGACGTCGTTGCGGGAAAGAAGATTCATCTGGCTCCCGAGGGCAGTCCGAGCAGTGCGGAATCGTTTCAGGAAGCTGATCTGAATCCCGGTCTGACAGCTCTGCTGGATGCGGTGCGTGAAGAAGTCGGATCAGGGGCGCCAGCAGAAGATGAGCCAACCAGTTCCGCTTTCGATGACCAGAGCTCGATGGCCCAGACGGGTGGTGACAGCGAATCCGGCCTCGCAGACTATGCTGGGTACTGCTGCCTTC
>CAZMAI010000275.1:0-3455 GCA_964564195.1 uncultured Anaerolineales bacterium | reverse complement strand
TGCGTTCGCTCAGTACCGACCACCCCAGCAGCATCGCGGTCAGCGGCTCGATGGTTGCCACGATGCTGGCGTTGCTGGCGGGCACGCGCTTTACCCCTGCCGTAAAGGTCAGGCCTGCCGCCATCGTGACGATCCCCAGGCCGATCAACCAGGGGATGACGCCCGGTTGGCCCGTGACGATGGAAAGGCTCTGCGAGGTCTGCAGGGGCGCCAGGCAGATAGTGCCGATCGCCAGCGCATAGACCATGATCGTCCGCGAGCCATACCCGCGGCGCGATGCTGTCTTGATCATGAGCACATAGGTGGCATAGGTCAGACTGGTAGCCAATGCGGCGGCCACGCCGGGGAGGCTCAGCGTGGCGCCACTCAGGTCATAAATGCGCCCCACCAGGGCGACCCCTGCCAGAGCCAGCACCAGGGCCGTGATCCGTGTTGCCGCAAGGTGCTCACCCCAGAAGAATACACTGAACAGCGTGACCCAGACCGGTGCCACGTACTGCAGCACCGCGGCTACCCCCATGCCCACCGCGCGGATGGCATAGGCGTAAATCCAAAAGGTGGCAGCCACGCCGATGGCCCCGAGAAAGAACATCAGCAGCAGGTCCTGCCGTCGCACGCGCAGGGTCTGCGGGTTGCGCCAGGCGAGCCAGAGCGCGAGGATCACCGTGGCGATCAGTGCCCGCCAGAACACCGCCTCCAACGACGAAAGGCCGTACTGGCCGATGACCACCTGGTAGAACAGGCCCAGGCAGCCCCACAGGATGGCACCCGTGGCCACCAGGGCATATCCCTGCAGCGAGACGAGTGCGGGAGCTGAGCGATCAGCGACCGGGGATGTGCGAGACACGGCAAACTCCGGGCGATCAGGATCGGGCAATGGCGGCGAGTATAGCACCGGCAGCGGGGGTATCCAATAACGCGGCACGGGGGCAGCCAACCGCAAGGCTGGCTGCCCCCGTGCCGCGGTCAGGATACCATGCGCGACTGCAGCCAGCCGAGCGTGACGTCGATACCAAAGCCTGGCGCGTCACTGGGGATCAGGTACCCATCCTTGATCACCGCGGTGCCCGGCAGAAAGGTCATCTCCTCCAGGGGAACGCCTGGAGGTGCCACGCCCTCGGAGCGCTCGCCCCAGGGGATGGCCGGCGTGGCATAGGCCAGGTGCTGGCCGTAGGGGAAATTCATCCCACCGTGTGTGATCACCGAGACGTCAAAGGCCTCGGCGATGTGGCAGATGCGCTGTGCGCCCGTGATGCCGCCCACCCAGAGCACATCCGGCTGGAAGATGTCCACCGTGCCCTGCGCAGCTGCCTTGGCGAAGGGGTAGGGAGTGTACCAGTGCTCGCCGGTGGCGATGCTCTGCGTGGCGTTACGCTGGCGCAGCCGCACATAGCCCTCCTGATCCTCCGGCAGCAGCAGATCCTCCACCCATTTGAGCCGGTAGGGTTGCAGGCGCTCCAGCAGGCGCGCGGCATAGTCCACGTCCATCGACATCCAGCAGTCCAGCATCAGTTCAACATCGTCACCCACGACATCGCGCGCCTGGGAGACGCGCTCTTCAGTGTGGTTGAGCCCGGCGATGCCGTCCCAGGGGCCCGCGTCCATAAAGATCTTGACCGCCTTGAACCCGAGTTCCAGGAACCACTCCAGGCTGGCCTTGAGCCCATAGGAGAGGATCGTGTTGCTGCCGTAGCAAAAGATGCGGTCCTTTTGCGGGCCGCCCAGCAGCTCGTAGACCGGACGCTGCAAGAGCTTGCCTTTCAGGTCCCAGAGCGCGGTGTCCACGGCGCTGATGGCATAGCTGGCCAACCCGCCGCTGCCGTAAGCCGCCGTCATACGGTTCATGGCGTCCCACACGCGCTCGGTCGCCATGCAGTCCATGCCGATGATGTTGGGCGCGATCGAGTCCTCGATGATGCGCTGCACCGGCCCGCTTAGAATGCTCAGCCCCAGACCCCAGGTGCCGTCCTCGGCGGTCACGAGGCACGCGAGGCGCGTCCAAACGGCGTGCGCCGCACGCGTTCGCCCGCCGCTCTTGAGCTCGGGATAGCGCCAGGTGGGGGATGCAAAGGCGCCATCCATGATGGGTGCCGAGCGGGGTGCCGTCGTGGGTCGCGGGGCGATATCGATGGGAAATGCACGTATCTCTTTGATCTTCATGTCCGCTCCTTGTACGTGATCGACCGACATGCGATCCGATTATAGCGTGAGGTGCTGTCTCTGGCGAGGGCCTGCGCAAGTGACGATCGGACTTATCGCGGGCCAGGAATGTAACTCCAGTCACTGACAGATATCGTCGGTCGGAGTATACTTTAACCCGTGTTAAGAATAGTCGCTGTTGGCGGAGATACAGAGGAGGGCTATCCATGGAGATGTTTTGTTTTCAGTGTGAGGAGACGGCTCGCGGGACCGGTTGCACCGTGCGCGGTGTCTGCGGCAAGACGGCGGAGGTCGCGGCGCTGCAGGATCTATTGATCTTTACGCTCAAGGGTATCTCAGTCTGGGGCCAGTTGGCTCGCGAGGTGGGCGTGGAGGATAGCGAGACGGGAGACTTTGTCGCGCAAGGCCTCTTTACCACGATCACCAATGTGAGCTTTGATCCCGAGTCGCTGGTTGAGTTGGGACAGGAGGCGCTGCGCCGTCGCGATGCACTGCGGGCGCGGTTCGAGGCCGCCTATCTGGCCAAGCATGGCAAAGCCTTTGATGGTGACGTGCCAGAGGCCGCCACCTGGGAGCCGAAAGAGAACACGGTCGATGCCTGGATCGGCTACGGCGCCATGGCCGGAATTATGGCCGACAGCGAGTTGGATGAGGACCGGCGCTCCCTGCGCGAGTTGCTGGTGATCGGGCTTAAAGGCATGGCCGCCTACTATGATCACGCCGCCGTGCTGGGCAAAGAGGACCCCGAGATCGTGATCTTTATGCAGGAGGCCCTGGCAGCCACGGCCGAAGCGGATCCCGATGCTGGCAAGCTTCTGGACCTGGTGATGCGCGCCGGCCAGATGGCTGTGCGCACCATGGCGCTGCTCGATGCCGCGAACACCGGGACGTATGGCACGCCCGAGCCCACCCAGGTGAATCTGGGCGTGGTCGATGGGCCGGCGATCCTGGTGAGCGGGCACGATCTGCGCGATTTCCACGAGTTGTTGGAGCAGACCAAGGGCACCGGCGTCAAGATCTATACCCACGGTGAGATGTTGCCCGCCAACGCCTATCCGGTGTTCAAGCAGTATGATCATCTGGTCGGCAACTATGGTGGCTCCTGGTGGCAGCAGGCCAGCGAGTTTGAAAAGTTCAACGGTGCCATTCTCATGACCACCAACTGCCTGGTTCCGCCGCGCGACAGCTACAAGGATCGCCTGTTCACCACGGGCCTGGTGCAGTTCCCCGACGTGGCCCACATCGACGACCGCGTCGCCGGGCAGCCCAAGGACTTTTCCGCGGTCATCGCTCGG
>CAZMAI010000274.1:0-3482 GCA_964564195.1 uncultured Anaerolineales bacterium | reverse complement strand
ACCAGCCGCTGGTGATGCCCTATGCCGAGTTCGAGCCCCTGTGGGAGGTCTTTAACCGGCGCTATGTGCTGGCCTACCGCCCCGAGTTGGCCGAGACCGTGGCCGCGACCGTGGGCGTCGACCTGGACGACCGCAGCATGTGGGAGGGCGCCCGCGACCGCGCTCTGGCACAGATTCAGGCGGATGATGCCAACCCCTTTGCCTGGTTCAACGCCGGCAGCAGCCTGCTGGCTCTGGGTGAGTTCGAGCCCGCCGCGGCGGCCTACGATCGCGCCCGCCAGCTCGGGCTCCCCTGGCGCATGCTCTGGTACCAGTTTGGACCCTTTGGCGCGTACTATGAGGTGGGGCGCTATGACGAGGTGATTGCCCTGGCGGACGCCACCCTGAGGCACACGCAGGATATCGAGGAGTTGCATTACTGGCGAGGCAGGGCGCTGGTCGCGCAGGGCGACATTCAGGGCGCCCGCGAGGCCTATGAGCGTGCCCTGGCGCAAAAGCCTGACTATGCGGATGCGCTCGAGGCTCTGGCCGCGCTGGAGGGTCAGGGCTGATGGCGATCTCGGCGCCCGGCCGGCAGATCGCCCGCAATACCCTGGTGGTGGGCGCCTCCTTTGCCCTGGCCGCGGCCATGGGGCTGCTGCGCGACATGCTCATCGGCCGGCAGTTTGGCATCGGCGCCGATCTCGATGCCTATTATGCGGCTTTTCGCCTGCCCGATCTGCTGTTCACCATCGTCGCGGGCGGCGCGCTGGCCACCGCCTTTATCCCCGTGCTTGCCGAGTCGCTGGCCCACGAGGACCGGTGCCGCGCCTGGGAGCTGGCCTCTGCCGTGATGAATCTGGTGGTGTTGATCGTCGCCGTGCTGGCGCTGGTCGCGGCCGCGCTGTCGGGGCCGCTGGTGCGGCGCCTGATCGCCCCCGGACTCGATGCCGCATCGCAGGCCCAGGTGGCCAGTCTGATGCGCCTGCTGCTGATCTCCACGGTGATCTTTGGCCTCAGCGCCGTCGTGACCAGCATGTTACACGGCCTCCGGCACTTTCTCTTGCCTGCGCTGGCGCCCGTGCTCTATCCCCTGGGCGTGATCGCCGGCGCGCTCCTGTTGGCGCCCGCCATGGGCGTGCGGGGGCTGGCCCTGGGCGCGATCCTGGGCGCGCTGCTGCACCTGCTCATCCAGCTGCCGGGCCTCGCGCGCTATGGGTTCCGCTGGACCCCCTCGCTGGGCCGGGGCCTGCCCGAGATTCGGCGCGTCGCGCTGCTGATGGGTCCCCGCGTGCTGGATCTGGGCGTCTGGCATCTGACGCTGCTGGCGACGACGAACCTGGCGTCGCGCCTGGATCCGGGCAGTATCGCCGCGCTGGACTGGGGCTGGAACGTGATGCAGTTCCCCGAGACGATGATCGGCACGGCGGTGGGACTGGTGGCGCTGCCGACGCTGGCGGATCTGGCCGCCCGGAGCGATCTCGATGGTCTGCGGCGCACGCTGGGAGAGGCGCTGCGTGCTGTCATCGCCCTGACCGTGCCGGCTGCGTTGGGGCTGATCCTGCTGGGGCGCCCGCTGCTGAGCCTCTTGTACGAGCGGGGCGCCTTTGATCTGGCCGCGGGCGATGCCGTGTATGTGGCCTTGCGCTGGTATGCGGTAGGTCTGGTGGGCCACGCCTGTCTGGAGCTGGCAGCGCGCGCCTTTTTCGCGCAGCAGGACACCGTGCGCCCGCTGATCATCGCCGCGGCGTGGTCCGCGGTGAGCATCGGGCTGAGCGTGCTGCTGATGGGCCCGATGGGGCACGGCGGGCTGGCGCTGGCCAACTCGCTGGCGATCACCGGTGAGGTGCTGACGCTCCTGCTGGTCCTGCGGCGGCGCTGGGGCGGCATTGAGGGGCGGCAGCTGCTGGCCACGCTGGCACGGGTGGGCGCGGCCACCGCTATCATGGGCGTGGCTGTGTGGGGTGCGCTCGCCGGGGCGGAGGCCGCCGGTGTGGGGACCTTTATCACCGTGGTGGCCGGCGCGCTGGCGGGCGTGCTGGGCTATTTGGCGGCGGCGCTGCTGCTCAGGCTGCCCGAGCTGCGCTGGCCGCTGCAGGTGCTGCGCCGCATTCCCGCGGAAGAATAGCGCGGCGCAGCGCCCCGGGTAACGAGCTGAGAGGCTTAGCCCTCGCTGTCTGCTGTCACGCTCGCATCCTGCGCCAGGCCGGAGCCCTGTGTGCCCGTAGCCGGGTTGCCGGGATCGGGCGTTCCGAACCAGACGGTAAAGAGTGCATCCAACTCGCGGCTCGCCGCGTCCTCCGCGGCGGCCGCCAGATCGGCGGTGCTTGCGATGCCAAAGCGGTGCGCGGCAGCGTAGGACCGCAAGAACTGGTAGAAACTCTCATCGCCCAACTCGTCGCGCAGCGCATCCAGGAACAGGGCCCCCCGGTAATAGACCGGACCGCGGTACGCCGCCCAGCTGGAGTAATCCAGCGCGGACACATCGATCCCCGGTGAGCTTCCATCGGGCCGGCCGCCTTCCTGCCAGTACAGCGACATCATCGCGCTGGCCGCGGCGGCGCCATACACTTGCTCCAGGTACAGCACCACGGCATAGGTGGCAAGCGACTCGTCCAGCCAGGGCTCCTCTACCGGATCGCTACCGACCAGGGCAAACCACCACTGGTGGGCGACCTCGTGCGACACCATGAACCGCAACTGGCTCACGCTGGCCTGCGTGCGGATGCTGTGCTCGATGGCGACCATCCCGGCGAATTCATAGCCCCCGACCGACACCAGCGTCTCGACCAGATCCAGTTCCGCGTAGGGATAGGGACCAAAGCGCTCGTTGAACACGGCCAGAGATTCCGTGGCGAACCCAAGGGCCTCGCGCGGCGAGCGGGCCGAACTGCTCGGCAGCGCGTAATAGTTCACATCCACGCCATCGACCGACGCGGTATGCAACTGGAACCGGTCGCTGAGCACCGCTGTAAAGCCGCGGGCGGGCCCGCTGGCGATCCGCCAGATGCGTCTGGCGGCATCCTGCGTCGTGTGCAGCGTCTCGCCCGTGGACACCAGCATGTGGCTGGCCGGGGCGTCCAGGGTGACGTCATATATGGCGGTCGGCAGGTGGTTGGCGTCGCCGACCTGCGGCACAGGGCTGACGTCCCAGGTCCCGTCAAAGGGCGACAGCACCGGGTACCAGCCGGAGAGGCTGGTCACGGCCGTGCTGTGATGCAGGATCCCATACCCCTGATAGCCGGTGGGGATGCGGGTCTCAAAGGTCATGGCAATCTCGATCCAGTCACCGGGTTCTGATGCGGGATCGAGGGCCACGGTGAGCACGGTGCGGTCCTGAGAAAGCTCCCACGTGGCCGCCTTGTCGTTGACGGTCACCTGGTCTACGGTCATTGCGCCGCCGGCATAGATGGATGAAGCGTTGGGCAGCAGGCGAAAGACTGCGGTTGCCAGCGGGAGAGTGGCGGGATTCATAAAGCGCACCGTCTGCTCGCCGCTGATCG
>CAZMAI010000273.1:0-3486 GCA_964564195.1 uncultured Anaerolineales bacterium | reverse complement strand
CCTTTGCCGCGGCGGTGCTCGAGGAGGCCATCGCCTGCGGCGTGCGTAAGGTCATCGTATGCGGCGGGGGCGGCGTGCTGGATCGGGAGATCGCCGTCGGCCACCTGCTGGTGCTGCAGGACGCCGTGCGCGACGAGGGCACTTCTTATCACTACTTGCCGCCGAGCCGTCGTGTCGCCGCACATCCGGAAGCGGTGGCGGCGCTCGTCAGCACGCTTGAGGGTCATGGGATCCCGCACCTCTTGGCCACAGCCTGGACCACGGACGCCTTTTACCGCGAGACGCCGGCCAAGGTGCGCCTGCGCCGAAGCGAGGGCTGCCTGTGCGTGGAGATGGAGGCCGCGGCCCTCTTTGCCGTGGCTCAATTCCGCGACATCGTCCTGGGGCAGTTGCTCTATGCCGGTGACGACGTCAGCGGCCTGGACTGGGACTCTAGAGGTTGGGCACACCGGCACGACAACCGCGAGCAGGTGTTGCGCCTGGCCTTTGAGGCCTGCCTTCGGTTGTAGCGCGACGGGCTCCGCTCAGACACCTGGATAGGTGAGGAGGGCATATTGAGAGAGACGATCGATCTGACCGGCGTCTGGCGCTTTCAACCGGACCCGACCGCGGTGGGTGTTGCCCTGGGCTTTGCCGCGCCCGGGTACGCGGACCAGCACTGGCGCGAGGTGTGGGTGCCCTCCTGTTGGGACGTGGCGGTACCTTCGCTCGCAGACTATGAGGGTGCAGGCTGGTATCGCCGCATGCTCGATATCCCTTCGGGGTGGCGGGGGCGTCGCATCGTGTTGAGCTTTGGCGGGGTGCACTACCACGCGCAGGTGTGGGTCGACGGCCGGCTCGCGGGAACGCACGGGGATGGGTTCCTGGGCTTTAAAGTCGATATCACCGATCACGTCAACTGGGATGGCCCGGCGACTCTGGCGGTGTGCACGGACAATATCCGGCGCGCCGGCGAGGTGCCCGGCCTGGAGCGCGGCTGGCGGACCTTTGGCGGCCTGCAGCGGCGCGTGGCGTTGGTGGCGACGGATCCGTTACACATCAAGGATATCGAACTCAATGCGCTCCCGGACGAAGGTGGCGGTACGCTCACGGTTTCGGCCACGCTGGCCAACGCGCGCGCGCTTTCTGCCGAAGCGTGTCTGCGCGTGCGCGTGCTCGATGGGGAGGGCCGTGAGGCGGCCTGCGTAGAGAGCGAGGCCACGCGCCTTGCCCCTGGCGAGGCGGTCCCCTGTGCGCTCTGCACCGTGGTGCCCGGCGTCACCCTCTGGTCGCCTGCCACACCGGTGTTGTACACGGTGGAGGCGTCACTGATCTGCGATGGAGCGGTCGTCGACACCGTCAGCCAACGCACGGGCTTTCGCAGCATTGCCGTGGAAGATGGCAGGCTGCTGCTCAATGGTGACCCACTGGTGCTCACCGGTTTCAACCGGCACGAGGACACCCCCTCGGTGGCCATGGCGGAGGATCTCGACACAGTGCGTCGCGATCTGCGCAGCATGCGTGCGGCAGGTGCCAATTTCGCGCGGCTGTGCCACTATCCGCACCATCCCGATGAACTGGATCTGTGCGATGAACTCGGCTTGCTGGCCATGGGCGAGATTCCGCTCTACTGGTGGCGCGGGGAGGGAGAGGGGGCGGGCCTGTCGGAGGTCAAGCTGGCGGCCGCTGAGCGGCAACTGCTCGCCATGATTCAGCGCGACCGGCATCACCCCGCGCTGATCTTTTGGTCGGTCAGTAACGAGACCGAGGAGCAGCGCCCGGAGGTGGCCACGGGCAACGCCCACCTGATCCGCGTCGCGCGCGAGGTGGATCCGACACGGCTGGCCGTGCATGTGAGCAATCACTGGCGGGATCACCGCCACTTTGAAGAGGATGACGTGCTCTGCGTCAACGGCTATCCCACGCTGAACCGGCGCGGGCTTGCAGGGGACACCGGCTACGACCTGGCAGAGTCGACTGCCTGGTGGCGCGATGGTCTCGCCGAACTGCACACCCGGTACCCGGACAAGCCCATCCTGGTGACCGAGTTCGGCTATGCCGCGCTCGAGGGCAGCCGTGAGAGCGCTCTGGGGGAGGACTGGCAGGCCCGGGCGATAGAAGCGGAGTTCTCCGGCATGGAGGAGCCCTACGTCTGTGGCGCCACGGTCTGGTGCTGGGCCGACCATCCCTGGCCGGCCAACGTGTTCACCTACTGCTACGGGCTGGCCTTTAGTCCCTATGGCGTTGTGACCCGCGACCGCCGGCCCAAGCGGGCCCTGGCCAACGTGCGACGGCTGTTTCGCGCCCGGCAAGGTCTGCCGCCCGAGCCTCCACCGGGCCCCCAGCGGAATGCCGCGGGAGATGTCCTCCATATGATCCGGCGCGACCTGCGAGATATTCCTGATGTGCCTTTCCCCGAGGGGTACGGCATCCGCCCCATGCAGCCGGACGAGGGCGGGCTGTGGACGGATATCTGGCGCGACGCAGAGCCCTACTTTCACATTGAAGATGGCCTCTTCGAGCGGGTCTTTGGCAGTAACCTGCCGGCGCTAGGTTGGCGCTGCTATTTGGTGACGGGACCGCGCGGCGTGGCCGTCGGTACCATTGCTGCCTGGATCCGCGAGGATGAAAAGGGCGAGCTGTGGGGGCAGGTGCACTGGGTGGCGATTCGCCCGGCCTACCGGCGGCTGGGGCTGGCGCGCGCGGCGTTGGCCTATACGCTTCGGCAGTTGGCCCGCTGGCATGACCGGGCTTATCTCGGGACCCAATCCAGGCGCCTGGGTGCCATTCTGCTGTATCTGGATATGGGCTTTGAACCCGATCTCGGCCATCCGGGCGCGCGCGAGGCGTGGTCGCAAGTAACAGAGGAACTGGAACATCCCACGCTGCGGCGGGTTTTGGATTCGTGAGCGGGTTGCCCGTGGTGGAGGCCCCATCGTGAGCAGAACAGTTTGGAGGCAAAGATGAAGATCGTACAGGTTGAGATATTCGATATTCACATGGCGAACGCGTCCGTCTGGCACCCGGTGATCCTGCGCGCCACCACCGATGAGGGCATCACCGGTCTGGGCGAGGTGGGGCTCGCGTACGGCACCGGCCATAGCGCCGGCGTGGGGATGGCGCGCAATCTCGCCGAGCAGTTCTTGCTGGGCGCCGATCCCTTCCAGAGCGAGTTGCTGTGGGACACCATGTTCCGCGCGAGTTTCTGGGGACGCGGTGGCGGTCCCGTGGTCTACGGCGGGATGAGCGCCATCGACACAGCGATGTGGGACATCAAGGGCAAGGCGCTGGGCGTGCCTGTGTACCAGCTGCTGGGCGGCAAGACCAACGAACGACTGCGGACATATGCCAGCCAGATTCAATTCGGCTGGGGTCCGGAGACCGAAAAGCTGGTGCAACCGGAGGAGTATGCGGAGGCCGCGCTCAAAGCCGTTGCCGATGGGTACGACTGCGTCAAGGTCGATCCGATCATGTACGGCCCTCAAGGCGAGACGGACACACGCATGT
>CAZMAI010000272.1:0-3488 GCA_964564195.1 uncultured Anaerolineales bacterium | reverse complement strand
GTCACGTTGGGATACCCGTCTCCCCAGTCGGGAGGCAGGCACTCCTTGAGGCGGACGATGCGCTTGGTGATGATTGAGAAACGCAGGTCCGGCCGGGCGCGCATGATCGCCCAGGCCTCTGCGCGCCAGGGGTCGGCCTCGACGAGGAAAAAGTCAGAGGTCAGGCAAGTGAACACCTCGGCGCCGGGGGCTAGCTTGTAACGCCCCTGGCGATCGCGGCGCAGCGGCAGGTCAAAAGCGCCGGTGCGCACCACCTGCTCGGGGTCGCGGCCAAAGTGGGCGTCCATCCGGTAGACGTAGCAGTGCTGGCAGCCCTCAGAATACTTGCGGCAGCCGTGCCAGGGGTTCCAGGTCGGCATCGTGCCCTCTCCCGCCTCGCCTTACTCGGCACTCTCCAGTTGTACGACGGTGACTCCCTCGCCGCCCTCGGAGAGCTCACCCCCCCGGAAGGACTTGACCAGAGGGTTGCGCCGCAACTGCTCGCGCACGAGTTGCTGCAGCACCCCTGTGCCCTTGCCGTGCACGATGTGCACCCAGGGCAAGCCGGCGAGATACGCCTGTTCGATGTAGCGGTCCAGCAGTTCGGGCACCTCGGCCGCCCGCAGCCCCCGCAAATGCAGTTCCATGCCCGGCGACGCCGTCAGCGGGCGGCGCACACGGGCCTCCGTGGCTGGCGGGGCTTCCGCCACAAGCGAGCGCCCGCGGAACTGCAACCGGTGCAACTCGGTGCGCAGGCGAAATCCGCCCAGGCTCACCAGCGCGCTGTCGCCCTCGACCTCCAGCAGGACGCCCTCCTGCCCCAGCGAGGGTACCCATACCCGATCGCCATTCTGCAGCGCCTCGACCTCCTCCAGCGGCTGGGGCGCGCCAGCGGGCTCCACCGGCTCGATGCGGTCCTCCAGGCGATCCAGCACCTCGAGCATCTCCTTGACCGGCTCGGTAGCGGTCGCGGCCACGCGCCCGCGCCACTGCCGCAGCTCGGCGCGCATCTGCTCCAGTTCCTCTCGCGCCTGCTCGCGGGCCTCGGAGATCACCGCTCGCCGCGCCTCCTCGATCTGCGACAGCTTGAACCGCAGCTCCTCCTGAAGCGCCCGCACCTCACGATGGGCCGTCTCCGCGGCGGAACGCTCCTCGGCGGCGGCATCGCTGGCTGCCTTGACATTCGCCAGCAGCACGTCGGCGCTCGCCTCTTCGGCCGAGATCAAGGCCCGAGCACGTTGCAGCACCGGCTCGGGCAAGCCCAATCGTTCGGCAATGGCAAAGGCATTGCTGCGACCGGGCAGGCCGATGCTGAGCTTGAAGGTGGGCGAGAGGGTCTCGACGTCGAACTCGACGCTGGCGTTCTCTACACGGTCCGTGCTGAACGCGTACACCTTGAGCTCGGAATAGTGCGAGGAGCACAGCGTCAGCGACCGCCGCTCCAGCAGGGTCGTGATCAGGGCCTGCGCAAGCGCCGCGCCCTCCACCGGATCGGTTCCGGCGCCGATCTCATCCAGCAGCACCAGGGAACGTTCGTCTGCCCGCCGCAGGATATCGACGATGCGTGTCATATGGGAGGAAAAGGTGGACAGACTCTGTTCGATGGACTGCTCATCGCCGATATCGGCATAGATGCCAGAGAACACGGGCAGGCGCGCGCCTTCGCCGGCGGGGATGTGCATCCCGGCCTGGTTCATGGCAGCGAGCAAACCCACGGTTTTGAGCGATACTGTCTTGCCACCCGTGTTGGGACCCGTGATCACCAGCACCGTGTTGCTGGCGCCCAGGTAGACGTCGACCGGCACCACCGTGGCAGCATCCAGCAGGGGATGCCGGGCGCGCGGCAGGTACAACGGGTGCTGCCAGGGATCCGCCGCAGCGTCCGCCGCGAATGAGGGCCACTGCCCCTCGGCCAGCTCAGCAGGCACGCCGTTGAGCGCAAAGGAATAGTGGGCCTTGGCCAACGCCAGGTCGATCTCGGCCAGCAGGCGCACATTGTTGACAATGTTGTCTGCATCCGCGCCCACCAGCTCACTGAGGTTACGCAGGATGCGCGCCACCTCGTGGCGCTCGGCGATCTGCAGTTCGTGCCAGCGGTTGTTCAACTCCACCGTCGCCAGCGGCTCGATAAAGAGCGTCGCGCCGCTGGAGGACTGATCCTGTACCAGGCCGGGGATGCGGCCCCGGTGCTCGATCTTGAGCGGGATGACATAACGCCCATTGCGCTCGGTGACGATCGGCTCCTGCAGATATTTGGCCGTGGTCGGGTCGGTGACCAGGCGGCGCAGGCGCTCCAGGAGGCGTTCCTTGGCGGAATAGATCTCCCGGCGCAACCGCGCCAGCTCCGGGCTGGCAGCATCCACCACCTGGCCGTCATCGTCCAGGCAGCGACGTATCTCATCGATCACGTGGGTGAGCGGACGAATCTCTCCGGCCCTGGCCGCGAGGAGCGGATAGTCCTCGACCAGCGGCGAGAGCTTGCGATAGATTTCGCGCGCGCTGGCGAGCGTAATGCCAATATCGAGCAGGTCTTCGGCCGGCAAGGATGCCTCCAGGCCGGCGCGGCGGGCCGCCTCGCGGACGTCTCTCGCGCCGCCTACAGACACCTCAACCCGCGTCGAGAGCAGGGCCTTGGCCTCGGTGGTCTCCTGCTGGCGTTGCCGCACGGTCGCCGCATCGGTCACGGGCCGCAGCGCCATCACCAGCGCGTGGCTGGCCGAAAAGGCCGCGTACTCGGCCAGACGCTGCAGAATCCTGGGGTATTCAAGCGTTGCCAGAGAGTGGGCGTCCATCGTGCTGATCACCGTTCCTTGCTGCCACATATGGGGACAGAGAACGAGTTTAGGCGGCTTGCAGGGGGCTGTCAAAGCCGCTGGCGACCGAAAAGCGTGTCGCGTATACTGGTGACAACACGACTGGAGGAAGACGATGCTCCCACCGCCCTTGATGAACTCGACGCCGGGATCTTTTGCCGAGCACACGATCCGGATCCGCAAGCCGGGCATCCTTGCCAAGGTGCTCGCCACGCAACACTATGCACCCGAGATCGTGGCGGCGGTGCAGCGTTTTGGCGACGAGATTCAGGAGGGGGTGGCGGCCCCGCTCAAGGAAGAGTACGTCGATCGCGCGCTCTGGAACAGCGCCCTGGCGCCCTGGGAGGGCAAGCGCTGGATCGAGCTCCCCTGGTTTCTGGCCGAGACCTACTTTTACCGCCGGCTGCTGGAGGCGGTGCGCTACTTTCAGCCGGGGCCGACTTACCTGCTGGACCCCTTTGAGCCGCAAAAGCGAGAGGCCATGGGCGAGGGCTTGGAGGCCACGGTGCGCTTTTACGCCGGGTGGCATGAAGAGTACGCGCTCAAGGACCAGTTCATGGTGGCGATGCGCCGCGCATTGTGGGGCAATCGGGCAGACCTGAGCAATATCACGGTCAAGGGTTCGTCAGAGACCGACAGCGATGAGCAGCACCGCATCCTGATCGATCACCGCGAGACGGTCTGGGACCTGCTGGC
>CAZMAI010000271.1:0-3492 GCA_964564195.1 uncultured Anaerolineales bacterium | reverse complement strand
CCGGGGAGGTTGTGGCTGCCGCGGCGCGCGCGGGCTGCGCCAGCATCGCCTACACATACACCGAGCCCACGGTGTTTATCGAGTTCACCTACGACACGGGCCGCCTGGCGCACGAACAGGGCATCGCCAACGTCTATGTCAGCAACGGGTTCATGACCCGCGAGATGCTGGATCTGTTGGCCCCTCCCGGCGAACCGCCTCTGCTGGATGCCGCCAACGTGGACCTCAAGGCATTCACCGATACCTTTTACCGGCAGCAGTGCGGCGCGCGGCTGCAACCGGTGCTGGATAGCCTGGTGCGCATGAAAGAGCGCGGCGTCTGGCTGGAGGTGACCACGCTGGTCATCCCCGGGCTGAACGACTCGGACGATGAACTGCGCCAGATCGCGGCGTTCATTCGCGACTCTTTGTCGGCCGACACCCCCTGGCATGTGAGCCGTTTCCACCCCACCTACAAGTTGCTGGATCGCCCGCCGACGCCGGTGGCGACGCTGCTGCGCGCCCGCGAGATCGGGTTGGAGGCGGGGCTGCAGTACGTCTACACGGGCAACATCCCCGGCCAGGGCGGCGAGGACACGGTCTGCCCGCAGTGCGGGGCCACGGTGATTCGCCGCACGGGGTTCGCCGTGCACGCCAACCGGGCCAGGGGCGGCCGGTGCGCCGAGTGCGGGGGAAAGATTGCGGGGGTGGGGCTGTAGGAAGGGTTGCAGGTTACAGGTTGACAGGTTGGCAGGTTGCCTGTGATCAAGGCCGACGACTTGACGATCGAGAGGGGTATGGCGTCCGGACCGCGGGCTTATAGCCCGCATCCGGATGGGCCTGTAAGGCCGAGGTCCGTACCCTCACCGGGCTACTTCAATCTAGCGAACGGAGTGTGCCACATCCCGTCGAGAGTCTGTACCCTGCGGGCACTGCCAAACTGCCAGTCCTGGGGATTCTCGACGAGGCCTGCTCGGACGGGGTTGCCGTGGATGTACAGCACGGACCTGTACAGGTGCTCCTCGTCCCGTATGTACCGATCGTAGTACTCTGGGCGCCACAGTGCACCCCGGCGCCCCAGCAAGTCATTGATCTGTCGTGCGCTGTATCCCTTCCAGCCATGTACGATACGCTCCAGCGGCGTCCCCTCGATCGTCTCGATCAGCGTGTGTACGTGGTTGGGCATGATGACCCAAGCCAGCAGCACATAGCTCTGGCCATCGCGATCGAGAAGCAGGTTCTCTACAATGGATGCCGCACGAGGATCTGAGAGAAGACAGCCTCCCCAGCCCGCATCCAGCCATTCCTGCACTTTCTCGCGGTACGCCGCCTCCTCCTCCGCTGGCGGAAGGTCGGGATACATCGCCTGAAGTGGCAGGCTATCGGCCAGGTGAAACGTGATGGCCTGAATGAGCCCGGGCTCATCCCTGTGGGGAAGGTAGCCTCGCGTGTGCCAACCTTTGTGCTCCAGCATGCTTACCCTTTGACCCTCCCGGACCGCCGGCGTGCCTCTAGATAGTGAACTTACAGGCCGCTCCGGATGCGGGCTATAAGCCCGCGGTCCTCAAACAGGCCGCTGCAGATGCGGGCTGTAAGCCCGCGGTCCGGGAGCAGCCTGCGGTCCGGGAGGAGCCGCGGTCCAGGAAGCGGTCCGCCCTCTAGGCGCTTGCGGCCAGCTTTTCCCGCGCCAGGGCGATCTGCTGCTCCACGGCGGCGCGGGCCGTCCCGCCCCGGGTGGTGTGGGTCTCCACCGAGCCCTCGTAGGTCAGGACGTCGAACAGGTCGTCCCCAAAACCGGTCCACAGCGACTGATAGTCCGCCAGCGACAGATCGCGCAGTCCCACAGCCCGCTGCTCCGCCAGCAGCACCGCCTGGCCGACGATGTGGTGCGCCTCGCGGAAGGGCAGGCCCCGCTTGACCAGATAGTCCGCCAGGTCGGTGGCCAGCATGGCGTCGTTGAGCGCGGCGTGCATCCGCTCGGGGCGCACCTCCAGGCTCTCGATCACGCCCGCGACGATGGGCAACAGATCGGCCAGGGTGTCCACCGTGTCGAACAGCGGCTCTTTGTCCTCCTGCAGGTCCTTGTCGTAGGTCGAGGGGGTGCCCTTGACCGTTACCAGCAGGCGCGTGAGGTTGCCCACCAGGCGGCCCGTCTTGCCGCGCACCAGTTCCATGCTGTCGGGGTTCCGTTTCTGCGGCATGATGCTCGAGCCGGTGGTATAGCGCTCGGCCAGCCGCAGAAAGCCGAACTCGGCGCTAGAGTAGATGATCAGGTCTTCAGCCAGGCGGCTCAGATGGGTGCCCAGGATCGCGCTCCATGAGAGGGTCTCCAGGATCATGTCCCGGGCGGCTACGGCGTCCATGCTATTCTCCAGCACGCCGTCCATGCCCAGGTCACCGGCCAGCGCCACGCGGTCCACGCCGTAGGCGTTGCCGGCCAGCGCCGCGGCGCCCAGCGGCGACTGACCCACCCGGGGCAGCAGGTCGCACAGGCGCTCGCGATCGCGCTCGAGCATCCAAAAGTAGGACATCAGCCAGTGCGAGAAGCGCACCGGCATGGCAGGCTGCAGGTGGGTGTAGCCGGGCATGAGCACATCGATGTGCATCGCGGCCTGTTCCACGATCGCGGCCTGCGCCTCGCGCAGGGCCTCGCCCAGGTCGGGCAGTGCCTCCAGCATCCAGAGGCGTACATCGGTCGCCACCTGGTCGTTGCGGCTGCGCCCGGTGTGCAGCTTGCCCGCCAGCGGGCCCACCAGCTCGCCCAGGCGGCGCTCGACCGCGGTGTGGATGTCCTCATCACCATCGTTGGGTACGAACAAGCCGTTCTCGATGTCGGCGGCGATCTGCGCCAGGCCATCAACCAGTTGCGCTGCCTCCCGGTGGGTGAGCACGCCGGCGCGCTCCAGCGCCCGGGCATAGGCCTGGCTGCCGCGCACGTCGGCCGCGGCCAGGCGGATATCGATGCCGATGGAGGCGTTGAAACGCCACATGCGGGCATCGATATCGCCGGAATACCGTCCGCCCCAGAGCCTGGTCATGGTCAGTCCCGCTTGAAGGAGGTATAGTCGGGCGCCGGCAGGTCGCCGTTCTCCGGACGCTGCTGCGCCGCCAGGGCGCGTACCTTCATCGATAGCCCGTACAGGTTGATAAAGCCCTCAGCGTCGGACTGATCATAGACGCTGTCCTCGCCAAAGGTGGCATAGTCCTCGCGGTAGAGGCTGTTGGGCGATTTGCGGCCCACCAGGGAGCAGTGCCCCTTAAAGAGCTTGACGCGCGCCACGCCGGTGACCGGCTCGGCCAGCACGTCCACCGCCGCATCCAGCGCCTCGCGAAGCGGCGTGAACCAGCGCCCATAGTAGACGATCTCGGCGTATTTCTGCGCCAGCAGGTCCTTGTAGTGCATCGTCTCGCCGTCCAGCATCAACTGCTCCAGGCCGGAGAGCGCGCGGTAGAGGATGGTGCCGCCGGGGGTCTCGTACACGCCGCGGGATTTGATGCCCACCAGCCGGTTCT
>CAZMAI010000270.1:0-3509 GCA_964564195.1 uncultured Anaerolineales bacterium | reverse complement strand
TAGACCCGGGCCATGGTGGCGTGGACCTGGGAGCGCGGCGCTTTGACGAACAGGGTCATATGGTCTATCACGAGAGCACAGTGAACCTGGAGCTTGGTCTGTTGCTGCGGGATGAACTGCTCAGACGGGGCTTCCAGGTGACCATGACGCGCGACACCGATCGCCTCGTCAATGAGGAGGAGATCGATGTGACCGGTGATGGTGAGTTCGAGTACACCCTGGACGAAACCCAGGCTCGCGTGGATCTGATCAATGCCAGCGGGGCAGACTTGATACTGTCACTACATCACAACGCCTACGAGAGCACATCGGGCCAAGGTGATTCAGAAGTGGGCGGAATCCAGACCTACTACTGCGCCGATCGCGAGTTTGCTCAGGACAACTATCGCTTTGCGCAGTTGGTGCACGCCTTTCTCATCGCAGCCATCCACGAGTATGGATACGACATCCAGGATCGCGGGATACTGGACGATGCCGTGCTCGTCACGCCAGACAGCCCGGGACGCCACCTGATCATGCTGGGGCCCGAATCGGAGCGCATCGTTCGGCCCTCGCAGATGCCCGGAGCACTGAGCGAGCCTCTCTTTATCACGCACGCAGAGGAGGGGTTGCTGGCGCGGCAACCAGAGTTCCTGGCTGCGCTGGCAGTGGCCTATGCCGACGCCATCGAGGCTTATGTCGAAGGCGACGAGTCAGGGCCAGAAGCGCCCTGATCAGCCTTTGGGATTTCCGCGACGTGATATGTCGGTATCCAGCATCAGCGTCACGGGGCCGTCGTTGTGTATCTCGACGAGCATGTGAGCGCGGAACCGGCCCGTGGCCAGGGGAACCCCCTGCGCCGCCAGTTGCTCACAGAACACATCAAACATCGGCTCTGCTATGTCCGGCGGTGCGGCATCTGTAAAGCTTGGCCGGCGGCCGCGGCGCGCGTCACCATACAGCGTGAACTGCGGGATGACCAACGCGCTACCTCCTGTGTCCAGCAAGGACAGATTCATCGCCCCTTGATCGTCCTCAAAAATGCGCAGGTTGGCGATCTTGGCGGCCAGCCAGGCCGAAGCAGCGGAATCGTCACTGGCGGTGATGCCCAACAGGATGACGAGGCCCGAACGGATCTGTCCGATGGGGACACTATCGACGGTGACGGCCGCGCGTGTGACTCGCTGAAGGAGTGCCCTCATCGCCGTGGTTGCCCCATCTTGGCGCCCGTGCCCAGATGTGTTATCGTCCTGTTGGAGGGTGGCTGCATGGTCAAAATCATCATGTACTGGAACATTCGCGAAAAGAAAGAGTCCGAGTACTTGGAATTCCTGACTCAGGAGTTTGCCAAGTCCATACTTGCCATGGGAATTCAGCCAACCGATGCATGGTACGTGGTCTGGGGCCAGGGACCGCAGGTGCTCGCCGGCGGGACGACTGAGGATCTCGATAGCATGGAACAGGCTCTCAATAGCGCTGAATGGGCTACTTTTCGGGAGCGTCTATCACAGCTCGTCACTGACTTTGAGTACAAGATCGTCGAGCAGACCGGCGGTTTCCAGCTCTAGCCGAGGCCTGAGAGCGGCTCTTGTCTCCCAGACGTAATGACTCTCTGCCTACTTTTCGGCAGACTTGGCTTCTGGTGTTGACTTGGTCTCTGTGGTTGTGGTCGACGGCTTGGTTTCGGTCTTGGCCTCAGTGTCCGCCTTTTGCTCCGGCTTGGACACCAGGGCACTACCCTTTTTGTTATCCGTCACATAGAACCCGCTACCCTTAAAGATTACCCCTACGGGCTGTATAACGCGGCGCACAGGGCCATCGCACTCTGGACATAACTTTAGGGGCTCTTCGGAAAAATGCTGAAAGCGCTCAAAGCGAACGCCACAGGCATCACACTTGTACTGGTACGTCGGCATTAGCGCCCTTACCTCCTGGAATCATGGGCTGTGGGCCGCAACGGCTGTACATCGAGCCCACAATTTCTGATTATACCCCCCAGCCCGCGTCGGGCCAAACCGCATTGAACACTCGCCGCACGCTACCAGCCGCCGGCCAGGACCCAAAGCCCCCGCTATGACGGAATGGCGATATCGCGTCATACCGCGTGCAAAGACAGACCCCATCAGGAGTGCAGGAACAGCTGTTGACTCGGACACCTGGGCAAGGCTATGATCCTGTGGCAGGTCAGCTTATTGGGCCCTCTGGCAGCTATGAGAGGAGAATATTATGGCCAGGCCAATCATCACGGGTGTAGAACTCACCGAGTACACGTATACACTTCAGGACTTTGGCAAAGACTATAACGGGTTCAATCTGGTCTACCAGGCTGGCGGCAGCGTTACGGGCAAGGCCACGGTTCTGCAAGTGCACACGGACGCTGGTATCACCGGGGAATACGTCACGGGGGCGGTGCAGATCGCAACGCTCCCGATGTTTGTGGATTACCTGCTCGGCAGATCAGCCCTTGAGCGGGAGCGCATCTACCAGGACGTCAAGAGAGCTCTGCGGCAACAGGCGCGCGTAGGGCTGGCCAGTATCGACGTCGCCTTATGGGACATTGCGGGCAAATACTATGATGCACCGATCTATGAGTTGCTTGGCGGCCACGTGCGCCCGCTCAAGTGCTATGCGAGCACGACACACGGCGATCAGAACGGCGGGCTCGATTCACCCGAGGCATACGCGGACTATGCTGAGCGCTGTCTGGAGCGCGGCTATCCTGCGTTCAAAATCCACGGCTGGGGTGGATCGCGGGTGGATCTCGAGATCGCGACCATTCACGCTGTGGGCAAACGGGTGGCTGGCCGCATGGACCTCATGCTGGATCCGGCCTGTGAGCTCGAGACTTTTGCTGATGCCGTCAAGGTGGGCCGCGCCTGCGACGACGAGCGGTTCTACTGGATTGAGGACCCGTACAAGGACGGGGGCATATCGCAGTTCGCCCACCGGAAGCTGCGGCAGCTCATCCGAACGCCTCTACTGCAAACCGAGCATGTCCGCACGCTGGAGCCTCACGTAGACTTTGCACTGGCGGATGCCACTGACTTGCTCCGGGGCGATGTCGGCTATGATGGCATCACAGGCGTGATGAAGCTGGCCCATGCTGCTGAAGGGCTCGGACTGGACATCGAGATGCATGGACCCGGCCCGGCGCAACGACATGTGATGACCTCGCTTCGCAACACCAACTATTACGAGATGGGACTGCTGCATCCCTGTAATGCCGGGACCAACGTACCGATCTACACAGACTATGTTGACGGCTTTGACGCCGTGAATGAGAACGGCTGTGTCTACGTGCCGCAAAAAGCCGGCCTGGGAGTCACGTTGGACTGGGGCTATATCCACAGTCATACGACAGATCATGTGCTCTACGGCTAGCTGCCGGTGACGCAGAGATTTGGAGTCAACCGGGGCGCAATGTATAATCTGCCCGGCGCGGAGAGGTCGCATAGTCTGGTCGAGTGCGCACGATTGGAAATCGTGTAGGCGTAAGCCTCGCGGGTTCGAATCCCGCCCTCTCCGCCTCC
>CAZMAI010000269.1:0-3509 GCA_964564195.1 uncultured Anaerolineales bacterium | reverse complement strand
ACGAACGCCGCGTGGGCGGCGTTCCCTCGACGTGGGTCATGCAGCGCGATGGTGGCGCGGTCGACGTGTTGGCCAACAACCGGGCCTGGTTTGGGCCTGTGCAGCAGGAGGACATCACGCCGGCTCCCGGGCTGGTCGTGGAAGGCTCGCCTTCGGCCCTCGGTCCAGTACTCGCTGTGCTGCAATTCACCGAGGGGCGCACGATTGACCAGTACACCGCAAGTTTCGATGTTCCGATGTTGGACGTGACCGCGGACCTGATCTGGAGCAAGCCGTTGACGCTCGAGGTGTCAGGTGATCAGAGCAGTGCGGTGATCGGCACCATGGCCCTGGAGGGCGATATTGGGACAGATGGTCAGCAGCCCTTTACGCTGTGGATGCGACCGGACAACCGGCTCCTCTTTCGTGCCGAGTTCCCTGGCTATCGTTTCGGGTTCTGGGAACAACTGCGCGATCCGGCGCTGGCCGCGCCCGGCCTGCTGAGGATCGAGCGCGTGAGCGCGCCGAAGACAAGTGCCAGCGCCGCCAGGGAAGACGGCGGTCAGGTGCTTACATTCCAGGGCGCCCAGTCGGAGTTGTCGGGCCGGCTCTATCGGCCCCAGGGTATCGCGCGCGCACCTGTGGTGTTGCTGTGCCGCAGTTGGCATCAGCCCGGCGTGGATCTGTCCATTGATAACTGGATTCAGCGCGGTTGGGCGGTGTTCGTCGTTGGGCCAGGCGAGAGCAGCACGCAGTCCTGGGCTGTGCCGGGTGAGGCTGCTGCGGAGGATCTGCGTGCGGCGGCACGCATGCTCTCAGCCACGGAGGGCCTGGACTCGGACAGGATCGTGCTCGTCGCCACCGGGGACGCAGCCGTGGTGGGGGCTAGGGCGCTTGACTACGGAGATGGTGCCGCGGTCAGCGATCCGGTTCCTTTCTCGGCGGCGGTGCTGGGCGCCTTTGCGACCGACGGACGGTACCTGCCCGATCTGGCATCCCGGCGTGTGCAGGCGCTGGCGGCTTACTATGGCTGGAACGAGGAACAGACGGCACAGTACCTGCAGCAAAGCCTCGATCGCTGGACAGCGTGGCTGGATGAGGGCGAGGAGTCGCTGAGCTATCTCGGGCGTCGCATTCCTTTGGATCCGCTTCGCACATGGAGTCAGGCGGATCCGTTGGGCTGGCTCTCGCAGAGTGTGGTGCCGCTCTTGATCTTGCATGGGACCGAGGATGCGTGGACGCCTTACGATGGCGCGGTGCGTATGGCGGATGCTTTGCAGCGGGTGAGCGGCGGTCCGGTGACCTTCCAGGGCCTGTACGGGCTCGGGCACGGGCTTGGGTATGAAAAGAGTCTGCTCTGGTCTGGTGACGTCGAGGCCGCGGTCTGGTCATGGCTGGAGAGTGAGGGTCGCTGATACTGCACCCTGCTAGCGCCGCGCCGATTGCCTGACGCTAGCCTTACGGCTTGCTCGCGACTCTGATAACGTGCAGTGCCGGCTCGGCAAGCAGTTCGGGCGAAGGATGCAGCGCTGCATGGAACAGGTGCGTGAGGCATCGGCAGTCCGAGGAACCGAAACGTCTTGCGGCGGGCACCAATCCACCGCTGAGTAATCTGTTCGCCCAAACACACTCCAGTCTTGCTCGACTCTCCACGTACCAGATCTCAAGGAGCTCCGTAGCCTGCATGACATAGTCGATGTGCCAGTGCAGGCGAGTCGGTTGCCGCAAGTGGCGCCTGAGCCGGCCCCGCAACCCGCCTCGCGCGCTTCCGGTATAGAGCAGGAACCCGTCGGGTAAGGCGATCTGCCCCAGGGATCCGACCGTCAAAGTGCAGGCTCGCGGCAGCCAAAGCACGAGTACATAGCTGCCCGGTCCACCGGGGAAGCGTGGTGCGAGGCCGTCAAGTATTGCCTGTTGTGGCCCCTGGCCTGGCATGGTCATCTCCTATTTCGTCCGTGGCACCAGAGGGTAATTGGCAGCTTTGCACATGATATGCTATATTCATCTACAGTGTGCGACCAAGGGAAAGAGGTGATTACATGGGCAGTGTCATCAAAAAGCGCCGCAAGAAGATTGCACGACACAAGTATCGCAAGATGCGTCGCAAGATGCGCTTCCAACGGCGCAAGTAGGAAGCGAGCTACAGCGCGGTAGATGCCGCAGCTGGCTCACGCATTTGGCAGTTTCAGAGGCAACAGCGATCCCGCTGTTGCCTCTGCTCGTGCGCCCGTCTTAGCGCGCGGTCTCTAGTCCCTCAACCAGCGCCAGCAGGTTCTCAGTGGGCACCGTCGCTTGAATGTTGTGCACCGCACAGAACACAAACCCGCCACCGTCGCCCATGATCTCGACATTGTCCCTGACGTGCTGCCGCACCTCCTCTGGCGTGCCAAAGGGCAAGACGTACTGCGTATCCACGCCCGCCCCCCAGAACACGAGCTGTTCGCCCCAGCGTTGTTTGAGGCTTGCCGGATCCATACCCGCGGCCGATATCTGCACCGGATTCACGATGTCCACGCCCGCCTCGACCATATCATCGTAGAGCGTCACCATCGATCCGCAGCTGTGATAAAAGGTCTTCCACGTGGTATGGCTGTGCACCCAGTCGTTGACCGCACGATGGTATGGCTTGAAGAGCTCGCGGTATGCGCGCGGTGAGATGAAACTACCGGATTGTGCGCCAAAGTCGGTGCCGCTTAGGAATATCGCCACAATCCGGTCGCCGACCGCCTGGTGGTACATCTCCAGATTCTTGAGTGCGATCTCTAGCTGCAGATCAAAGATACCGTGGATGTACTCCGGGTGGAGCGCCGTAGCCATGTACCAGTCGGCGACGGCGCGGATGCCGTGCGGGTGGGCGATGGCCAGGCCGGGAACATGGGCAATATCGCCGAATCCCGCCGTGCCAAAGTTGCCGATGATCGCCCGCTCTGTCTGGCTATGGAGCGACTCGGCCTTTTTCTGGAGCGCCAGGAGTTGCTCGTCCGTATAGACGCTGTACATCTCACGCACCCACTCCTCGGGGCGCAGGTTCTCTTCCGCATCCTGCGCCTGACGCTCCAGGGCATCGTGATAGTAGCCATCGGGTGGCATGCGTGCGGAAGGCGGGGCACTGAGGTCCCCCATGGGGTACTGATACAGGGTGCCATCGGGAGCGGGCGAAGTGTTGAATCCCCCAGGCACGAGCACCGGCGTGCCGTCGTTCAGCGTGAAGGGCTTCCAGTCTACTGCTGGAAACCCAAACATTGTGTTGTCCTCGGACAGCCCGATGACGTCCACGCCCAGGGCATCGAGCACATCCTCATCCACCTGCCCAAGCACCTGATAGGGCTCGTGCACGCGAACCAGCCGCTTCTCCAGACCCAGGGCGTCCCGCAGGCGGTGTAGCGCCGACGCCATGATGCCCGTAACGGCGGTGCTGCCAAGATCGACCGGCACACGATCGGGCTGCCGGTGCTCCAACGCGTCGATCACACGTTCCCTCGCAGTAACCATGGCCCCTCCCGCTTCTCGCTGACCCAACGAACCTGGCC
>CAZMAI010000268.1:0-3521 GCA_964564195.1 uncultured Anaerolineales bacterium | reverse complement strand
GTGAGGATCATCTCCATAGAGCGTTCTTCCTTCTCCCGCACCACGGAAGGCCCGACGGAGTTCAAGGTCGTCGACAGGAGCAGGATGAACACCATCGCGAGCGCCATGGGCATCAACGCCCAGAGCTGTATCTCCAGGTCGCCCGAGAGCGTGCGACCGGTGTCCAGGTCTTGATAGAGCCAATCATTGCCCTCCGACAACCGCTCAAGGACCCAGTCCGGCGCCTCCGGAGCCACGGCGCGCCGCAACAGTGAGCCGAGCGACTGGTGGAGCCCGGGTGTGGGCTGCGTATCCCCATAGTAGATCACGCGGCCCGTCGTATAATAGTCCTCGGGGATCACGATGTAGCCAACGAGGGCGCCACCGTACCAGTCCGCTTGCGCCGTGCTCTCATCCGCCACGGGCACGAGCCGCAACTCGCCCTCGACACCGAGGCCGGTTCCAGGCAATGCCAGCTGCCCAGAAAGATCGACGCAGCCCAGCGCCCCCTCGGGAATCCGGCTCTGTGCAAGGATGGGGACCGCGGCCGAGACTATGAATACGAGCGGCAACGCCAGTGTCAGGATTAGAAAGAAGCGGTTCTGTATCGCCTGGCGAAACGTCGTCCAGGCCACCAGCCACACTTTATGCAGATTCATGGCCGTGCCTCTTCGCCCGTCTCAACCTTGTGCCCTACCACCCGCACAAAGATCTCATCCAGCGACGTGCGCACGCGCTCAAAGCGCTGCACCTGAACGCCGGGCATATTCACCACCGAGCGTAACACGTCCTCCGGCGCGGTGCCCTCGGCAAGAGACAACCTGTAGCCTCCATCCTGGCGCTCGGCGCTAACGACGCCCGGAACGTCCCCGATCTCACCGCTCAGGGTGACCTCGACGACGTTGCTGGAGAACTGCTCGCGCACCTCATCGAGGTCCCCGTAGAGCATCGCCCGGCCGCGGTCGATGAGCAGGATGCGCTCGCACATCTCCTCCACCTGGTGCATCTGGTGGGTGCTCATAATCACGGCGGCGCCGCGATCGCGCATCGAGTAGATCAGCGCGCGGATGATGGCCGTGTTCACCGGATCCAGCCCCGAGAAAGGCTCATCGATGATCACCAACTCGGGCTCGTGCAGCGCCGCGGCCACAAACTGGGCTTTTTGTCCCATGCCGCGGCTGAGCGCCTCTACCTTGAGTTCGCGCGCCTCCCACAGGTCCACCTGCCGCAGATAGTGCTCCGCCCGCTCGCGCACAGCTGATTGCGAGAGGCCCTTGAGTTGGCCGAGATACAGCATGAGGTCCCAGAGCTTCATATCACGATACAACCCGCGCTCCTCGGGCAGGTAACCCACCCTGGATTTGGTCGCTTCGCCAAAGGGCCCACCCAAAACAGCGATCTCGCCGCTGTCGGGCTTGATCAGATCCAGCACCATGCGGATCGTCGTGGTCTTGCCGGCACCGTTCGAGCCCAGGAGACCAAAGATCTCTCCGTGCTGCACGGCAAAAGAGACGTCCTGCACGGCCTGGACGGCACCAAAACTCTTGAACAGATGTTGAACACGGACCGCTTCGTCTGGCATCAAGCCACCCCCTCGCTCGAGATGTGCACTACACAGCATAGCAGTAGATGAAACCATTCTCAAGCCCCTGTGCGGGCAGATCATCGCGCGCTTTCCTGCCGCACAGGCCTGTGGTAACATCGGCCGCATGATGTATTCAGCACGTGTCGCAGCCCACTCTCCCGCGCGCAATCCCGGGCGAACCCTGGCGTTTGTGATGTTATGGACGCTGATGACCCTTTCCGCAGGCGCCGTGGCACGGCCGCTCATGCTGTATCTGCGTGCCCCCTGGGGAGGCCTCCTCGCCGGTGCGATCACTGGCCTGCTGCAATGGACGCTCCTGGGCAACGCGTTGCGCGACAGCGCGCTGTGGATAGCCGCCACCGCGGCGGGCCTGGCCGCTGCGTCGCTGCTGCAGGGGACGGTCGAACCCATTATGGCCACCATTTTCGGCGGTGCTGCTCTGGGCCTGGCGCAGTGGCTGGTCCTAAGGGAGTCGGTCCCCTGGAGCGCCCATTGGATCGCCATTTGCGCGGCGATCGCCTGGCCGGCCGCCCAGGCCGGTCTGGTGGCCGCCGGGTGGCTGGCCCCGCACAACAGCCTGCTCGTGGCCCAGATACTGGGGGGCGCGCTGCAGGGCGGCATCGCGGGCCTCGCAACAGCTATCCTGATGGCAACGCTCCTGCCCGGCGAGACCCTGGCAAGGGCACATCCGTGTGCGGAGGTCTCGTGAGGCCCATACCTGTCGACACCATCCTGCTCGACCTCGATGACACGCTGATCGTGGAGGAGCCGTCCGCTGACGACGCTATCCACCGGGCGTGCCTCCTGGCCAGTGCGCGCTATGACGTGCATCCCGATCGCCTGCACGACAGCCTGCGCCGCGTCGCCCGCGAGCGCTGGCACGCCACGCCGTATTATCCCTACGCTCGCGCCATCGCCGTCTCCTCCTGGGAGGCGCTGTGGGCGCGCTTTGAGGGTGATCACACGGCCATCGTGGCCATGCGCGAGGATGCCCCGAGACACCGTCAGGAGGTGTGGCGCGGCGCGCTGGCCGCCCACGGGATCCGCGATGACAGCCTGGCCGAGGAGATGGGCGCGACCTTTATCGAGACCCGCCGCGGTCTCAACATCGTCTTTCCCGATGTGGCGGAAACGCTGGCCTGGCTGCTGCCGCGCTACCGCGTGGCCATCGTCACCGACGGACTGTCCTGTCTCCAGCGCGACAAGCTGCGCGGAGCGGGCCTGGCGGATACGTTCCCGGTCGTCGTCGCCGCTGGTGACACGGGCGTGCGCAAGCCCGATCCAACGAACCTGCGGGTAGCCCTCAATGGGCTCCACGCACGAGCAGAGACTGCCATCATGGTGGGCAACAATCCTCTTTCGGATGTCGCCGGTGGCGCTGCCGCCGGGGTACGCACCGTATGGGTGAATCGCCAGTGCGCGCCCGCGGTCGACGGCATCGTCCCGGACGCAGAGATCGAGGATTTCAGAGAGTTGATCGACCTGCTCAGCTAATACCGAGGAGAGGCAGACCCGTTTGACAGCCGACCTGAGCCCGGCATAATCGACCGCAGATCTCAACAGGATTGCGAGGTGAACCCATGATACGTGGCGTCTTTCCCCCCATCGCGACCCCCTTTACCGAGAGCGGCGATCTGGACACGGCGGCCCTGGCTGCCAACATCGCGCGCTGGGAGCCCACGGGCCTGAGCGGGTACGTCGTGGCGGGCTCCAACGGCGAGAGCGTGCTCCTGGAGGATGACGAGGTCTGCGAGGCGGTGCGTGTGGTGCGCAAGGCAGCGGGCGGAGACAAGACGGTCATCGCCGGCGTAGGGCGCCAGTCGACGCGAGCGACCATCGCTTTGACGCGAGCGGCCGCGGATGCAGGGGCCCAAATTGCGCTGGTGATGAACCCCTCCTTCTTTGCCGTGGAGACCACACCCGATGCGCTAGTGCGTCACTACCACGCCGTGGCCGA
>CAZMAI010000267.1:2237-3539 GCA_964564195.1 uncultured Anaerolineales bacterium | reverse complement strand
GTTGTCTCCGAACGCTGGCCTCTGATCCTGTGGCTCCTGGTGTTGGTTGGGCTGGGCCTGCGCCTGTTCCGCCTCGGCACGCAGGAACTCCGGGGAGACGAGGCCCTATCCTACCTCATTGCGCTCGGATCCCCGCGCCAGATCGTAACGACGCTGCTCGACATGGGGGATCCCCATTCACCACTGCACTATCTCATGCTGCATGCCACCATGATGATCGGTGGCGTGAGCGAGTTTGTCATGCGGTTGCCAAGCGCGCTTCTGGGGGTAGCGTTGATCCCGGTGGCCTGGGGGATCGGCCGCGTCTCCGGCGGTCCCCGCAGGGGCCTGATGCTGGCGGCCCTGGCCGCCCTGGCGGAGCCGCTGGTGTGGGTAGGGCAGGATCTCCGCAGCCAGTACGTTGTTGCGGTGCTTGGGTTTGGACTGGCCACCTGGATACTGCTGCGGCTGGGCGAGCGCCCGTCCCGTATTGCCCGACCCGGGCTGTGGTGGCTCGCCTATACCCTGTGCGCCGCGCTCTCCGTATATGCCTTTTACTATGCGGCCTTGGCGCTGCTGGGGCATGTTGCCTATGTGTTGGCGCATCGCGACCGGCGCCGCCTCGTTCTCCCCTGGGCTGTCAGCGTGCTGGCAGCGATGGTGCTCTTTGCGCCGTGGGTCATCGCTGGCCATGAAAGCCTGTTGGCGTCGGGGCAACTGAGCGATCCCGACGCCCCTGAGATGGCGCCGTTCATCGTCGAGTCCGTCACGCATCTTACTGCCGGGGAGACCTGGTCGCGCTCCTGGGTGCGGGGGATCGCCGCGGCGGCTCTGGTTCTTGCGGTCCTGGGGGCGCGCTCTCTGTGGCGCCGTGACCGCGCGCTGGCGGCGCTTGCCCTGACCACGGTGGTCGCCACGGTGTTGGCGCTCTATCTCGTGCGTCACGTTCGAGCCACTTACGAGCCGCGCTATTTGCTGTGCGCCATCCTGCCCTGGTGGCTGCTGGTGATCGCCGGAATCGAGCACTTGCTGGATCACTGGAGCCCTGTTTTGCGCCACACCGGTCTGTTTGTGCTTGTCGCCCTGATTGGTCTGAGTGTGATCAGCGTGACGCGATATCATGCCGATCCGGCCTACACCCGGACTGTGGGTTACCGTGCCGCTGCGGCGTATCTGGCGGAGCAGGCGCAACCGGGCGATGCCTTTGTGCGCAATGCGCCCGACCCCTGCTGGGACTATTATCTGCGCGGACTGGATTTGCCGCGTGAAATGGTGCCCTCGCAGGGGCTGGCGGACGCGGCCACGGTCGCATCTGAACTGGAG
>CAZMAI010000267.1:0-2137 GCA_964564195.1 uncultured Anaerolineales bacterium | reverse complement strand
GATGTGACGCTTGCGTGGCGGCCGGCAAGGGTTCTAGAACAGGACTATACGATGTTCGTGCACCTGGTGAGCGATAAGGGGGAGCTGCTCGCGCAGCATGACGGTCCGCCGCTCCTAGGCACGCGGCCTACCACGTACTGGGAGCCGGGAGAGTTCGTGCTGGACCGGCACACGCTGGCGCTGCCCGCGATGCCCGCCGGCGACCTGCGGCTGCACATCGGGATGTACGATAGCGAGACGGTGATCCGGGAGCGCTGGCTGGACGGGAGCGATGCCAGGACGATCTCGCTATCGCTGGCGCCTTGAGAGTGCGCAACTTCCGGGCACGGGAAAGGATGGCCTTGGCGATAGAGGCGAAAGGGCCAAAACGCAAGCAGGACTTTGCCCTCGTCGTAGCTGTCTCGACGGCCTCGGCGCTGGCGCTGCTGGTTCTCTATACGCGCACGCTGTGCCCGGGCATGCTGGGCGGCGATGCCGGCGAGTTGCAGTTTGTCCCCGCGATCCTGAGCCTCCCGCACCCCACCGGCACGCCCCTGTACGTGTTGTTGGGTCACCTCTGGGGACGGTTACCCCTGGGCGGCGACGTGGCCTGGCGCATGAACCTGCTGGCGGCGGTCTCCGCCAGCCTGGCGGGCGGGCTGATCGCGCTGGCGGTGCACACACTCTCGGGGCGCGCTTGGGCTGGCGGTGTCGCGGCGCTGGCCTTTGGGCTGGGCGGCACCTTCTGGCCTTTGGCCACCCAGGCGGACAAGTACGCCTTTAACGCGCTCATGCTTGCGCTGGTGTTGGTTGCCGCCTTGAGCTGGGGACGCAGGCGCTCGGATGAATGGCTGCGGGCTCTGGCGTTTCTGTATGGTCTCAGCCTGACACACCACCGGACAATGCTTCTGCTGGCATTGCCGCTGCTGGGGTATGTCTGGGCGCTGGAGGGGAGCCGCCTGTGGCGGCGCTGGGGGCGGCTGATTGGGCTCGCCGCACTCTTTGTCGCGCCCCTGCTTTTGTACATCTATCTGCCCTGGGCCGAGGCGCGCGGCCTGCCGCCGGGCACCTGGCACCCGGAAGGCCTGCGTGGCTGGCTGTTGTACCTTGCAGACCTCGGGTATGTCTCCCGCGTCGATACGGGCACGCAGGAGCTGGGAACGCAGCTGCTGGTGTATGGCCGCACGCTCGTCGCCGATTTCACGCTTGCTGGCACTGCGCTTGGCCTGCTGGGCTTGGTGATGCTTTTGGTGCGGCGCCGGCCGGAGGCGCTCCTTCTGCTGAGTGCCTTTGCCCTGCTGTCCGTCGGCGCCTCGCGTTACCAGGTGCCCCGGCATGAGGTATTCTTTACGCCGTCCTTTCTCATCTTTGCGCTGTGGATCGGTGCAGGTCTGGCGGCACCTGCGGAATGGATCGCGCGGCCGAAATGCGGTGTCTTTTCCTCACGGATGGCCGGTTTCGTCGCCGGTGGCGTCGTCGTGTTGCTCGCCGTGGCGATCCTCTTTCCAGCTGTGGGGCGCTACCGCCCGCTGCGCGATGCCCATCACGGTGCAGGTACGCTGGACATCTGGCGCCAGGAACTCAAGAGCGGCCAGATGGCCGGCCGTATTGGGCGTGCTCTGGCGCTGGTGCCAACCGACGCAGTGATCGTCTGCGACTGGGAGCAGGCGACGCCCCTGTGGTATGTGCAGCGGGTGCTCGGTCAGCGGCCCGATGTGAGCGTCTATTACCCGATCGAGCGTCTGCCGGAGGCGCTGGCCTCTGGCAGACCCGTGGTGCTGGCGCGGCACATCGATGCGCTGCCAGCGGCTTGGTACCCGACCGCGCTGGGGCCGCTCGTAGGGCTCTACGCCGCTCCACAGCAGGGACTGGCACCGCAGGCAGTGCCGCTCGATGCCGTGTTGGGCGATGGCATCGCGCTGGCCGGTGTGCTGTTCGACTCCGGGCCGGCTGTGAGCGGAAGGGTGCTGCCGGTCACCCTGTACTGGCGGGCAGAGGCGGCACCAGAGCGTGATTGGTCGGTGTCAGTGCGGCTCTACGGCCCCGGCGGCCAACTATCCGGGCAGGCGGATGGCGCGCATCCCGTGCTAGGCATGCACCCCACGTCTCACTGGGTGGCGGGGGAGATGGTGGCGGACTATTACGAGCTACAGGTACC
>CAZMAI010000266.1:0-3590 GCA_964564195.1 uncultured Anaerolineales bacterium | reverse complement strand
CCCGGGCCCTGGCGACGCAGGGGATCGACAAGCCGATCCTGAACCTGTTCCGCGCGTACGCCCGCCTGGGATCCCGGCAGGTGGCGCTGAGTAGCAGCGGCGCGCAGGACCCGCTGGCCTACGCGGACCCGTGGGGGATGGCG
The DNA here is from genome assembly GCA_964564195.1 of uncultured Anaerolineales bacterium. GTDB lineage: Bacteria > Chloroflexota > Anaerolineae > UBA1429 > UBA1429 > JAAYED01. The sequence goes on along the minus strand of CAZMAI010000266.1, from coordinate 3,447 downwards.
GCGCCGCCCGACGTGTCAGGGGTGGCCGCGCTCAGCGGCGACAGCGGGCTGCAGGTGCTGCTCTATTGCCACCACGACGACTGGGACCGGGAGGACGAGGTCGCGGTGACGCTGGAGATCGCCAACCTGCCCTACCCGGCGGATGCGTTCACGCTATGCCACTACCGGATCGATGGCGCGCACAGCAATGCCTACAGCGAGTGGGTGCGCCAGGGGCGCCCGAACTATCCTGCGCCCGGGCAGCGCGCGGCGATCATGGCACGCCAGGGGCTGGAGTTGCTGGAGGCGCCGCAGGTCGTGCCCGTGGAGGACGGCACGGTGCGGCTGGCGTTCAGGATGCCGGCGCACGCGGTATCGCTCATCGAACTGGAGCGCGTCTCCAAATAGCAGTACCCTGCCTGGTTGCAGGTTGCAGGTTGCAGGTTCGCGCGTTACGCGTGACGCGTTGCGCGAAGGCTGGGCATGCCGGCGTGATCGCCGACGGGCAGAGCACGTCACCGTAACGACATCTTGCTGGAGGGTCAGCGGCCATGAGTACATCGCTGGCTGATCCAGCCTGGCGTGAACGCTTCTGTCGCGAAAGAGGTCAGCGTGGACGCTGACCTTCCATGCTCCGTTGGACCGCGGGCGTCTCGCACTGTGTGTCGGAAGGTCGGCCTCCAGGCCGACCCGGCAGAGGGAAATTGAGGTCAGCCTCTGGCTGACCATGTCCGTCGCGCGCCTACTCTGCTATCGGGAGAGTGGTCAGCGTGGACGCTGACCTTCCATGATCCGTTGGATCGCGGGCGTCTCGCCCGCATCAGTGGCGGGTCAGCGGCGATGAGTACATCGCTCTGGCTGACCTGTCGGGCAGAGCCCGACCAGCCGGGCGTGTGTGGACGACACTGTCGCGAAAGTGGTCAGCGTGGACGCTGACCTTCCGGTTTCCGTTGGACCGCGGGCGTCTCGCCCGCCTCCTGGCCGGACGCGGCGTGCAAGCGATGTACTCGTCGCCCGCTTCCGAGCGCCCCGCTCCCCGAGAGACACGCGCAGCCTGAAAGCCGGGATCCTATCCTGTATATCCTGTCTATCGATGTGAATTCTTCTGGCCTACTCCGCAGCGTACACCAGCGCGCGGCCGTCGGCGGTCTCGAGCCACAGACGCTCGCCATAGACGCGAACGGTAGTGACGGCCTGCAGCGTCTCGAGGCAGCGGCCCTCCTGCTGCATCAGGCCGGGCGGGTCCTGGCAGGCCATTTTGGTCGAGCCGAGCGCCTCCACGGCCAGCGACTCCCCGCTGAGCGTATACTGGCCGGTATAGCGATTGCAGCCCGCACTGCCCGTGGCCGTGCCGTCCGCCAGCGTCAGGTCGATGCGGGTGCCCGGAAGAAGCGGGTCGGCCATGATTATCGGCTGGGCCGAGTACACGGCCCCATTTGGCGCCAGGAAACCCAGCAGCGACCACCCGGATCCCGCGAGCGGCCGCGCAGCGCCGGGGTCCATGGCCTCCAGCGTGGCCATTCCGCCGTGCTCGCCGTGCAGGATCAGGCGCTCTCCGTCCAACTCGACTTGCGCGCTGTCGGTCAGCACATTCAGCAGCGTTCCCTCGCCCGCCAGCGCATCGGCATCGCAGCCGGGATCGAGCATCGCCTGGTAGAGCACCGCAAGATTGTCGCCGGTCATGGTATAGGACCCCACGTGATCCCGGCAGCCCGCCTGCCCGCCCAGAATCCCCTCGCGGTAGAATACGAGCGTCGCGACGACGCCGTCGTCCAACGGGACGCCGTCCGCCTCGGTGGCGCGCCAGGACGTGCCGATGAGGGCGGCCGGATCGGTGTCATAGGAAGGCTGGCGAGCATAGGTCAGAATCACCGTGCTGGCGGCATCGAGGATCTCGAGGGTGCTGGCCGTGACGCGGTATCCCGCCGCCTGCCGCAGCACCTCAAGGTAGGCCTGCTCCTGCTTCATGACGCGCTCGGGCTCGAGGCAGAGCATCGCGGTGACCGCCGTCTCGCCCAGGGCAAGCACACCCTCGCTGGCGGTCAGATAGGTGCCGCCATAGCTGTTGCACCCGGCGAGCCCGCCATAGTGCTCCGCGCCGAGGTTCAGGGTGATGCGCGTGTCCTCCAGCGGCGGCTGACCGTTGATCGCAGTCAGCACCCAAGCCGTATCCACCAGCGTGACATCCACCAAGGGCGGGCGCTTGCGGGCATACTCGAGCAGGGTGGCGCCATCGGCATCCTGGAACACGAACGCATCCTCGGTCGCGCCATAGGCGGCGATGCGCTCAAAGGCCTCGAAAAAGGCGCCATCCTGATCCGCAACGCCCGCGGGCTCGGCGCAATCGAACGCAGTGCGGTGGATCTCGGCCAGGGTGAAAGCATTGCCCTCGGTGGCATAGTCCACGCCCAGATAGTTGCAGCCCGAGTTGGCCTCAAGGTAGTTGTTCGGGTGAAAGGCCAGTGTGGGCGCGGTGCCGGCCACCACCGGCTCACCCTGCACCGCGATCAGCAGCCACTCCGTGCCCTCCAGCGCCAGCGTAGGCCATGGCGATGGTTCGGCTACATCGGCGGGAGTACTGTCAGGCACACAGCCGGCCAGCAGGACGCCGAGACTCAACAGGACAAACAGGACAACATAACCGGTGTGACGCAAGATGACCGATCTCCTTTAGGGATGATATACGCCAGCGCGTTCCGGGATGCAACTACCTGTAGGACGCCGCCAAGCGTGATCAGGTTCCCCCCCAACGGAAGGTCGGCCTCTGGCCGACCCTCCGTATCTCTCGCGCTACGTGGCGCCTGTTTTGGACCGCGGGCTTAAAGCCCGCACCCCATGGTGTCACAAACGCCACCGCGTAGTACAGCGCTGTACTCAGCGCCCGCTTCCGAGCGCCGCGCGCGTCACACCTCCTCTTGGAGGGTCAGCGGCGATGTTCCCATCGCTAGACCTGGCCTGGTCGGCCAAGCCGCTGATTACAGCGGTCGCCGACCCTCCATATCGCGCACGTAACGTAGCGCCACCTGGCATCCTGACGCCTCTTGTGGACCGCGGGCTTATAGCCCGCACGCGAGGGTGTCAAAACTGCCACCCGTAGCCGACCGGCCCGCCGCAAAGTATTGCGCTGCACTCAGCGCCCGCTTCCGAGCGCCGCGCGCCCATAGGCAGCGCACGTCCCAACAGACCGCACCTGCGTACGGTCACCCGCTCCGGAAACCTAAAGCCATTCCCGTGGCCACCTGCCAACCTGTAACCTGCAACCTGCAACCCTAACCCGTTCGGATGGCCATCTGCCACCCCCAGTCTTCCATCGCGCCTTGCCGCGCCCTGTGTTATACTCGCGCCACACGTTCGAGCGTGAAAGAGGAGGCACAATGACAGAGGATACGTTTCGGCTGGGTCTGGTGGGGGCAGGGATCATTGCGCGGACGCACATCCGGGCCATGGGTCTGCTCAAGGAGCGCGGCC
>CAZMAI010000265.1:0-3627 GCA_964564195.1 uncultured Anaerolineales bacterium | reverse complement strand
GCGATGGGGCCGATTGCCGAGCATTCTGCACGCAGCCTCGCCTCCTGGCGGGCTTTTCACGACGAGGAGCCCGCTGATGTCTATGACGGCGACTGGTCCTGGATCGCGAACGTACAGCGCGGCCCGCTCTATCGCCGCGATCTGGACGTCGTTGCTGCCACCGGTAGCGGCGAGATCGCGTCCTTTGTGACCGTGCTGTACGATGACGTCACGCGCAGCGGGCTGTGCGTACTGGTGGGCACCGCCGCCGAGCACCGGCGTCGCGGGCTGGGGCGTGCCACGCTGCTGGAGGCGGCGCGCCGTGTGAGGAATGTGGGCGGCACGCTGCTATCGGTGACGGGCTATGACGACCGCGCCAACGCGTTCTATGGACCCCTGTTCGACAGGTGCGATGTGCAGCGGACCTGGCTGCAAGTGCTCCAGGTAGATGGGTGAGGCAGCCCCGCCGTTGTATGGCATGGGAGGTGTGCATTGGGCAGAGGACTGATGGACGGCCTGGCGGAGGGATTTGGCAACATCGCGGACCTGTTCAGCGGCTGTCTGGTGAGCGTCATGGCGCTGCTGCTGGCTGCCCTGGTGGCGATCGCCGCGCTCTAGCCGGGCCCCGTGCAAAGCCCCGCGATGAGCGGCGCCCGGCTCTCGGGCACGCTATCGCGGGGCCAGCGACGGCTCGTTCTTCTCAGGCTGCAGTGCCGGCGGTGCCGCGCCAGGCCTTGGTGCGCCGTGCGCCAAAGCGCTGCACCAGCGCCTTGGTCAGTTCGGCGGCGACCGTCGGGACCAGCAGCAGCGGCCCGACCACGCGCCACTGCTCCCAGCCGAGCGGTACCGTGTCAAAGATCGGCTGCAGGAACGGTACGTACACCACGACGAGCAGCAACACCAGCGAGGCCCCCACGGCGAGAAGCATCGTCCGGTTGGTGGCAATGCCAAGCTGGAAGACCGTAAGGCGCTCCGACCGGGCGGAGATGGCACGCAGGAGCTCGGAAAAGCTCAGCGTGACAAAAGCCATGGTGTCGGCCAGGAGCGGGATGTCGCCATGGTCGCGCAGACCGATCAGGTAGGCCCCCAGGACCGCGGCGGTAATCGCCACCGTCTGCACGCCGATCATCAGGATCATCTGCCCGTTGATGATGGGCTCGCGCGGCGGCCGCGGCGGGCGCCGCATCGTGTCGGACTCGCCTTTTTCCACGCCGAGTGCCAGCGCGGGAGCGCCGTCCGAGATCAGGTTGAGCCAGAGGAGCTGGATCGCCGTAAGGGGCGAGGGCAGCCCCGCCAGCACGGCCAAAAAGATCACCAGGATCTCGCCCATGTTGCAGGACAGCAAAAAGCCCACGAACTTGCGGATGTTGGCATAAATGATGCGGCCCTGCTCCACGGCGGCGACGATGCTGGCATAGTTGTCGTCCGTGAGCACCATGTCCGCGGCCTCCTTGGCCACGTCCGTCCCCGCGATGCCCATCGCCACGCCGATGTCGGCTTTCTTGAGGGCCGGCGCATCGTTCACACCATCGCCCGTCATGGCCACGATCTCGCCGTTGCGCTGCAGTGCGCTCACAATGCGCATCTTGTGCTCTGGCGACACCCGGGCGTACACCTGGGTGGTGCGCACCTGTTCGGCCAGGTCATCGTCGCTCATGGCCTCAAGTTCCGCGCCCGAGAGCACATTGCCTTCGGCGCCGATCAGGCCGATCTCCTGCGCGATCGCCCGCGCCGTGTTGGCATAGTCGCCCGTGATCATCACCGTGCGAATGCCGGCGCTCAGCGCCACGCGCTGCGCTGCCGCCACCTCGCGGCGAGGCGGATCGATCATCCCGGCCAGCCCGATAAAGGTCAGATCGGACTCGATCTCCGCTCCATCGGCGGTGGAGAGCCCCTCCCGCTGGACCTTGTAGGCCATTCCCAACACGCGCAGCGCCTGCCCGGCGAGGGCCTCGTTGGCGCTCAGAATGCTCTGGCGCACCTCGGGAGTCAGCGGGGCGCTCTGGTCATCGATCGTCTGGTAGTGGGTGCACAGCTCCAGCAGTACATCCGGAGCGCCCTTGCTCACAGCCACCTCCCAGCCGCGGCTGGTGCCATCCTGGAAGGGGCTCGGGTCGCCGCTTTCGGGCGCTCGGATCGTGTGGACGGTGGTCATTCGCTTGCGTGCCGAGTCAAAGGGCACCTCGGCGACCCGCGGGTACTCGGCCTCCAGCTGAGCACGCGTCCAGCCCCCTTTGGCGGTGGCTACCAGCAGCGCCGTCTCAGTGGGGTCGCCGACAAAGCGGTAGCCCCCCGGCGCTTCCTCACTGGGCTCCATCACGGCGTCGTTCGCCAGCGCGGATGCCCACAGCGCGGTGGTCGTGGCGGGCCAGGCCTTGAGGTCCACCGGACGCTCCTCGTGCCAGAAGGCGCTCGCGCCCAGGCTGTGCCAGGCGGCGCCATCCTCAGCCACCTCGATGGTGCGGCCGTCCACCCACAGGCGCGTCACGGTCATGACGTTCTGCGTGAGCGTGCCGGTTTTGTCGGAGCAGATCACCGTGGTCGAGCCCAGGGTCTCCACCGAGGACAGGCGCCGGATGAGCGCGTGGCGTGCGATCATCTCGCGCATGCCCAGCGCCAGTGTGATCGTGACCACGGCGGGCAGACCCTCGGGCACGGCGGCGACGGCCAGGCTCACCGCGATCAGGAACATCTCCACGGGATCAAAGCCGCGCAGCAAACCCTCCAGAAAGACCAGGCCGCAGATCACCAGCGCGCCGATGCCCAGCCACTTGCCCAGTTGCGCCAGGCGCCGCTGCAGAGGCGTCTCCTCCTGGCCGATGCCCTGCAGCATCCTGGCGATCATGCCGATCTGGGTGTTCATGCCCACGCTGCTCACCAGGCCCAGGCCGCGCCCGTATGATACGACGGTGCCCATAAACGCGCTGTTGCGCCGGTCGCCCAGCGAGGCATCCTGGCGCAGCACCAGCGAGGCATCCTTTTCCACTGCATGAGACTCGCCGGTCAGCGCGGCCTCCTCCACACGCAGGTTCGCCGTCTCCACCAGGCGCAGGTCGGCGGGGATGTTGTTGCCCGCCTCGAGCACCACCAGGTCTCCCGGCACCAGTTCGCGCGCGGGGACCGAGGTGCGGTGGCCGCCGCGGATGACCTGTGCCAGGGGTGCGGCCAGCTGCTGCAGCGCCTCCAGAGCGGCCTCGGCGCGTCCCTCCTGGACCAGGCCCAGCACGGCGTTCAGGATCACGATGGCGATGATGGCGATCGCTTCGACATAGTCGCCCAGCAGGGCCGAGAGCACGGCCGCCACGATCAGGATGATGACGATAAAGTCGTTGAACTGGGCGAGCAGGCGCTGCAGAAACGTGGGGCGGGGGGCCGCAACCAGCTCGTTGTAGCCGTAGCTCTCGAGCCTGCGGGCCGCCTCCTCGGGCTCCAGCCCGCGCTCGGGGGTGGTCCCCAGGCGTTCATAGATGTCTGCCTCTGGCAGGGCGTGCCAGTAGATGGGCTCCTCGGCGGGTGCGACGGTGCGGGGTGCAGGAGCGGTGGCCATGGGTCATCCTCCCTGTACGTGGGGCGCAGGCCGCGCCATTTCGAAAACCGCAAAACGTCGCCATACTATCACAGGTATAATCAACCGGCAAGAAATACCGG
>CAZMAI010000264.1:0-3655 GCA_964564195.1 uncultured Anaerolineales bacterium | reverse complement strand
GGGGCCATGGCAGAGTATGTCGCGTGGCCGGAGGACTTTAGCTTTGCCCTGCCCGACAACATGACCTTTGATGAGGGCGCGATGATGGAGCCTCTCTCGGTGGGACTCTGGGCGGTCGAGCGCGGCCAGGTGCGCCCGGGGGATAGCGTGGCGATCTTTGGTTGCGGGCCCATCGGGCTGGTCACACTGCAGGCCGCCCGTATCGCTGGCGCAACGACGCTGATCTGCGTCGATATCGAGCCGTCGCGGCTGGCGCGTGCGGCCAGCCTGGGAGCCACAGCCACCATCGATGATCGCTCCCGCACTGCTGTGGAGCAGATTCGCGGACTGATGATCGCACAGGGGATGGATGAGCGCCGCGCCGGCGTCGACGTGGCCTTTGAGACCGCCGGCAGCGTGCCCACCACGCGCAACGCCCTGGCGGTCACCCGGCATGGCGGCGTTGCGGTGCTCACCGGTTTACCGTCGCAACCCATGGTAGAGTTGGACATTGTCTCCGCGGCCAGCAAAGAGATCGACATTCGCGGGCAGTTCCGTTACGCGAACCGGTACCTGCCCGCGATCGCGCTCACCTCCTCCGGCAGGATCGATGTGGCCTCGCTGGTGACACACCACTTCCCGCTCGACCAGGCTGCACAGGCGCTGCGCTTTGCGGACGAGCACAAGGATGTCGCCATCAAGGTGATGGTGGACGTGGCAGGATAGAGCCGATCTGTACCCGGGCAGACGCGAGGGCGGCACATGTGCCGTCCTCTTTCTATGTCGTCTCGGTGATCTTCAGCAGGCCTCGCGGGCGCTCGGGATCCAACCCTCTCGCCACCGCCAGATAGTAGCCCAGCAGTTGTCCGGGGATGATGGCCGCGATCGGTGAGAGCCATTCGGGGAGAGCGGCAGGCAAGACCAGCGGCAGCGCAGCGCTCTCTGCCAGGGCGCTGCTATCGGTCACCAGCACGATCTCCGCCCGGCGCTCGTGCATCTCTGCGACGAACTCGGACAGGCCGGCGAACGCCTTCCCCTGGCAGGCGATGACGATGACCGGATAGCCCTGGCGCACCACTGCCACCGGCCCATGTAAAAAGTCGGCCGCAGAGTAGGCTGTCGTGCCGGTGTAGGTCATCTCCTTGAGCTTGAGGGCCGTCTCCAGCGCGGTGGCATAGTTGTAGCCCCGCGAGATCACCGAGCAGTGCTCCATGTAGCGGTAACGTTCGGCCCGCCGGGCGATGACATCTTCCAGCGTCAACGCATCCTCGACGGCCCGGGGCACAGCGGTGAGCTCCTGCCAGCGACCCGCATCCGACGCCAGAGTAGCCGCCAGCATCGCCAGAACAAAGAGCTCGGCAGTGTATGATTTCGTAGCGGCGACACTGCGCTCCTCACCGGCGCCAAGGGGGATCACCCACTCGCCTGCCTCCTCGAGACGCGACCCGGGCGCATTGACCAGTGCTGCGGTAAGAGCCCCCTGGCGCCGCGCTCTTTCCAGCACGGCGACAATGTCCGGGGACATGCCGGACTGGGAGATACCCAGCACCAGCGTGTTATCCCGCAGCGTGACGGGGCTGTCGTACAGCGTATACAACGAGGGGGCCGCCAGAGTGACTGGCAGCCCGTGCGCGATACCGAGCAGGTACTTGGCATAGGTCGCGGCATTGTCCGAGGTGCCTCGCGCAGCGATGACGACCTGAGAGATCTCCCGCCGGCGTATCTCCGCCGCCAGAGCGTCTACAGGCCCCCGCGCCGAGCTGAGCAGCCCCTCAAGCACGCGGGGTTGCTCGTGCACCTCAAACAACAGCCGGTTGTCTCTATCCACGTTCCTCTCCCGCTAGATATCGTCTTCTTTCAGCCAGCGCTCGTCCTCGGCACGATGCAGGTACGCGTCAATGTCATTGGCGGCCACGCGCCCCGCACCCATCGCGCTGATGACGGTCGCAGCACCCGTGACGATATCGCCACCCGCCCACACCCGTTCCTGCGTGGTGCGACCGGTGGTCGTGTCGGCGACTACCGTGCCCCTGCGAGAGCGATGCAAGCCATCGGCGTCGGTAAAAACCAGAGGGTTGGGCTGCGTGCCCAGCGCCATAATGACCGTGTCCATCGGAATCTCGAAGTCTGAGCCCTGCTCCGGCACAGGGCGGCGCCGGCCGCTCTCGTCAGGCTCACCGAGCGTCATGCGGATGCAACGCAGACCTGCCACCCCGCCCTGCTCGTTGCCGATCACCTCGATGGGGTTGGTGAGAAAGTCAAAGATGATGCCCTCTTCCTCGGCATGCTCGACTTCCTCTGCCCGCGCCGGCACCTCTTCGCGGGAGCGCCGGTACACAATATGCACTTCTTTCGCACCCAGGCGCAGCGAGCTGCGGGCGGCGTCCATCGCCACGTTTCCGGCGCCCACAACTGCCACCCTTTCGCCCACGCGCACGGGCGTATCCCAGTTGGGAAAGTCAAAGGCCTTCATGAGATTCACCCGCGTGAGGTACTCATTCGCGCTGTAGACGCCATTGAGGTTCTCGCCGGGGATATTCATCATGATCGGCAGGCCGGCACCCGTTCCGAGGAACACTGCGTCGTACGTCTCGAGGAGTTCGCTCAGAGTGTACAGCTTGCCGACCACGACATTGTGCGTGATCGTAACGCCCAACTGACGCAGGTAGTCAATCTCTGCCGCCACGACAGCTTTGGGCAGCCGGAACTCGGGAATGCCATAGATGAGCACCCCACCCGACTCGTGCAGCGCCTCGAGGATCTCGACCTGGTAGCCCTTCTTGGCCAAGTCACCGGCTGCGGTTAGACCCGCGGGGCCTGAGCCGATAATCGCGACGCGCATGCCGTTAGCACTGGCTGTCTCAGGGATGCGCACACCCTGCTCGCGCTCCCAATCGGCCACAAAACGCTCGAGACGGCCAATCGCAACAGGCTCACCCCGTCGTCCCAGTATACAAAGCTCTTCGCACTGCGTCTCCTGAGGACACACGCGGCCGCAAATTGCGGGCAGGCTGTTGTGGTCTTTGAGATACTCGACCGCCTGCCACATGTCGCCTTCGCGCAGTGCCTTGATAAACTCTGGTATCCGCACCTGCACCGGGCAACCCGTCACACACAGGGGCCGGCGGCACTGAATGCAGCGATTTGCCTCTTCAATCGCCATCTCCATATCGTAACCGAGGGCCACCTCGCCAAAGTTGTGCGCCCGAACTGCAGGGTCCTGTGCCGGCATCGCATGACGCGCAGCATCCTTCTGTGTCCCGGTTGCCATTATCGCGCGTCCTCCTGCTCAGCCAACTTCTCGTGCGCCTGCTGAAAGAGCTCCAGCGCGCGCTTTTCCTCGGCCAGATAGAACCTCTGCCGGCTAAAGAGCAAATCCCAATCCACCTGATGACCATCGAACTCGGGACCATCGACACAGGCAAAATAGGTGCGTCCCCCAACGGATACTCTGCACGCACCACACATGCCGGTGCCGTCGACCATGACAGAGTTAAGGCTGACAATGGTCTTGACCCCGTAGGGCTTGCTGGTGAGCGCGACAAACTTCATCATGATCGCCGGCCCAATCCCCCAGACACGGTCGATCTGGCGGGCCTCGATCAACTCCTTGAGCGGCTCGGTCACCAGCGCCTTGCGCGCATAGCTGCCATCATCGGTGACCACGATCAGTTCG
>CAZMAI010000263.1:0-3665 GCA_964564195.1 uncultured Anaerolineales bacterium | reverse complement strand
AACACCCTCTCCGTCGTCCTAAAGAACACCAGCCCGCTGAGGAACACCACCAGCGCGATGGCGACGGAGACCGCCACCAGCGGGCCGGAGAGGGTCGTGCCGGTGGCGCCGGAGCCCAGCAGCGCCCAGCGGAACCCCTCCACCACGCCGGTCATCGGGTTGAGGCTCAGCAAGAAGCGGTACCCCTCCGGGATCAGCGTGCTGGCATACACCACCGGCGTGACATACATCCAGATCTGCACCATAAAAGGCACCAGGTAATTGACGTCGCGGTAGCGGACGTTGAGCGCCGAAAGCCACAGGCCAAAGCCCAGCGCGGTGACCATCGCCAGCAGGACCAGCGCCGGCAGCACCAGCACCCGCGGCGTGAGCGGCACGCGGTAGACGGCCATCAGCACGGCAAAGACCGCCGACGAGACCAGGAAATCCACCAGGCTGGAGAGCACCGCCGAGAGGGGGATCACCAGCCGCGGAAAGTAGATCTTGGTGACGAGGTTGGCGCTCTGCACCACGCTCTGGCTGGAGCGGGTGAGCGCCGCCGAAAAGTAGTTCCAGGGCAGCAGGCCCGCGTAGGCAAAGATGGGATAGGGCACGTCCCCTGAAGGGGCCTTGAGCAGGACGCCAAAGAGCACGGTAAAGAGCGCCATGGAGGCCAGCGGCTGCAGGATCACCCAGGCGACGCCCAGCACGGTCTGCTTGTACCTGACTTTGACATCGCGCCACACGAGAAAGTACAGCAGCTCACGGTACTGCCAGAGGGCGCGCAGGTCGACAAAGGCCAGCCCGCGCGAGGGCTGGATCACCGTGACGGGCACGTCCTGATGGGGGGCTTCCGGGCCGCCGGGCTGCCGGAGCCCGCCATCCTGGGCCCTGTGTGCGGCGAGTTCGCGTGCCTTGATCAACGATCTTTACTCCCATGCGCCGCCGGGCTGCCAGAGACGGTCTCAGCCTCCGCGGTGCGGCATGTCGCCTTTGCTCTCTCTGTGAGAAAGAGCATACTCAGCTCCCCGCCGGCGTCAAGCACCGCACCGCGGGTACTCCGCAAAGGCCCGCGTACCGCCGGACCTGCGACCGAGTTTTCATCAATTCTTCACGCCAGCCTAACAAGTTGCGCTTGCCTTGACAGAAAGCGTACGCTTGAGTATCATCGGACTATTGGGAAACAATGGCGTTTGCCCACCGGATCGTAACCCGAGAGATACACCATTTATAAGGAGGTATCACGGCGGCCTGAAGAGACACGGCGGTTTTGGGTAGGCCCGGCGGAGCGCCGCTTCCGTGTACGGTCCCGGACAGGTTATCCATCGGGATAGTCTGAGAGTACATAGCCTTGGAGGAGTCTGTATGAAGAGCAAGTGGTCGGTTCTTATTGTGCTGTTGGTCATCGTCGGGATGCTCGCCTCTGCGTGCGCTACCGCGACCCCGGAGGTCGTGGAGAAGGTCGTAGAGAAAGAGGTCACGGTGGTGGTCGAGAAAGAGGGTGAGGTCGTCGAGAAGGAAGTCGAAAAGATCGTCACCCAGGTCGTCGAAGTCGAGAAGGAAGTCGAGAAAGAGGTCGTCGTCGAGAAGGTGGAGCAGCGCGAGTGGCCCCCGATCGGCGCGTGGCCTGACACAGTCGTTGTCCTTGAGGAGCCCTCGGCGGATGCCGCCGTGAGCCGCATGGAGACAGGCGAGATCGACATCTACGCCTACCAGGTAACCGAGACTGAGGTCTTTGCCAAGGTGCAGGCTTCGGACAAACTCGATTTCTACCGCTCCTATGGCTCGTACAACGAGCTCACCTTCAACCCGGTGGAGTTCACCAACGGCAAGCTGAACCCGTTCACCTCGGCCAAAGTCCGTGAGGCCATGAACTGGCTCATCGACCGCAAGTACATCACCGAAGAGATCATGGGCGGCATGGCCGTTCCTCGTTGGACCGCGTTCAACACCGCTTCGGCGGACTTTGCCACGATGGCGCCGGTCATCCGGGCGATCGAGGCCGAGTATGCCTTTAACGTCGAGCGCGCCAACGAAGTGATCTCGGCCGAGATGGAGGCCATGGGCGCCACCCTCACCGGTGGCAAGTGGACCTACAACGGCGAGCCCGTTGAGATCATCGGCCTCATCCGTACCGAGGACGAGCGCCAGCAGATCGGTGACTATGTCGCGGCCCAGCTCGAGGACATCGGGTTCACCGTGACGCGCGACTACAAGACGAGCGCTGAGGCTTCGCCGATCTGGCTGCGCGGCGATCCCGCGGAGGGCAAGTTCCACTACTATACCGGTGGATGGGTCACCACCCAGGTTCCCCGCACGCTGGCAGACAACTTTGCCTTCTTCTACACCAACATGGGTCTGGGCGTGCCTCTTTGGCAGGCCTACGAGAACAGCCCCGAGTTCTACGCAGTGGCAGACCGTCTGAACAACAGCGACTTTACCACGCTTGATGAGCGCGCTGCCATGCTCGAGGATGCTCTGTGGCTCTCCATGGAGGACTCGCATCGCATCTTCCTCCTGGACTCGTCCAGCATCACCCCGTACGTCAAGGACGTCTCGGTGGCTGCTGACCTCTACGCTGGTGTGGCTGGCGCCAACCTTTGGGCGCAGACCATCCGCCGCGTGGGCCAGATGGGCGGCACGATCACCGTGGCCATGCCCAGTATGCTGCCCGAGCCCTGGAACCCGATCGCGGGCTCTAACTGGGTCTATGACATGATGTTGATCCGCGGCACCGGCGACAACGGCCTCGCGCCTGACCCGTACACGGGCCTGGTGATGCCGCAGCGCATCGAGCGCGCCGAAGTGCTTGTTCAGGAAGGCCTGCCCGTTGTGAGCACGCTGGATTGGGTGACCCTCGAGTTTGTGCCCGAGATCACCGTTCCGGACGATGCCTGGGTGGACTGGGATACGTCCAAGGACGTGTTCCTGACCGCGGGCGAGGTCTACACCGAGACGCAGACCGCTCTCCGCAAGAGCACGGTCTACTATCCCGATGACCTCTACACCGACGTGCTCTGGCACGATGGCAGCCCCTTCTCGGCGGCTGACGTTGTCATGGGCATGATCCTGACCTTTGACCGGGCCAAGTCTGGCAGTGGCTACTATGACGAGTCCTATGTGCCCGACTTCCAGTCGTTCATGTCGTCCTTCAAGGGCGTCAAGATCGTCTCCACCGACCCGCTGGTGATCGAGACCTACTCGGACTATTACCAGCTGGATGCAGAGTTGAGCGTAACCGACTGGTTCCCGTACTATGCTCAGGGCCAGGGCGCATGGCACACGCTGGCGCTCGGTCTGTTCGGCGAGGCCGATGGCCAGATGGCGTTCAGCGCCGACAAGGCCTCCGTTAAGGGCGTCGAGTGGACCGGCTATGTGACCGGACCGACGGTTACGGCCATGGTCGAGATCCTGGGCACCGTGTCCAAGACCGGCTGGACGCCGTTCACCGCCACCCTGGAGCAGTACATGGCCGAGGGCGAGGCAGAGGCTCGCTATGCGAATCTGCAGTCGTTCTACGACACCTTTGGCCACCTTTGGGTGGGCACCGGGCCGCTGTATCTGGAGCGGGCATATCCTGTGGAAAAGACCGCGACGCTGCAGCGCAACCCGTACTATGCGGATGAGTCGACCAAGTGGGATCGCTTCTCCGAGGCCGCCATTGCGGTGGTGGACATCGAGGGCGA
>CAZMAI010000262.1:0-3669 GCA_964564195.1 uncultured Anaerolineales bacterium | reverse complement strand
GACATGCTCCGTGCCCCCGACATAGTCCAGCCCGCCGTACTCGACATAAGGCTCTATCTTAAGGTAGGGTTCGATGATGCGCAGCGGGTCGGCCTCTTGTTGGTCATCAAAGGGCAGCATCTCCGAGACCGGATGGATCTCATGGATCAAGATCTGTCCGCCCGCACGCAAAAGCGCTGCGGCGCGGGCAAAGAACCGCGCCAGATCGGGCAGCCACCCCAAGGCCCCGGCGCTGATGTAGACGAGATCAAAACGTCCATCGTAGGTATCGGAGATCTCGTACACATCGCTCCGGACAAAAGTGCAATCGATGCCGGTAAGCGACGCGCGCCGCTGGGCCTCGGCGATCGCCACATCCGAGATGTCGAACCCCACGCAGCGCGCAGCGCCGAGGTTCTTGATGGAGAGCAACTCGACGCCGTTGTTGCAACACAGGTGGGCCACGTCCTTGCCCGACACGCCGGCGCGCTGCAGGGCGCGCAGCGAATCCTCGGCCAGAGCCAAATGGCCGGGCTGCAGAAACGCGGCATCGAGGCGTGCGCTGGCCGCCCGCTGGTGCAGCGGCATCACCTCATTCCAGGCCTCGCGGTTGGCGCGCGTGTAGCGCTGGAGATCATCGTCGGTCACATTCACCTCCACGGTGTCTGGCACAAACGTAGCAGGGCATCAACTCCTTGCCCCAGGCCTTGATCACCGCCTCGCGGATGGCCCTTGCCTCTGCGGGGCACCCTGTAGCAAAGAGCACGTCTTCATCGGGATCCATGCCGAGGGAGGGGGCGCGCTCGCGCACCACCCGGGCATAGTCCGCGGAGCAGTCACCGACGATTAGCGCCCGGTGGCGCTGGTACAGGTCCATTTTCTCTCCCGCGTAGACCATCTCGCCGGCCGCCGTGGCCCGCAACGTGGCGAGCAGTTCCGGAGGCAAGCCCTCCAGCGCCTCCCTGAGGGGCGCGACGCATTTCTGGCAGATCACGTGCAGGCGCAGCAGCGCGCTGTGCACGGCCCCGGCTTCGGGCGGGCAGCCCGGGACGCTGACCGCTGCTCCAGCGTCTCTCAGAGCGCAGTCGCCCACGTACAGAACGGCAGTATCCCGCGCCGGCATCGTCTCGCCCTCGCCGTAGACCACCGTCAGGGGCTGGAGGAGCCGTGAGGCGTGGGCCCGGCGTAGCGCCGCAAGCACCGCCACCCGGCAACCCGAGCAGGCTTCGTTGTCGCCCAGCGTCAGCCCTGGCATCCGCTCGCATAGCTCCGCACCGGGCGTCACGAACGGGCGGCACAGCCCATCGGGCGCGGGACCGCACACCGTGATCGCCGCCGGATCGCCGCAGCCCACGCCCTCGGCGATGGCCCACTCCAGGTAGCGCGTGCGCATGTGCAGGCCCATGATCTGCCGCGCGATCACGTCGATGGCGACGGGATCGGTGCCCGCCAGCATCAGGCGCGCTCCTGCCGGCCGTTCAAAGTCGGTGCCGCCCGCGATCCCCTCGGCGCCGTCGTAGCCGTCCACCACGATCAGGTCGGGCGGGCGGATGCGGTTGATGTCCACGATGGCCTCCTCCAGCAAGTACTGGCGGTGGATCTCGGTGCGCTTTGTCTGGGGTGTGAGGGCGTAGCTGTTCTTGAGCGCCACGGTATAGTCGGCGGAGATGTGCGTCTTGAGCAGCGGTACGCTGATATAGAGGTCGGCCTCCAACACCAGGCACGAGATCGGCAGCGGGTGGGGGTAGCGCGGATGGTCCAACATGATCTCGTCGTGTGCGCCAGCATCCAGGTTATAGAGCTCCACGCCCTGGCGGGTGGCCATCTCGCGCCAGCCGCCGGTGGGAAAGGCAGTCTCGTGCGCGGTGCCAAAGGCGCCGGTGCCCTCGGCGACGACGATGCGCCCTGGCGACCAGGCGCGGGTTGCTTCAATGATCGCCTCCACCAGTTCCACGTGGGTGGTGCCACCGCTGCTGGACGGGGCGTTGGCGGTGATGTTGGGCTTGATGACGATGGTGGCCCCTGGTGCTACGGGCGGAGCGGCAGCATACAGATCTGCGAGCAGCTCCCGCAGGATCGCGCGAGCCTCCTCCAGGCGCCGCCAGGATCGGATGCTGACAATGGGTGCGACGATGGGGAACCTCCATGACCTGAGCATTGACATCGTACGTCGAGCCACTTACATTATGGCCGGAGGCGGCAGTCTCACAAATGACAGCGGGGGAGCGATGCAACGTATCGAGACGGCGCTCGAGGGCGTGTATATTCTGGAGCCGCGGGTTTTTCCCGACCGGCGCGGCTTTTTCTTTGAATCCTACAACGACCGCACCCTGGCGGCGCTGGGGATCAACGACCTCTTTGTGCAAGATAACCACTCGCAGTCCAGCCGCGGGACGCTGCGCGGTCTGCACTATCTGGCGGCGCCCGGTCAGGTCAAACTGGTGCGGGTGGTGGTGGGCGAGGTCTATGATGTGGCCGTGGACGTGCGCTGGGGCTCGCCGACCTTTGGCCAGCACGTGGGCGTGCTGCTTTCGGCGGAGAACAAGCGCCAGCTCTATGTGCCGGTCGGTTTCGCACATGGCTACTGCGTGGTCAGCGAGAGCGCGGATTTTCTCTACAAGGTCACCAGCTACTACGCGCCGCAGGACGAGCGCGGCGTGCTCTGGAACGACCCGGCGCTCGGGATCGACTGGCCCGTGACCGACCCGATCCTCTCTGATAAGGATCTGAAACTACCCCTCCTCAAGGACATCCCCCGCGATTATACCTGGGGCGGCTGAGCGAGCGGCAGCGCTCCCGGCGCGAAAATCCCGCGCTCGGTGATGATCGCGCGAATGAGCCGGGCGGGGGTGATGTCAAAGGCGGGGTTCAGCGCCTGCGCGCCGGCGTGGCTATGTTGGATGCGCGCCGGGTGTCCGTCGGGGTCCATGCCCGTCAGGACCAGCACCTCATCCGGATCCCGTTCCTCGATGGGGATCGATGTGCCGTCGGGGCAGGCGGGGTCAATCGTGCTCCAGGGCGCCGCCACGTAGAACGGTACCTCGTTGTCGGCTGCGCAGAGCGCCTTTTCATAGGTGCCGATCTTGTTGGCCACATCGCCATTGGCGGCCACCCGGTCCGTCCCCACGATCACCAGGTCCACGAGTCCGCGCTGCATCAGGTAGCCTGCGGCGTTGTCCGTGATCACGGCGTGAGGGATGCCCTCGCCCTCCAGTTCCCAGGCCGTCAGGCGCGCGCCCTGGCTGCGCGGGCGCGTCTCGTCGGCATAGACGAATACCTGTTTTCCCTCCCGGGCGGCCATATACACCGGCGCGAGTGCGCTGCCCCAGTCCACAAAGGCCAACCAGCCCGCGTTACAGTGGGTCAGGATGCGCGCCCCGTCGCGGATGAGTGCGGCGCCGATGCGCCCGATCGTCTCGCCCGCCGCCGCGTTCTCGTCGGCCAGCGTCTCGGCACGCTCGACCGCGGCCTGTCGCGCTGCCGAGACACTGCCGGCGCCCCGGATGGCCTGCAGAACCTGATCGATGGCGTAGAACAGATCCTGGGCGGTAGGTCGGGTGCCCTGCAGCGTTGCCGCGCCTTGCTCGACATAGGCCTCAAACCCGGGTCCCTCGGGCGCCTCCAGGGCCACCTGCGCCATGCCATAGCCACCTGCGGCACCGATGGCTCCCGCGCCCCGGACGATCATGG
>CAZMAI010000261.1:0-3670 GCA_964564195.1 uncultured Anaerolineales bacterium | reverse complement strand
CCGCCAGACGGACCCGGCTCAGGAGCACAACCTCGCGGGCACCCCGCTTGAAATCGCGTACATCGAATTGCTCAAGCGCGCGATGCGCGAGAGCGACGCACCGGTGGAGCAGTATCAGCGGCTCGGACTGGGCGCCGCTGCGAATTGACGCATAGGAACATGCGGGACTATCGCTGAGAGCGCCACGGGCATAGAATCGGACGGCCGGCGCACATCGCCGGTCGTTCAACTTGAGGAGGTGTGACTGATGCCGGTACTTGTCGGTGTGCTCGTGGCCCTGCTGGTCCTTGTCGTGGTGATTGTGCTGGGGCTTTCGGTTCGCCCCAGGGCGTTCGCAGCGTTCGAGGGTGGAGGCGATCTGGCATCGCTCTCCCGCGTGCCGGTGCCCGAGGGCTTGCCTGCGCCTGTGGACAGATTCATCCGCGTCGTCTATGGCGACACCGTGCCGGTTATCGAGAGTGCGGTGTGCACGGGGCGGGCTACGATCCGTCCCTTTATGAATATCCCACTCCCCGCTCGCTTTCGGTTCTCGCACCGGGCAGGTTATGACTACCGTCACTATATCGAAGCAACCATCTTTGGCCAGCCCCTGCTCAAGGTGGACGAAGGCTACGTGGATGGTGTGTCCTTCTTCGAGAGCCCGATGGAAAGCCATTCGGGGGATCCGCACACGAACCAGGCGGCAAACGTGGCGCTGTGGGCAGAGGGGGCCATGTTCCCCTCGCTCTACATAACCGACCCGCGCGTGCGCTGGGCCCCGGTCGACGATGATACCGCCATCCTGTACGTGCCTTTTGAGGACCGGCAAGAGTCCTTTGTGGTGCGCTTTAGTCCCCAGACCGGTCTGATCGACCTGATGGAGGCGATGCGCTATCGCAATCCCGGCGATCGACATAGGGTGCTCTGGATCACGCGGGGCGAGCCCGGGCCGGTCATTCCCGACACGCCTCTGGCAGCCACAGGATCGGCTACCTGGCTGGATCAGGGACGGCCCTGGGCGTCGTTTACCACCGAAGAGATACGCTACAACGCCGACCTGGACGTGTACATTCAGCAGCGCGGCGAATAGAGCCCATGGCATCTTTGCAGCGGGCGGCGGCGGTACGTCTGGAGGAGGTTAGCAGTGAAGGCCATTCTGATCCTGCTGGACAGCCTGAACCGGCATTTTCTGCCGGCATACGGCAATGAATGGGTGATCGCCCCCAACACGACACGGTTCTGCGAGCAGAGCATCCGGTTCGACAGGCACCACATCGGATCCGCGCCCTGCATGCCTGCCAGGCGCGATATCCTCACGGGCCGGCTCAACTTTCTCGAGCGCGGGTGGGGCGGTGTAGAGCCCTTTGACCGGTGCTTTACCGAGCCGTTATCCCAGAACGGGGTGTTCACCCACCTGGTGACTGACCATTATCACTATTTTGAGGTAGGCGGCGAGAACTATCACTGCACCTATGACACCTGGGAGACGTTCCGCGGGCAGGAGAATGATCCGTGGATATCCCGCGTGGAGCCGCCAGACGAGCCAGAGCACCTCGGGCGCTGGGGTCGAGCCTATGCCAGCAACCGGCCGACCTTTGTGCGTGAAGAGGACTATCCCTCGCCGAGGACTTTCCAGGCGGCCATCGACTGGATTCGCGCCAACGGCAAGGCCGACAACTGGTTCCTGCAGGTGGAGGTATTCGATCCCCACGAGCCATTTGATGTCCCGCAAGAGTACCTCGATCTGTATGGCGATGACTGGGACGGGCCAGACTATACCTGGCCTGAGGTCAAGCCGCTGGATCTTTCAGCGGAAGCCCTGTGCCACATCCGCCGGCAGTACGCCGCCTGCTTGACCATGGCGGACCGCTGGTTCGGGCGGTTGCTGGACGAGCTCGAGCAGCAGGGGTGCCTGGACGACACGCTGATCATCCTGACAACCGATCACGGCCACATGCTGGGCGAGCACGGCCTGATGGTCAAGAACTATATGCACGTGTACGACGAACTGGGCCTGATCCCACTCATGGTGCGCCTCCCAGGCGGCGCCCATGCGGGCGAGACGCGCCGGCAGATCACGCAGAACATCGACCTCGCGCCTACGCTGCTGGAGCATTTTGGCCTTTCGTGGGAGCACCCCATCCATGGGCGATCGTGGTGGCCTATGCTCGGTGACGCCGCGGCGCCCGGGCACGACTATGCCTTGTACGGCTGGTTCGGCAAGGCGGTGAACGTCAGCGACGGTAGATACACCCACCTGCGGGCGGCGAACGCGGCGAACGAGCCGCTTTACCAGTATGGGTGTATGCCGGCGAACGCCAACCGCTACTGGCCGCGTGAGTCCTTTGCCTCCATCGAGGCGGGGCGTTTCCTGCCCTACACCGACATGCCTGTGTTTCGGCTGCCGGTGCACGGGCCAACGACGGCGCACGTGCGCGAGACGCTGTTGTTCGACCGGGAAACCGACCCTGCCCAGGAACACAACCTCGCTGGAAGTGAGGCTGAGCCACGCATGATCGCGCTGCTGAAACGGGCGCTGCGGGAGAGCGACGCTCCGCCGGAACAGCTCGCCAGGCTGGGCCTGGGGTAGGCGATCCGGCGCCTGCCTGGTGCGGCCTTGTGGCGGGAATTCAGATGGTCGTGCCGTCGACGGCTGGCACCATAGGCATGGTGTTCGCCCTGGCGTCGCTGGTGCCATGGAGCGTCTTTTCGGTGCTGATCGCACGGCGTCTGCTGAGGCCGGGGCGGTAGCGATCAGGCCTGACGTGGTGTTCCAGCGTGAACGGCGGGGCGTCACCACGGATGGATGACGCCCCGCTCAGCTATTGGGCTTTTAGATCACGTCGAAATCGATCACTAGCGTTCGCTGAAACGTGCCATAGGTGCAGCGCAGCGTTAGCTCATAGGCCCCGTGGCGTGTTTCTGGCGTACATGACACCCTCAGCTGCGTCCCCATACCGCGCGGGTTGGGCTGCAAGACGACGGTCAGGCCAAAGTCGGCCCAGGGGCCGTAGGTCACACGCCTGTCCGTATGCTTGATGTTGGGCTCGATGTCCCACTGCGTCGGGCACGTTGCGCGCCCCGGGAAGGGCTCCCAGTGGCAGTCCCACGAGATCTGGGAGATGCCCAATCCTTTGACGTGTGTGTCACCGCGCCGCCGGGTATCCAGCGTAAAGTGACCGGGCGGCGTCACCTCGATCTGCCACACGGGGACCGGTACCGAGAGCTTGTGGAACGTGTCATCGCCCGGCGTATAGTCCTTCCAGCGCAGGTCAGCCTGCGTGATATCCACCGTGGCCAACGTCGCCGGATCGCTGTCCAGTGCGGCCCCTGTGGGATTGCGGCCTCCCGCGTGCGGCGCGGCATCGTCTCCGGAGACGTGCAGGGTCACCTGGTAGGGATCGTTCGCGCAGTTGGCGACCTGGAAGGTTCCCCAGTAGTAGGGGCCCAAGTGTAGATCGATTGCCTCATGGAGAGCAACCGTGGTGTTGATCGGCCCCACTCCGGGCTGGTTGCCGGTGACGCGCAGTGCAGGGTTGCGCATCGTCTTGCTGCGCTCGGGGTACACATCAGAAGGGCCAAACAGCAGGAACACGTACGCCGGATAGTCCAACGCCAGCGGCTGCTGCTTGCTGATCGTCATCGTGCGGCCGTTCTGGCTCGCGATCCAGCGGGCATCGTAGCGGGTGCA
>CAZMAI010000260.1:0-3681 GCA_964564195.1 uncultured Anaerolineales bacterium | reverse complement strand
ACGGCAGCACATGGAGCGCACATCATCCGGATTCATGTCCGAGTTTACGAAATTGGCAAAGTAGGGAATGCCGTACTTGGCCGTCATCTGCCAGATGGGATCGAGCTTGGGATTGTCCCAGTCAAACTCCGGCGTGATGTTGTACGTGGGGATGGGGAAGGTGAACACACGTCCGTTGGCATCCCCCTCCTGCATCAACTCGGCAAAGCACCGGTTGAGCAGATCCATCTCATCCTGAAACTCGCTATAGGTATGCTCCTGCGGCTCGCCACCGATAATGACATACTCTTCGGCCAGATTGCCTGGAACCTGCAGGTCAAAACTGAGATTGGTGAAAGGCGTCTGGAACCCGACGCGTGTGGGAACGTTTAGGTTAAATACAAACTCCTGCAGCGCCTGCCGGACCTCTCTCGCGCCCAGATGATCAAAGCGAATGAACGGCGCCAGAAAAGTGTCAAAGTTGGAGAACGCCACGGCGCCGGCTGATTCGCCCTGAATCGTGTAGAAAAAGTTGACGATCTGGCCGAGCGCAGATCTAAAGTGCTTGGGAGGGCTACTGTGAATCTTTCCGGGGACGCCACCAAAGCCACGAATCAAGAGATCGCGAAGGTCCCAGCCACAGCAGTACACGGCCAGAATGTAAAGGTCGTGCAGATGAATGTCGCCACTAATGTGCGCGTCGCGCACGTCCTTGGGAAACAGGCGGTTCAGCCAGTACGAGCTGTTGACGGCCGAAAAGATATGGTTGTTGAGACCCTGGAGAGAGAAACTCATATTCGAGTTCTCTTTGACGCGCCAGTCGAGCTTTTCCAGGTAGCCATCGATCAACTCGTTGGCATCCACCAGGGCACGAATATCCCGCAGCTTGTTATGCAGGTCGCGGTAGAGTATGTAGGCCTTGGCCGTCTTGGCATGCCCATAATGAATCAGCGCCCGCTCTACGAGGTCCTGTATCTCCTCAACCGAGGGCACAGAACCGGCGCCGTACTGCTCCTCAAGCATGCTGAGAACGGCATCGGAAATAAAGACAGCACGTTCCCGATCATCGCCGCCCACTGACTGAGCAGCCTTAAAGATCGCGTTCGTGATCTTTTCCTGATCAAATGCTACGAGACGGCCGTCCCGTTTGCGGACCTGAGCTATATGGACCTGCTTCATGCGTTCCCCCCGAAATCGTTATTTGGGATCACCTGACCGTCACAATACAGAGGGCATACGGATGAAGGTGACCAGCTGTCGTCTTGGAACCGAGTAGGACTATTATAGTACACGGATACCCGAAATGCAAGAAGGATTGCGCTTCTCTGGTCCGAATTTACGCAGCACCACTACCAGTAGTGGGTGGGTATACTAAGTGGCACAATATGCGGATTATGACGAGTTGCCCGTAAGGCGTCAAGCCCACCCCGTACCACCTGGCCAAGCGAAAATGCAGGAAAAGCTGCGCCGCGGCCCACGCCAAAGCATATCATTGATCTAGCGTTGCGCGCAGAGACTCGCCCGCTCCGCTGTTGACGAAGAGAGCCGCGGGGTCTATAGTCTGGCCAATCTATGCCGGGAGAGTGGTGTGTCCAAATTCAGCCGCCTGCCATTATGGCAGCGAAACCTGATCGCCATTTCGATCTCACAGGTACTCTCGATCCTTGCCTTTCAGGCCTCCTTCATCCTGATACCCTACTATGTCCAGCAAATGGGCATGACCGATCCGGCCGATGTCAGCCGGTGGACCGGCTGGTACCAGTCCATCGGCGGCGTGAGCTTTGCGATCTTTACCCCGATCTGGGGCGCCCTGGGTGACCGTTACGGCCGCCGCCCGATGCTGATCCGCGCCACGGTCGCTACCTCGCTCATGCTCTTGCTCATGGCCTTTGCACGCAACCCCACCCAATTGCTGATCCTGAGAGCGATTCAGGGGAGCGTGACAGGCACGCCAGCTGCCGCCTCCGCTCTCCTCGCCACCGGCACACCCAAGAACCGGCTGGCATACGCGCTGGGGCTACAGCAGACGTCGCTCTTTATCGGGACGTCACTCGGACCCATGTTCGGAGGGTTCATCGGCGACACCTTCGGCTATCGCTCGACCTTTTTTGTCTCCAGCACCATCGTTCTCATCGCGCTTGCCCTGGTGCTCTTTGTCGTGCGCGAGCCTGAGGAATCAGCCGCGAACTCTGCGCAGGCGCGCAAACGTTCCGCTATCGGCAGCTTTAGGGCGCTGCTGTCCTCGCGTTCGATGGTCGCCCTCGTTTTCATGTCAATGGCGGTCAACCTTACCTTTGGCCTGACGGGACCGGTCATGCCGCTCTTTATCCAGCAACTGGTGGGCAATCCGGCTCGATTGGCATCGATCGCCGGCACGGTCACGGGGCTGGCGGCGATCTCCGCAGCGATTTCTGCCCTGGTCGTCGGTCGACTGAGCGACTCCTGGGGCAACCGCATCACCCTGCTGGGCTGCTCTGTCGGTGCGGCGATCCTGTATGTCCCCATGTCACTGGCACAGTCGGTGTGGCACCTGGGTATGGCTCTCTCTGCACAGGGGCTGTTT
This sequence comes from uncultured Anaerolineales bacterium, assembly GCA_964564195.1. GTDB lineage: Bacteria > Chloroflexota > Anaerolineae > UBA1429 > UBA1429 > JAAYED01. The sequence continues at coordinate 1,139 of CAZMAI010000260.1, read as the reverse complement.
CGAGGGGGCATCGGCCCGAACATCAGCGCGATGGTGGTTCGCAGCGTGCCGAAAGAGCAGACGGGCGCGGCATTGGGGCTATCCAGCAGTTTTCAGTCCGCCGGATTCGCCATCGGGCCCCTGCTGGGAGCGGCCATCATGACCGCAACCTCGGCTCGGATTGTCTTTTTGGTGGCTGGCGGCGTCTTTGTGCTTGTGGCCGTGGCGCTTCTCTTCCTCAAGCCGCCACAGCAAGATTCGGCAACCGCTTGAGTTCCGGTGCCTGAGGGACGGACCGCGCGACACCGTCTGTGCTTTCGATCCCGGGTCAGGGCGGGCGTTACATTACGGCCTGGCGCGCCCCGCCCCGTTGCGCCTCCTGCCGCAACCTGAAGGCAGAATTGGCAGTGCTGAGGGCGAAGGTGCTCGCCCCAGGCTTGCCGTAAAGGACCTGCGCTACTACTCCTCCACCAGGGCACGATCCAGCAGCACCCCTTGTATAACGAGTTGCTGCTGTAGCTCCGACACGGACAACCGCGTCAGATCCCCAGACACCATGCGCGACGCCATGGCCGCGCCGGTGCCTGCAGCCTCGCCCGTCACTGCACAGGGCGGAATCACCCGGGTAACATCCCAGACGCTGGCATCGGCCGAGATGCAGCGCCCTGCCGCTAGGAGATTCAGGTTTCGCACTCCCCTCAGGGTCGCCCAGGGGATCGCGTACACGGGTCCCGCCTTGCGCCAGTCGCCGGTCAGCCCGACGGCGTCATCGACCCAGGTGTGAACATCCGCGTCCTGGAGCGTCGTGGCGCCAACCAGGCGCCGTGTCATGCGAAAACAGGCGATGGTGGGCACCACGGCAGGCTGCACGTCGTCGTCAGGGCGTGACTCTTTTAGCCTGTCCAGACGCTGTCGAATGAGCGTACGCGATCCTAAAAGCTGCTGCGTCACCTGGTCGCCATCATCACCGCGGAAAAAGGGGCCCTCCGATCCCTCGCGGCTGGCAACGGGACTAAAGGCATGTGTCAGGGTATGCAAGTGCAGTTCATCGCCCTGCAAGGCATAGAACCATCCCGCCAGCACGTTGGTATCCAGGCTCTCGGTGTCCTCGCCCGCCAGATAGCACACATCGGCATCGCCGGTGGCGTCCACAACGACAG
>CAZMAI010000259.1:0-3684 GCA_964564195.1 uncultured Anaerolineales bacterium | reverse complement strand
TCCGTTTGCGACCATCTATCTGCTGCACGGTCTTTCGGGCGATGCCTCGGTCTGGGCGAGGTTCCATAACCTGGAGACGATGATGGAGGGCAAGCCAGCCGTCGTGGTGATGCCGGATGCCGATCGCTCCTTTTATGCCAACGACCCGCGGCCGGGCGGCCTGCCGTATGAGGACTATGTCGCGGACGAGATCCGCGCCTATGTGGAACGTGTCTTTCCTGTGCGACGCGAGCGAAACGCACGCGCGTGCGTCGGGCTGAGCATGGGCGGGTACGGCGCGCTGCTGCTGTCGCTCAAGCACCCCGACCTTTTCTGCGCCGGCGCGTCGATCTCGGGCTCGACCTACTATGGGCACGATATGACCGGCCGGCACGAGGATGATGACGTGGGTGCACTCGGACGGTCACTCCCCCGCGAGGCCAACGATGTCTTTTACCTGACGGAGCACCCGGCGCCGGGCAGCCCAACCGTGGCGCTGCGCCTCTCCTGCGGCACTGAGGACCATCTGCATGACACTAACCTGGCATTCCACGAGCACCTAACCGGACTGGACGTGGCCCACGAGTGGATTGAGCACCCCGGCGCCCACGATCACGGCACCTGGGATGTACAGGTACCCCTGGCGGTGGAGTGGGTGTTGGGGAGGATGGGGAGTTAGGGGAGAACAAGTGTCGAGGGCTGTGGAACTACGTTGTAGTACGACCAGGTGTGTCCTCTGCTTGTGCGATATCAGGATAATCCATCCACAGGGACGCGCAAGGGTAGAGTCTGACATAGTGTATAGCAGCGTCCGAAGCTCTCGACACTGTCCAAGTTCGTGGTCACAGAGATCACCGAAGCTCATCTTTCCCGTCAGATAGGGTATTTCGATGCCGCAGACGCCAACCCGACGAGTGATGGGGTATTGCGAATTCGGGGCAACTATGAGTTCGGGCTGCGTTCTAGTGACATATTCGTGACAAAGCCCCTTGTTTGGCTTGCATTTGCATCTTGATCTTGATACGATACGCTCAGTGGATACTTTACGAGCATTAGCGTTCTGTGCTATTTGGACTCGCATCAATTGGCCAAGTCGATGTGCATGCTGAATGATAGGTGATGATTCGTTGGTCTCGGGGAGGCCGAGTCTCAAAGGTTACTGTCTCCATTCAATGACTCAACAGGAGGAGCAACAAGGCACAACTACGAGAAGAGTATGGTGGATCCGGAATCGACAGAATAGCTTGATAGGAGAAGTGTCTATGTTTACCCGAAGAGATCTATTAAAAGGGATCATGAGTGCGTCGGCCGTTGCAGTATTGGCTGCGTGTGCGCCCAAGACGGACGAGCCTGCTAAGGAAGGGGCGGCTTCAGAGAAGTCTGCTGCGCCGGCCGCCAAGGAGAAGAAGCAGATCGTAATGTGGCACCAGTGGGGCGACACCTTCGCGATGAAGGAGATGGTGGAGGATATCTTTAACAGCACCATCGGTGAGGAGAAAGGAATCGAGGCCAAGATCGAGTTTGTGGCCCAAACGGGAGGTACGCAGGCGTCAGAGAAGTTCATGACGGCCATTGTAGGCGGCACGCCCCCTGACTGCTACTGGTTCGACCGCTTCCTCACGGCGGCATGGGCGGGACAGAATCTCTTTATGCCCCTCGACGATTACATGGAGGCGAATGCCTGGGACCGGGAGGACTTTATCCCGCTGGCGATCAATGAAGCGACGTTGTGTGGCAAGATGTATGCGCTGGCCATCTTCACCGACTGCACTCAGTTCTACTGGAGAAAGGATCACTTCCGCGAGGCGGGTTTGGATCCAGAGCGGCCGCCCCAGAACAGGGATGAGTTGGATGAATACGCGGAGATCCTTACCAAGAAACGTTCGGACGGCAGCTATGAGCGCCTAGGCCTCATACCCCGCGGTATTCACTATGGGTGGGCATATACCTACCTCGGGACACCACTCAAGCCTCTTGGCAAGAACTTCTGGGACTTTGAGGCAAACAAGGCCGTATGCGATGATCCGCGCATTGTAGAGTGCGTCACGTGGATGAAGAGCTACGCGGACAAGTATGACGTGGAGATGGTGGACGCGTTCCGGTCCGGATTTGGCGGCAACGAGACAGACCCATTCGGGCTCGGTCTGGTGTCCATGCAGCGTAACGGAGACTGGATGCTCAGTACCTACGATCGGTACTTCCCCGATTTGGAATTTGGGACGTCCCGCGTGCCAATTCCGGAAGGCCTGTCCGAGTCGGCGTGTGGTGGCGGTTGGGCGATGGTAATCCCGGTCGGATCTCCGCATCCGGACGAGTCTTGGGAGCTGTCCAATTACATCACCAGCAAAGAGGGTATGGAGTACTACTGCAAGAACAAGAAGCAACTGCCCGTGCGAAAGAGCGTTCTCGAACTGCCGTTTAACGTCGAAGATCCCCGACACGTGCCCTGGGTTGAGACGACTCCGAACCTGTGGAACCGTCCGGCCATCCCTGCGGGGCAGGTTCTCTGGACCGAGATCAACACGGCCGAGGACCAGATTATCCACAACCAGATGAGCGTTGAGGACGCGTTGGCTGAGGTCAACAAGAAGGTCGATGCCGCGATGGCATCGTTTGACTGCTCGATGCTAAAGTAGCCTAGACCTTCGCATCTGCGAGGGCGACGTGCCTAGCGCGTCGCCCTCGCATGATCGGCCTACGCGTCTGGCGCATCTGTACTCACAACCGGGGGAAGCGTATGTCTACAACCATCGTCCATAGGCCCAGAATCTCCGCCTCGACTTGGGTTACACTCAAGGGACTGGCGTTCTGTTCTCCATGGATCCTTGGCCTACTACTCGTCTACCTATACCCCATATTGACGTCGCTTTATTGGAGCTTTACCGACTACCGAATCATGAATGATCCAGTATGGGTTGGCCTGAACAACTACAAGATAATGATCAACGATCCCGTGTTCTCGATGAGCATGAAGAACACGCTTCAGTATGTGGCGATGTGGTTGCCATCCTCCATCATCGTTGCGCTCGCGCTGGCCCTCCTGCTCAACACGAAGATCCATGGGATGGCCTTCTACCGCAGTTTGTACTATTTCCCAGTGCTGGTCCCAGGCGTTGCATCGGCCATTGTGTGGAAGTGGGTGCTGGACCCTCAATGGGGTATTGTGAACGCGCTGTTGCGGAATCTCGGTCTACCGACGCCGGGCTGGATTGGGTCAGTGACCTGGGCCAAGCCATCTCTTGTCCTTATCGCTCTCTGGGGCGTTGGCAATGCAGTAGTGATATACCTTGCGTCACTCCAGGATGTGCCGCGCTCCTTGTACGATGCAGCAGAGGTGGACGGAGCCAATGTGTGGCAGAGGACCTGGCATGTCACTGTACCGATGATCACGCCGACCATTCTGTTCAACATGATCATGGGGATGATCGGGGCATTCCAGACATTTACCATACCACACGTGATGACACAGGGCACTGGTGAACCAGGCCAGACACTTCTGTTCTACTCGATGGTACTCTACCGCCAAGCGTTTCTGTATCTGCAGATGGGTATGGGTGCGACAATGGCCTGGGTGATGTTGGTGATCATCTTGATCCTGACGGGAGTTGTGTTTTCGACGACTGATCGCTGGGTGTACTATGGCGGCGTTTAGCAATGATAGCCAGGTGTGCTTCTCTACCATCTAGAAAGGACAAGTAATAGCAT
>CAZMAI010000258.1:0-3707 GCA_964564195.1 uncultured Anaerolineales bacterium | reverse complement strand
ACACCGCCGATCCCAACGCTCAGCACTATGAGGTGCCCAGCACCTTTTTCACTACTATTCTCGGCCCCCGGCAAAAGTACTCCTGCTGTCTCTGGCCCGCAGGCGTCACGATGCTGGCGGCCGCGGAGGAGGCCATGCTGGCCCTCACCTGCCAGCGCGCCGACCTTTACGACGGGCAGGACATCCTCGAGCTCGGCTGCGGCTGGGGATCGCTCACGCTCTGGATGGCCGAGCAGTACCCACACAGCACGATCACGGCCATGTCCAACTCGCGCACGCAGAGAGAGCACATCCAGGCCAAGGCTGCCGATCTGGGCCTGGACAATGTCACCGTCCTCACCGCCGATATGGTCACCTTTGGGGTGGACGGCAGCCACGACGGCCGCTACGATCGGGTGGTTTCGGTGGAGATGTTCGAGCACATGAAGAACTATGAGCAACTGATGGCGCGGGTGGCCGGGTTTCTGCGGCCAGGCGGGCGTCTCTTTGTGCACATCCTCTGCCACCGCGATCACGCCCACGAGTTCGACGCCACGACGGACGACTGGATGGCGCGCACCTTTTTCACCGGCGGCACCATGCCGGATGCGGGGCTGCTGCTGCACTTTCAACGCGACCTGGTGCTGTGCGAGCAGTGGCTGGTTGACGGCCGACACTATGCGCGCACGCTGCGGGCCTGGCTGGATCGCCTGGATGCACAGCGCCCAGCCGTGGAGCGCATCATGGCCGAGACCTACGGCCAGGACCAGGTGCAGCTGCGCGTGGGACAGTGGCGCCTGTTTCTCATCGCCTGCGAGGAGACCTTTGGCCTGAGGCAAGGACGCGAGTATCTCTGCTGTCACTATCTGTTTGACCGGCGCGACAGGGTGCTGGGCGACCACCTAACGACGGAGTAGGTATCTATTATGTCAACTTACATTCTGGCCCTCGCTGGCGGCCTGCCTATCCTCACCGTGCTGCTCCTCATGGCCTGGCTGCGCTGGCCCGCCGCCCGCGCCATGGCCTGCGGCTGGCTCACCGCAACGGCGCTGGGCCTGCTGCTCTGGCGCATGCCGCCCGTCTGGTGGGCAGCCGCTGCCCTGTATGGCGCGCTGCAGGCGCTGGATATCGTTCTGATTGTCTTTGGCGCCATACTGCTGATGAACCACCTCAGGGCCAGCGGCGCGATCGGTGCCATTCGCGCCCATTTCGGGCACCTGATACAGGATGCGCGCATCCAACTCCTGCTGATCGGCCTTGGCTTTATGACCCTGATCGAGGGTGTGGCGGGCTTTGGCACTCCCGGAGCGCTCGGCGCGCCGCTCTTGACCGGTCTGGGCTTTCCCCCCGTCGCTGCCGCCGCCTTTGGGCTGCTGTTCAACGGCCCCAACCCGCCGCTGGGCGCGGCCGGCGTGCCGGTCAACGGCGGGATCGGGTCCGTGATGGACGAGAGCGTTCTGCGCGGCGCCATCGAACCTGCCGCGTTCCTGCGGGGCGTGGCCGGTTGGACGGGCGTGTTCACCGGCAGCACGCTGGCCATCATGGGAGCGCTGGGCGTGTTCTTGCTGCTGTTCTGGTTCGGCCGGCCCCATGAGCGCACCCTGCGGGGCGCCTGGCGCGGCACCCGCCCCGCCCTGCCCTTTGCCCTTACGCTGGGCGTCCTGGCGGGGATCGCCCAGTTCCTGGTAGGCTGGTTCGTTGGACCGGAGCTGCCCACCGCTGTGGCCGGCCTGGTAGCACTGGGGATGGGCCTGTTCTTGGTGCGCCGCCGCTGGCTGCTGCCTGAGCAGGTCTGGCAACTCCCCGAGGCAGAGACCGTGTCGGATCACACGGACGCGCCGGATGCGGTCAGCACCATGCCGGTCTGGCTCGCCTGGACGCCCTATTTCATCGTCGTGGCGCTCCTGTTCATCACGCGGATGCCCGGCCTGGGTGTGCGCGAGGTACTGCAGCAGATCGCCTTGCGCTGGGAGCGCGTCCTTGGGCAGGAGATCACCTATACGCTGCGCCCGCTGTATATCCCCGGGGTGATCCCCTTTATCCCCGTGGCCGTGCTCACGGCCGTGATCCATCGCATGTCGCCCGGCACGGCGGCCCGCGCCTGGGGCCAAACCGCCCGCCAGACGCTGCGCATCGCCGCTACGTTGCTGGTGGCCGTCTCCATGGCGCAGATCATGATCCGTTCGGCGACGAACCCGGGCGGCTTTGCCGGTATGATGCAGTCGCTGGGGGTGGCCCTCGCCCGGGTGGCGGGACCGCTCTACCCGGTGGTAGCCCCCTGGCTGGGCGCCCTGGGGGCCTTTATGACGGGAAGCAGCACCTCGTCCAACATCCTTTTCAGCGTTGTGCAGCACGACGCCGCCGCCAGCCTGGGCTTGCCCCGCACGCTGATTGTCGCGTTGCAGAATGCCGGAGGCGGCCTGGGCAACATGGTCTCGGTGCTCAACATCGCCGCCGTGTGCGGGGTCCTGGGCCTGCAGCGCGCCGAGGGCGGCCTGTTGAGGCGCCTCCTCGTCCCGACCGCCATCCTGGCGACGCTGGTCGGCCTCGGGGGCCTGCTCCTGGCGCCGTTGCTCAGCAGTTTCTACTGATATCAGGCGGGCTACCATTCAGCTCGCGATCTCCTGGCTCCTCCTGGGAACATATTTACAGGCAATATTGCCATATTGCTATGGTATCCTGGTCCTGGAGGTTGTACAGAATGAGACCGAGATTCATACTTGCAGTGATAGGCTTGACGCTTATCGTGATGGGGATGGCGGGTTGCGGCGTGACAGCGACTGCCGACGAGGCCACAAGCCTGCGACCCATCGTCGTCGAAGGTCTGGCCATCGACATCGGCGTGGGCTCGCCAATACCGATAGAGGTCGTCGTGAACGGCACCTGACCCGATCTATGTGCACAGATTGCGCAGGTCAATATGTCGATCGAGGGCACGGATATCGACATTCAGTTGCTGGCCACCGCCGAAACCGAGCGATGTCCCCCTGCTTATGTGGGGCTCCTCTGCGACTGGCGATACCCATTAACGGCATCGAGTTGCCCGAGGGAGACTACCGGGTCACGGTCAACAACAGCAGCACGGGGTTCACCTGGCCGACAATGCCCTGACACCCGCGGCCGCACTGCCCTGACCCGACAGCATTTGTCGGGCCATTCCGGCGATGCTATAGTCAAGATGTGGCGATGGCGCCCGAGGGTCACAGACCCGTGATCGTACAGCAGGACCTCCACCGCTCTGGCGTGCGCCCATCGCATGCTTCACGTGCCCGGTGGAGGTTTTTTGCATCGCAAGGGATCGCCTCGGTACGGTGATCGTGCACGAATCCTAGTTCACCCAACAGGAGTACGCATGGCCATAGATGCAACGCAGGTACAGCAAGCAGGAGAGCGCGTACGAGAGAATATCGTACGCGTCGTGGTGGGGATGCAGGACGCCATCGAACTGATGCTCGTGGCGCTCCTGTGCGAGGGGCACGTGCTGCTGGAGGATGTGCCCGGCATTGGCAAGACCACGCTGGCCAAGGCCCTCGCCAGGAGCCTGGGGTGCACCTTTAGCCGGGTGCAGTTCACCGCCGACCTGCTGCCCTCGGATATCACGGGCGTGAGCGTGTACAACCAGCGCACACAAGAGTTCGAGTTCCGCCCCGGGCCGGTGTTCGCCCAGGTCGTGCTGGCGGACGAGATCAACCGCGCTGGTCCCCGCACCCAGAGCGCTCTGTTGGAGG
>CAZMAI010000257.1:0-3713 GCA_964564195.1 uncultured Anaerolineales bacterium | reverse complement strand
ATGAAGGATGGCGCCTATCTGATCGTGATCTCCCGCGGCGGCATCGTCGATGAGGATGCCATGATCGCGGCGTTGCACAGCGGCAAGCTGGCCGGCGCCGCCTCGGACGTGTTCGCCCAGGAGCCGCTGCCCTCGGATAGCCCGCTGTGGGACGAGCCCAACCTGCTGATCACGCCCCACGCCGCGGGCGGCACGCAGTACGAGGGCGCGCACGTGATGGAGATCTTCCGCGAGAACATGGCCAAATTCCTCAAGGGCGATCTGCCGTTGCGGAACCAGGTCAATAAAGAGCTGGGGTGGTAGGAGCGGCGTTGGAACGTGACAACGGTGCAGGTTTCAGGTTGCAGGTTTCAGGTTGCAGGTTTGGCGATCGCAGTTAGCGCGTGGCCATCGGAATGGCTTCGTGTGACGCGTTAGGTCGATCACAGGCTGCGGATTACAGATAACAGAGGCACCCGCGCTCCGGTGAGACCACAATTCCCGGGTGCGGGCCCCTCCTTTCACGAACCGCGGACGTCCTGGACCGCGGGCTTACAGCCCGCATCCGGTACCAGCCTGTTCACATTACCCTTTGGCTCCGCGCACCCTGTCTTGTAGGGGCAGGCCACCGTTGCCTGCCCCAGTAGGTCGACACCGAACCTCAGGGCTGCGACCGGGCCGTCCCGTGGGAGCGCGGAGATAGCCCCCAGGCAAGGGCCTGCGGGCCCTTGCCCGGGGCCTGCTCCGCTCCGTATAGCATGATCATCATCATGCACAGTTACGACCCGTTGAGGAGCGGAGCAGTTCTGACCGCCTGTGGGCGGTCAGAACTATCTCCGCGCTCCCAGGGGGTCGACCTTCGACCTCTCCTACTCTACGACCCTGAACTCGCCCTTGAGCCCCTCCGCCGAGCTGGGACCGATCCAGACCTGGAACGTGCCCGGCTCCACCGTCCAGCGGTTGTCCAAACCGTGAAAGCCCAGGCTCTCCACCGGCACGTCAAAGGTCACCTCGCGCGTCTCGCCTTGCTCGAGCGCCACCCGCTGGAACCCCTTGAGCTCCTTGACCGGCCGCGTAATGCTGCCCACCAGGTCGCGCACATACAGTTGCACCACCTCGACGCCCGCCCGGGCACCGGTGTTGCTGACCATGGCTGAAACCTTGAGCACGTCATCGCGCCGCACCTCGGGTGTGCCCACCTTGAGCCCGTCGTAGGCGAAGGTCGTGTACGAGAGGCCATAGCCAAAGGGATAGAGCGGGTCGTTGGTCTCGTCGATCCAGGTGGAGCGGAAGGGATCGGTGAACTGTGTGGTGCCCGCGCCCAGCGCCGGCCGCCCCGTGTTCTTGTGCGCATAGTACACCGGGATCTGGCCCACGGTGCGTGGGAAGGTGACCGACAGTTTCGCCGACGGGTTGACAGCGCCGGAGAGGATGTCCGCCACCGCGCGCCCCGTGCGCAGGCCGCCGTGCCAGGCCTGCAGGATCGCCGGCACGTGCTCCGCCGCCCAGGGGATCGTCACGGGGCGGCCCGTCATCACCACCAGCACCACCGGCGTGCCCGTGGCCACAACCTTTTCCAGCAACTCCTGCTGGCGGCCGGGCAGATCGAGGTAGGCGCGCGAGTGCGCCTCGCCGGACATGTCCTCCGACTCGCCCAGCACGACGATGGCAACGTCGGCCGCAGCCGCCGCCGCTACCGCATCCTCCATGCGCGGCGTGGGCGGCTGCGCCGCCTGGATGCGCGCCACGTCCGCCGCGGGGATGTCCGCCGAGGACATCTGCATGCGGCTCAGCACCGCGCCCAAATCTACCCGCTCCAGCGCGGCGGGATCCAGGTCCCAGTGGCTGAACGCCATCGACTCGCGTATCTTTTTCACGATCTCCAGCGAGTCCACATCCCCCACGCCCCGCAGGTCCACGCGGCGCCAGTCGATGCCGTGCTCGTCCACACGCCGGTCTACGATCGGGCAGCCCACCGCGTGGGTGATCTCGGCACCTGTGAACACGGCCTTGATCCCATCCAGCACCGACTCGACATCGCGCGGACGCCCCATCCAGGCCCACATCCCCCGCGGCGAATAGTGGTCGTCCGCCAGCGGTCCTATGACGGCGATCTTGCCTTTGGAAGGGGCCAGCGGCAGCAGGTTGCCCTCATTCTTGAGCAGGACCATCGACTGCTGCGCCACCTCGAGTGCCTTGGCCTTGAAGGCCTGCTGCAGCACCACCTGGTCGTGCAACGTCTCGTCGGTGTAGGGCTGCTCAAAGAGGCCCAGCGCGAACTTGAGCGCCAGGATGCGCCGCACGGCCGTGTCGATCACCTCCATGGGCACGGCGCCCTCGTTGACGAGATCGACCAGATGGCTGGGGAAGGCCCCGGCCATCATGTCCATCTCCACACCGCCCAGCACCGCCTTGAGCGCGGCCTCCTTGAGATTCGCCGCGACCCCATGGGGGATCAACTCCCCGATCGAGTTATAGTCGCTGACCACCACGCCCTCCCAGCCCCACTCGTCGCGCAGGACGGTGCGCAGGGTAAAGGGATTGGCGCTGGTGGGCACGCCATTCAGGTCGTTGAACGCCGACATGGTGCTGCCGGCACCCTCCATGAACGCAGCGTGGAAGGGCGGCAGAAAGACATCGCGCAGGGTGCGCTCGGACATGTCCGTCGTGTTATAGTCCTTGCCTGCCTCGGCGGCGCCGTACGCCACATAGTGCTTGGGGCAAGCGGTGATCTTTTTGCCGCCGGGCAGCCCCACCGCCTGAAAGCCGCGCACCCGGGCGCGCGCCATGGCCGACCCCAGGAAGGGATCCTCACCGGCGCCCTCGGCGATGCGTCCCCAGCGGGGATCGCGGCAGATATCCACCATCGGAGCAAAGATCCAGTCGATGCCCGACACAGCCGCCTCGCTGGCGGCGATCTTTGCGGCCTCCTCCAGCAGTTCCGGGTTCCAGGTGCAGGCCTCCGCCAGGGGGATGGGGAAGATCGTGTTGTGGCCGTGGATCACGTCGAACCCAACGATCAGCGGGATGCCCAGGCGGCTCTCCTCCACGGCGGTCTTTTGCAGGCGGTTGACCTCGAAACGATCGGGGAGACTCAGAATGGAGCCCACCTGCCCGGCGCGCACCCGCTCGTGCACGTCCGGCGTGCGCACCGACTGCACCATCTGACCGACCTTTTCCTCCAGGGTCATCCGCGCCATCAGCGCCGTGACCTTCTCATCGATCTCGGGGGACCAGGTATCGAAACGGTAGTACTCGCCCATGTTCAGCTCCTTTGGTTACACTGCAGTAGTCTACTGTCTATTATTCCGCTATCGCCTTGAGCAGCGCCAGCGATCCGCTCACCACCTGGCGTTCCTGCTCGCCGGCGCTGATCTCCGCCGCGAGATCGCCCGCCTGCGGCCCATACCGCCCGAACCCGGCGTGGTTGCCTCCCTCGATGGCGATGAACTGCGCACCGGCGGGGAGCAGTGCCCGCGAGGCCTCGATCTGTGCCGGGGTGGCCAGGCCATCCCGCGTGCCATAGAGCGAGACCACCGGCAGGTCGCGCGCGGAGAGGTCGTTGCTGGCGGCAGGGTAGGCCGCCCAGAGCAGCAGCCCGGCGATGGCCTCCGGATGGTCGTACGCATAGAGGGCCGCCATGGCGCCCCCCAGCGAGTGGCCGCCGATGGCCCAGCGGGTCACCTCGGGATAGGCCGCAATGACGTCGTCGGCCCGGCTGGCGCCCAGCACCG
>CAZMAI010000256.1:0-3720 GCA_964564195.1 uncultured Anaerolineales bacterium | reverse complement strand
GTAACCGCGGTCGTGAACCATCTGAAGAGCAAGGGGTCGGCCTGCGGCGTGGGCGACGACGACCCCTATCAGGGCAATTGCAGCCTGACGCGCACTTTGGGGGCGCAGGCCCTTGTCGACTGGCTGGCGACGGATCCCACCGGCAGTGGCGGGGACCATGTGCTGCTCATCGGAGATCTGAATGCCTACGCCCGGGAGGACCCCATAGACGTGCTGCTCGCTGCCGGCTATGCCGACCTGGTCGCCGCGCACGCCGGTGAGGCTGCTTATTCATACATCTATGAGGGTCGGCTGGGCTATCTCGATCATGCTCTGGCGAGCGCATCCCTGCAGGACCCGGGCAGGATCCGTGGTCTGACCATCTGGCACATCAATGCCGACGAGCCCGACCTCATTGACTATGACATGACATCCAAGAGCACCGGGCAGGATCTAGTGTATGCGCCTGATCCCTACCGCTCATCGGATCATGACCCGGTGATCATCGACCTTCAGGTGCCAGGTATGGACAACCTGGTCTGGTTGCCGCTGATCTTCCGCTAACGATTGTCGGGCTTACGGCGGCGTGCTGGCTCGCGGCCATGCTCGATGTGCAGCCATTTCTGGAGCGTTTCCAGATCGAGTTCCTCCGGATCAAAGGTAGGGCCTACCCAATTTCGATATTCCCAGTAGCTCTCATGCTTGGGATCGGCCAGGATCTGCAGGAGCGTTTCATAGCCCCAGGGGCCGCCGCAGTCCTCAGGGGGGCACGCGCGCGCGCCGCCAAGAATCTGCGGGTAGCGGACACCCTCAGCGCGGGCCAGGATCGATTCAACGCGGACCTCGTGTGTCCAGTTGTCGCCCAGATCATAGGTATAGGTAAACTGGGTGACCGAGTCCTTGAGCAACTGAGCGACCTTGTAACGGCGGGCGTTCCTGACGACATACCAGCTGTCCTCAGGGTCCGGCTCGCCATAGTCAGCATCGCCGATTCGGAATTCGAACAGGTGATAGTTCTCCCAGCCCATCACATCCTGAATGATCAGGTGCAGTCTGTAGAGTGTCGCGTTCCCTGACACCTGGATCCTGCGCCATATCGGCGGAGCGATATCCTCCAGGGCTATGCGGAGCTGGTAGATCTGGGGGGGACTGACATCTTGCGATTTCGCTGCCATTTTCACCTCCACCTGTGACGTGGGCTATCGTGCTCGGCCACCGCAACGGATCGCGCCTGGTCTTGTCCGGCGAGGGGCGCTGTCCGCCCCTTACCGCTATGTTGGCTCATCAGGGGCTGTACTGCAAGCAAGCCAGCCTCAACTGCTCCCCGCGGACGGCGACAGCAGCGATGTATTCCGGATCTGCGTCGAGGGGGCAGAGTGTGATGCACATTCCGGCGCCTGCTCCGGGCGCAACCGCCACGACGCTCGGCGGTGCCTGCACCTCCAGCGACATGGTGAACCCTGTCCACCGGGTCGAGATGCCTTCGCCCGATGCCTTTGCCAGCGCCTCTTTGCGGGTCCAGCCCCGCAAGAAGGCGACGGCCGCCTCTTCCGCCGGAAGCTCAGCCAGTTCCTGGTTTTCGCTCGCTGAAAAGTAACGGCCGGCGATGATCCGCCAGGCAGCCACCGGACGAATGAGTTCCAGGTCCACGCCCACGTCTCGACCAATCCCCACAGCGAGCAGCGCCAACTCCCCGCTGTGTGAAAGGTTGAAGCGGATATCGGGCGCGCCAGTGGTCCCGGCGAGCGCCGGCTTACCCCGAGAATCAGCGGTAACACGGATCTCGTTGGGGGGCTCGTCCAGATAGCGGCTCACGATCTGCCTGGTCGCCGCGTGGGAGACGATAAAGCGCCGCCTGGCGCCTTGAGAGGCAAACTGCGCAGCCCTCGTGCGCTCGTCCTTTCCCAGAAGCAGTGTCATTGACGCGAGCGGGGCCCGGGGCGGGTCCATGGCGATACGCCACACGTGCACGTCCTTGGCGCCCAGCGTCAACCGAGTTGGCGGGTCGCGCCAGATCGCGCAGGGACGCACTGGAGAGTCAGGGGCTCCGTTGGGTTGAGCCGCGGGACCATCGGCGCCCATCGTCAGCCACTCCAGTCTAGCGTACACCCAGCCGTGCCAGCAGACGGCTGATACTGTCGACGGATTCAAAGGCCTCGCGGGTTGCGACCTCGTCCGGGATGCGAACCCCATAGTGCTTTTCCAGCCGCGTTTTGACGGCGACCATCTCCAGGGAGTTGGCTCCGAGGCTATAGAGTGACGTGTCGTAGGCGATCCGCCTGTCGGGAATGACCTCGCTCCGGACGTATTCGAGCACGGTTTCCTGCACGGTAGCCATGATCCTGGTCCTTTCGATGCGAGATAAGGGCTGGTCCGCATCAGGATACCTGATCAGCGGGGCTGGTTCAAGGCAAGGGAGTATGCCGCGTTCATTGGGTGAGACGGCATGGGTTGGGGCAAGGGCATGGGGCGTCGCCATGACTGAGATGCTGTGGTGCGCCGTCTGCCCTGGGCGCGAAAAGCCGCAGAGCCGGCCCATCGGGTCGGCTCTGACTGTAGCTGTCTGCATGGTGCCCCCACGGGAATTCGAATCCCGGTCGCAGCCTTGAAAGGGCTGTGTCCTAGGCCACTAGACGATGGGGGCGCTAACTCGAGAATTCTACCATCGGCGGGGGATGGGGTCAAATCTGCTGGCTGATCTGGCAGCACGATTTCACTCGGAGTGGGCGGTGTGCGCCCCCAAAACGTGCATTCGGTCCTGCCTCTTGTGCCCCGCCGGTGACTGCGTATGATCTTGCTAGTCCGAGAACGTGCGACCAGTCTTCTAGCAGAGAGGTATTCATGGGTACAACGATCAATCCGGAGCGCAAAGGCGTCATGGCTGGGGCGGTATTCGCGGTTGCGGGTGTGCTGCTACTGACCGTGCCTGGATTGGCTGGCCTGGATGGCTTTGAGGGGGGCTTTGCCCTGGGGGCCTTTGGCATCGTCTTTATCCTGCTCGGAGGCATTACGTTGGCGTTCATGCTGCCCCGGTCGCGGGCCGTGGGCCGGATGCTCGCCGGCGAGGATCTTTTGGCGCACTGGGCAGTCCCCGAGCCCGCGCGTGAGGAGCAGGTCAAACGGGACATCCGCGCGCAGATCGGACAGAACTGGCGCCTGCTGCTTATCGTGCTGGCCTGGTGGATTCTGTGGGTGGCCGTGTTTCTCGTCCTTGGCCATGCCGAGGGGCACGGAGACGAGATGCCTCTCTTTGTGGCGATCATGGGGGCCGTGCTGATGGTCGTCACACTCGCGGGCCTCGGCGTCCCCTATCTCCGGGCACGGCAAGTGCGGCGGAGCGCGCCTGATGTCTATATCGGGCGTGGCGGTCTGCTGGTGAACGGCGCCTTTTACCCCTGGGGGCGCAACTGGTCGAGGCTGAATCGGGTGCTGCTGGAGGACAAGAGGGGCGGAGTGAGGCTCGTTTTTCACCTTGAGTCCTTCACGGGGCCCGGCTGGCTGCACTGGGTGCGCTACACGGTCGAGGTGCCGGTGCCGCCCGAGGAATTGGCGACGGCCAGGCGCGTCCTCGCCGTTCTCGAAGAGGTGTCAAGCAAGGCCGTGGCTGGGCGCTGAACGCTACGTCCAAGATACTAAAGTGTCCTGCTGTGGTACTGGCCCGAGCCCTCATACGACCGAACGGTGGAGCCCGGCAGATCGCGAACGTAGCGAGCGTGTTACTCGCTGGTCCCAGGCACAGGG
>CAZMAI010000255.1:0-3736 GCA_964564195.1 uncultured Anaerolineales bacterium | reverse complement strand
CGCCCGGTGTATGCCCTGGAGCGCACGTTGACGCACGGGCATGATACGGCTATGATGTGCGGCAGGGCGCGACCAGTGCACCAACTGCTCTCGGATTGCTGGCTGGCCCATAGACCACTGCCAAAGGTGGAAAACGACCACTCATGAAGCATCTGTCCCCGCTCTGGTACGCATTGCAGCGGCTGCGCAGCCGTGCGTTTCTAAATACCTTAATCACTCTCTCCATGGCCATCATTGTGGCCATCATGGTGGGCGTCCCTGTGTTTTCCGAGGGGGTCAGCCGTCTGATCCTCGGCGAGGAACTGAACGCCCGTACCCAGTCGCTGAACAGACCACCCTTTTCCGTGCGCTACTATGGCCTTCCAAAGACACGCACCCCCCTCTCGATCGATGCTGGCGAGCAGATTCAGGATTGGCTGGCGAACTCGCTGCGCAGTGAAGTCGGACTGCCCGTTACCGAAAGGTATGCGCAATACCAGAGCCCGCCCTTCCGCGTTCGCATCCCAGGCAGAGTCTATACCACTCAGGATCCAGACCTCACCACCCTGCGTATCGCGCTGGTAGATGACATTGAGAACCGCATAGAGGTCGCCTCGGGCGTGCCCTTTGGCCAGGTCGACGACCCCAATGTGCTTAACGTCTGGGTGACACGAGAGATGGCAGACGCCCTGGCGATGCAGGTGGGCGAGGAACTCGACATAGCCTACTTTTTCCGGGCCGGTGTCGAGCCCATCAGGCTGAAGGTGGCCGGATTCTGGCAAGCGGTCGATGCGATGGACCCCTACTGGTACTGGGAGCCATCCAAGCTGTTTCAGGATGTAGTCATCACCACCCGGGAGCAGTATGAAACACACATCTCCCCGATCACGCCGGAAGGTTTCGGCTTTGTCTTCTGGTATTATGTGCTGGACGATGGTCGCATGGCGCTGGATGAGGTGCCGCAGTACATCGAGGCCCTGAGTGTAATCGAGAGCGAGGTCGTCAAGCGCGTCCCGGATGGCAAGATGGACTATTCGCCGGGCCCTGAGCTGATACAGGCACAGGCGCGCAAGACTGTCCTGTCAGACACGCTGCTCACTTTTGCGCTGCCACTCATGGGCATCCTGGCGTCCTTTATCGCGTCGGTCTCCTTTGTCACCGCGCGCTTTCAGGTACGCGAGACAGCAATCGTACGGAGCAGAGGCACAAGCCGGTCCCAGTTGATGGTCCTCTCCTTGCTGGAGACCGTGATCATCCTGATAGTCGCCACGCCATTGGGACTCTTTCTGGGCCTGGCTCTCGCCCGGCTGATGGGCTTCTCGTATGGATTCCTCCAGTTCATCAACAGAGACGCGTTGCAGGTCAACCTGATCGCCACCAACGTGACACTCGTCCTCATCGCCCTGCTCGTGAGCATTGCCTCACGCCTGCTGCCCGTCTGGCTGGCGACGCGATTCAGCATCGTCACCTACGAACGCGACCGCGCACGATCGGTCTCTGGCGGGCACGTTCTGCGTATCCTGTTACTCGTGTTCCTGGCCCTGATCACTTACTACGCCTACTACCAGCTGCAGCTGGGCGGGCCTCTCAGCCTGATGGGGTACCGCGCCGGAAGCGAGCAAGGGCGCGACCCGCTGCTGGTGCTGGCCCCCACGCTGTTCTTGTTCTCATCGAGCCTGCTGGCAGCGGAGCTCTTTATCCTGCTGATGCGGCCATTGGCTCTCATCGCCAGGTTCCTGCCATCGCCCTCGGTGTACTTTGGCTGGACCAGTCTGGTGCGCGAGGGTCAGCATTATCGCACGCCGGTGTTCCTGCTCGTCCTGTGCCTCAACCTGGGCGTGTTCTACGCGTCTCTGGCCAGGAGCGCAGACATCTGGATGGTGGACAGGCTGCAGTATCAGGTTGGCGCAGACCTGAGATTTGAACATCTCTCCAGCGGAGACGCCAGTTCCGCGGGGGTCATCCCTTCGGACGCCTGGCTTCTGCCAGCGTCAGCGTACAAGAGCGTTGCGGGCGTTGGAGAGGCCGCGCGGGTCGCCAAGTTCCAGGCAAGTCTGAACCTACCCCGGGGCACCATCAGCTATCAACCGGGCACGCGAGGTCCCTTTGGCCAGCAATCGAACGATGAAGTGCCCGAAGTCAGCCTTGTACTGGTTGACCGCCTGGAGTTTCCGAACGTCGTCTACTGGCGAAGGGATTTTGCCTCTGATTCGCTGGGCAGCCTGATGAACCTGTTGGGCGCCAATCCAAGCGGCCTCCTGGTGCCACGCACCGTAGCCGAACGGTTGCCTGCCGGATCTGCGGAACAACTCAACATCGACATCAGCCTGGACGGCGTGGTGCATACCATCACCTTCCGCATCGTCGGCGTCTTTGACTATTGGCCCACGATGCCCCAGTCCAGCCCGCTCTATGTCGTCGGCAACATGGAGTACATCGAGCGCGAGATCGGTGGTGCTTTCCCGCACGGTATCTGGCTGCGTCTGAACGCGGGAGCAGATCCTGACGCGATCCTCAAAGGGATCGAGTTGATGCAAGTCACCGCTGCCCGCCCGGTGATCCTGAGTCAGCTGATTGCAGAGGACCAGCGGAATCTCGAGCGTATCGGCATCTTTGGCCTGCTCACCGTCTGCTTCCTGACTGGCGCTGTGCTCTCGGGAACGGAGCTGCTGATTTACAGCTATGCGAATCTAACCGGACGCACGACGCGCTTTGCCATGCTCAGGGCAATCGGCATGCGTGGTCGGGAAATCGTCGGCATTGTGTCCAGCGAGTATCTGCTCGTGCTGGTATATGGCGTGGTGGCGGGCATCATCGTGGGGGTGACGGGCGCGCAGCTGTATGTGCCCTACTTCCCCCTCACCCAGGATCCTGCATCTCAGATTCCGCCCTTCCTGCCCATCGTTGATTGGGCCAGCACCAATTGGATGGCGGTCGGCGTCACCCTGGCTCTGGTCATCATCGGAGGCGTCATCCTGTCCAGAGTGGTTCGCCAGCAGCTGTTCCAGGTGCTGCGCATGGGTAACCAGGAGTAATCACTCTGGCATGAGAAGCCGTCACTAGATAGCCGCCCACCGGTTCGAATGCTTCGACGGGCTGAACGCTCCAGGGCATTTTGACACTCGGTGCCAAGCCAAGTATTCTGTCCGCACAGAATCAGGCCTTACAAATAGTTATCCTGTGCAGCGTTCAAGGTCGTTCGTCTGTTGAGGATCCGGCAGTTGTCAGTTGACACGCAAAATCGCGTCTCCTAGAATGCCTTTATCAAGGAGAAGCGATGGCCAGCTGACAATCGCCAAGAGCGAGCGTCAATCAACGGTGATCGATGGTCCCATCGAGAACCAACCGATTGACCGGTTGGTTCGTTTCGTTTAGGCCCCAGGGGGGTCCGGACCAGCTGCTCTCCTTGAGGCCTGATCCAATGAGTAGCGATATCGGCAATGACTCGGCAAAGACGCAGCAAGACCCATAGAGGGGAGGTGGTCGAACACAGAGAGGTGAGCGTGGCGGTTCTTGGCATAGCCGGTGATCCCAGGAGGGTCCAGGCGCGGCCAAAGGACCCCTGGGCGGTGGCTCTGGTAGCGCGGCAATGAACCCCAGGAAAGGGCCAGCAGATTCGACAGCCCTGTAGAACCGGTCAGATGCCTTTTCAGCAGGATCAGCAACAGTCCGCATACCCTGGCCTTCTCACCCGGCAGGCTCTGTCTCCCGACGGAAACGTTTGCTGCGCAGTTCGCGCAGGGCACGTGGCAAGCCG
>CAZMAI010000254.1:0-3747 GCA_964564195.1 uncultured Anaerolineales bacterium | reverse complement strand
TGCCGGACGTGCAGGCCGCTGCCACCCTGATCGCCCCGTCCAATGATGACGACGGTGTTGCGCAGATCATCGAGCAGTTGCTGACCGCCTGAGGTCGTGATGTCATAGGGAGGATCGTGGATCCGTATCGCTGGCTGTCCTGTGATGCTGAGGCCTGTCGCGGGTGTCAGGCCTGCCTGTTGGGATGCGCGCTGGCGCATGAGGGTGTGGCCGCGCCCGCGCTGGCGCGCCTGGCGGTGGATAAAGACATGGCGTCCTACACCTTTGCGATTACGCTCTGCCGGCATTGTGCGGAGCCCGCCTGCCTTGCGGCCTGCCCGACCGGCGCGATGGTGCTGGACAAGCGCGGTGTGGTCCTGATAGATGACGCGCTGTGCATTCGTTGCGGTGCCTGCCAGGCCGCCTGCCCCTATGGCGCCGTATTCTATCTGGCGGAGAGCGACCGCTATATCAAATGCGATCTGTGTGCCGGTCGCGAGACGGGGCCGGTCTGTGCGGCCCTCTGCCCCGCCGGGGCAATTCGGTACGCGCCTGCGGAGGTGGCGCCATGAGCGGCGGTTGGCTCGGGCAGGCGTTGCGCGTGGACCTTGGCAGCGGGAAGACGGAGGCGCTGGATCTGCGGAACTATCAGCGCCAGTTCCTCGGCGGGCGCCCGCTGGCCGCGCGCCTGGCGTGGGACATGATCCCGGCGGGGACGGACGCCTGCGATCCAGAGAACGTGCTGTTCATCTTGACCGGCCCGCTCACGGGGACGCTGGCGCCCACTTCGGGGCGCACCATCATGAGTGCCATCTCACCGCGCACCTATCCCTTTTCCTGGTACACCCACTCCACGATGGGAGGCTGGTTCGGGCCCGAGCTCAAGTATGCCGGCTGGGACGGCATCATCGTCCAGGGCGCGGCGCCGGAGCCGGTGTGGCTGGAGATCGATGACTCGGGCGCCCGCCTGCACCCGGCCGTTGACCTGTGGGGGCTGGATGCCCGCGCCTGCCAGCTGGCGCTCAAGGAGCGGCTGGGTTCGCAGGCCCAGGTGCTGTGCATCGGTCCGGCCGGCGAGAACCGGGTGCGTTTTGCGACGGTCCAGCACAGCGAGGAGAACGCAGCGGGCCACAGTGGCCTGGGGGGCGTCTGGGGCAGCAAAAACCTCAAGGCGATCGCGGTGCGCGGCACCGGTGCGGTGCCCGTGGCCGATCCGGAGGGACTGTTGCGCGAGGTTCTGTCGCTCGGCGCCAACGTGTCGACCCCGCTCTACAGCAACGTGGCCTCCGCTGCGGCCTATGCGGAGCGGCGCGGCCCCACCTGCAGCCAGTCCTGCACGTTCAATTGCGGCGTGGGCCAGTACCGGCGCACGGCCGACGGGCGCAGGTCCCCCGCCTTTTGCATCGGGCCGGTCTGGCGGCGCGACGAGGCGATGCAGGAGACGCACTATGAGGGCGCCGGGCTGCGCGTGCCGCCCTCGCCGAATTTCGACCTGGACACTGAGACCCACCTGCATGAACTGTGCAACGGCCTGGGGCTGGACATGTGGTTCCGTCTGGTGATGCAGCCCTGGCTGCTGCGGTGCGTCGAACTCGGGGTGGAGGACATCGACGGGCACCCGCTATGTCCGGCGGACCCAGACTGGTTCGAGGGGTTCATGCTGGACCTGGCGCATCGCCGCGGCCTGGGCGCGCTGCTGGCCGACGACCTGGCGCGGGCCATGGATGCGCTCGAGGGCCAACTGCCCGCGGAGCTGATCGCGCTGGGCCGCGAGCTCGAGTTCGATTTTGGCTTTCCCGCCCACCGTGAGGGGCGCTTTTGGGATGCCGAGCCATTGCCTTTCTGGGTGATCTCGGCCATGCTTCACGCCAGCGAGAGCCGCGACCCCACTATCGGCGCGCATCAGAGCAGCCTGCTGCTCTCCAACCTGACGCTGGCGGACCCTGAGGTGGCACGGCGGCAATTGCGTCGCCTGTCGGCGCAGGTGTGGGGCGACCCGGAGGCGTTGGAGCCCACCTTTGAGGGCAAGGCGCCCGTGGCCGTCTGGAGCCAGGATCAGCACCTGCTGATCGACGCCCTCACCCTGTGCGATTTCGCATTCCCGCAGCTCGTGCGGCCGCTGGGCGGGCGCGAGGTCTGGGCGCAGACGGATGACATCCTCGGGGACCTGAATATCGACCTCCGGCTGCTGCGTGCGGTGACGGGTATCGACTATACCCGTGAGGAACTCACGGCGGTGGCCCGGCGGGGGCTCAACCTGGAGCGCGCGCTGCTGGCCCGGGCGGGACGGGACCGCTCGCTGGAGGAGGGACTGGCGCCGCACTTTTCGCTGCCATGCCGCGATGACGGCACGCAGATCGACGCCGGCGGCTATGGGCGGCTGCTTGACGAGTACTATGCCGCGCGCGGTTGGGATCTCGAGCGCGGCTGGCCGCTGCCGGAGACCCTGGCTCATCTGGGGCTGGGTGACGTCTCTGGGGAGATCGAACGGTTGCGACAACGCTAGAGCGGTGAGGAGAACGAAAAAGAGGGCGGGTCACCCCGCCCTCTTGTGTTGGATAGCCTATATGTTCCAGTGCTCGTTGATGGGCGCCTGGTAGGCGTCGATCTTGCCCGAATACACGTCGTCCACCTTGACCACCTCGCCGGAGGTGGCGGACTCGTACACCGCCTCGCAGATCGCCAATGACTTCATGCCGTCCCAGGCATCCACCTCGACGCGCTCGCGGTTGCCGCGGATGACCTCCATGAACTCCCAGATCTCATAGCCAAAGCCGTTCTCGATGCCAGCGGGGAAGAGGAACTCCCACTCCTGATCGGAGAGCGCCTGCTTTTGCAGGGCCTTGAGCTGGTCAAAGTCCCAGGTCTCGCCGTCCCGGTTGGTCATGGTGCCGGTCTCGATCCAGTCACTGCCCCGCCAAAAGAGATGGAAGATGGCATGGCCGATGTCCGTGCTGATAGAACCCTCGGAACCGTAAAAGACGACCTTCTGGAAGCCCTCGCCAGGCGCGTCAAAGCTCCAGGACCAGGTGCCGCTGATGCCGTTCTTGAACTTTACCACGGCGAATACGCTGTCCTCACGGACGTCGGGCAGGCTCTTGATCTCGCCCTGGCCCTGCTCGATGGCCCGCGCATAGACCGTGTCGACCTCGCCCAGCAGGTAGCGGATGCCGTCACACCAGTGGAAACCGCCATCCATGGCGGGGCCGCCGCCGGACATCAGCCGGTCGCGCCGCCATTGCGCCGCATAGGGGATCGGACCCGTCTGCTGGCGCCGCGGGCCGCCGCGCGCCATGGTGTTAAAGAACATGGTCGGCTGGCCGATCATCCCCGAGTCGTTGAGCGCCCAGCGCACCAGGCGCATGCCGGGGAGCCGACGGTAGGGGACCGCCACGGAGAGGACCTTGCCGGTGCGATCGGCGGCCTCGGCCATGAGGCGGCTGGCCTTGATCGTGATACCCAGCGGTTTCTCGCACAGCACATGCAGGCCAGCGTCCATGCAGTCGATGCTGACGGTGTGGTGCAGGCCATGAGGCAGGCAGAGGTCCGCCCCATCCATCTTTTCCTTTTCAAGCATCTCGTGATAGTCGGCATAGATGACCGGGCGATGCCCCAGCATCTCTTCACACATGGCAGCCGCCTCGGCGGCATTGTCGGGGTTCATGTCGCAGACGGCGGAGAGCACAAACCCATCCAGCCCGTGCTGCTTGAGCTCGGCCATCGCCCTGATGTGTGTCTTGGCGATCCCGCCCGTGCCGACCAAACCCA
>CAZMAI010000253.1:0-3788 GCA_964564195.1 uncultured Anaerolineales bacterium | reverse complement strand
ATGAGGCTGGTGGTGCGCGGCTCCGCCGTTAACGACGCGCACCTGAAACAGCTTGCGCGGGCGCGGATCATGGCCCAGGCGGGCGGCGATGTGGAACTGATTGAGGACACGCTCGAGATGGATCAAATGGGCGATATTCGCGTCGAGGACGCCTGGGTTGCGATGGATATGCGCGCCTCCGCCGCTGTCGTGTCGACGGTCGACTATGCCGCGTTACGCGCGCACATGAGGGGCCGCACGCCCGAGCAGGCTGCAGAATGGCTCGAGACGAACCTGGCTCTGGCCTCAGCGCCGCGGATCGAGGTCAAGCCAGAGGGCTGGCCTCGCATGCCCATTCTCGATGGCCGGTTTGAAATCAGCCTCGTGTCTCTGCCATGACCCGGTTGCTGGCGCTGGATGTGGGCGATGAACGCATCGGCGTGGCCATCAGCGACGAGTTGGGCTTGCTCGCGCGCCCGTACGGTGTGTTGCAGCGTGTCGCGGGCCCGGAGAGTTTTGTGCGGCTCGCCCGCATCGTCGAGTGCGAAGGCGTGGGGCGGATCATTGTCGGATTGCCGCTGCTTGCGGACGGTACCGAGGGCAAGCAGGTCAGGTCGACACAGGCTTATGTCCGCGGCCTGACCCCGTACGTTGCAGTGCCGATCGTCTACTGGGACGAACGCTACACGACGCAAGAAGCCAGAGATTTGATCAGCAGGATGGACTCGCGCCGCAGGCGGGAACCCGTCGCCATCGACGCGGCCGCTGCCGCGGTGATACTGCAGGACTATATCAACGAACAGACGGAGGATGCACGCTAATGTCGCGCGCCTTACGAACGATACTCCTGGCGATAACGACCGTGCTCACGTTGGTGATCATCCTGGCGGTGCTGGGCGCCAGTTTCTGGTACATCCATGATCTGGCCAAGGAGAAGAGCGGGCAGCCCTACAGAATCACGGCCACCAATATCGAAAAGGCCTTGCTGGGCGTCTATCTGCGCATGCAGGGTCCAGTGGCCTCCGAGCCGATCGACCCCAGCGACAACCGGCAGGTGCTGTTCGTTATCGAGCCGGGCGAGTCACTGATCAGCGTCTCGACCAAGCTTGAGGAGTTGGGTCTGGTGGCCGATGCGGAGGTCTTTCGCCGCACGGTGCAGTATTATGGCGCCGACGCCGACATACAGGTGGGCACCTACATGCTCACCCGCAGCATGACCATGGAGCAGATCATGGTAAAGCTGCAACGCGGCCTTTTGCCCAGCGAGACGGTGGCCCTTCTGGAGGGGTGGCGCGTCGAGGAGGTGGCCCGCGCGCTCGAGGCCGGCGGCGTCACCGATGCAGCGGGCTTTATCGCCGCGGCCTCTGCCGCGCAGCCGTACGCCGGCGAGTGGCCTTACCTTCTCGAGCGACCTGACAATGCGCCCCTGGACCTGCAGGGGTTTCTTTTCCCGGACACCTACCAGTTCGTAGCCGATACGCCGCCCGAGCAGGTGATCCAGATCATGCTGAGGAACTTTGACTGGCGCTTTTCCGAGGATTTGAGACTGGCCGCGCAGGAACAGGGCATGTCGGTCTACGAGGTCGTGACTCTGGCCTCGATCATTGAGCGTGAAGCCGTGCTGGCCGAGGAGCGGCCGATCATCGCCAGTGTATTCCTGAACCGCCTGGAGCAGGGCATGCCGCTGCAGGCGGACCCCACCGTGCAGTATGCCCTGGGCTGCAACGCCGAGACGGGAGACTGCTGGCAGGAGCTGTTCCGCGAGGATCTGAACGCAGTCCAGTCCCCGTACAATACCTATCTCAACCCCGGGCTGCCCCCTGGACCCATCTGCAATCCGGGCCTGGGGTCCATTCGCGCCGTGCTGGAGCCCGCGGACACAGAATATCTCTATTTCCTGGCGACCAGAGACGGCGCTCATGTGTTCGCCAAGACTTACGAGGAGCATCTGCAGAACGACGCGCGATATGGCGGGCAGTGAGGCCCAGCGTCGCGTGAGGGCGTCGACCAGAACGCCGAGCGCATGAGGCGCAGACCATTCCCCCGGTTGGAGGTGGCATGACATTACGGCAGCGGCTATGGAATCCTTACCTGCTGGTGTTCGTCAGCAGCAGTACCACGATGGTCATCGAGCTCGTCGCCAGCCGGTTCATTGCGCCGCGCGTGGGCGTGTCGCTGTACACGTGGACCTCGGTGATCGGCGTGATCCTGGCGGGCATCTCGCTGGGCAACTATCTGGGGGGGCGCCTGGCCGATCGGTATGGCTCGCCGACGCTGCTGGGGATTGTGTTCTCCCTGGCGTCGCTGGCAACCCTGGTTCCCCTCTGGCTGGGCGGCGATCTGCACGCCTTCCGGCTGCCCTTTGAGACACCGCTGCTGGTGTGGATCGTGATCTATATCGCCATCCTGTTTCTGGTGCCCAGCGTGATCCTGGGCTGCGTCTCGCCGATCGTGGTCAAGCTCAGCCTGTCGGACCTCAAGCGGGCAGGTACCACGGTGGGCAAGATCTATGCCTGGTCCACGGCTGGCAGCATCATCGGGACCTTTCTGACCGGCTTTTACCTGATGTCCCGCTTTGGTACCAAGGCGACCATTGTAGGCGTGTCGGTGCTGTTGATCGCGTTGGGTGTCTGGTTCCTTACAGCCGTGCCCTGGCGCAAGGCGCTCGTCCGCCTGGCGGCGCTGGTAGTGCTCTACGGTGGGGCTGTGCTTTTGCTGGCACAGGGCGGTTATCTGGTCGCTGACTGCATGCGTGAGACGGATTACTTTTGCATCAACGTCTATGAGCGGGAGCGCGAGGGGCGCCCCGTGCGCGAGTTGCTGCTGGACCGGCTGGTACATAGCTATACCGATCTCGAGGACCCCACCTATCTGGCCTATGGCTATGAAAAGACCTATGCCGGCCTGATCGCGCCCCTGGCCCGCGAGACCGATGGCATCGATGCGTTCTTTATCGGCGGGGGCGGGTATACCTTCCCCCGCTATTTGCAGACGGTGCTGCCCGAGAGCCACATCGTCGTGACCGAAATCGACCCGGGGGTGACCTGGGCGGCGCATACCTGGCTGGGACTGCCGGAAGATACCACGATCATCTCGTTCAACGAGGACGCCCGGCAGTATCTGGTGGCCAATGGCGAGGAGGCCAGCTACGACGTTGTCTTTGGCGATGCCTTTAACGACTATTCGGTGCCCTACCACCTGACGACGCTCGAGTTCACCCGCCTGGTGGACCATGTGCTCCGCGACGACGGCATCTATATGGCCAACATCATCGACGCGGGCACCGAGGGGCACTTTATGCGTGCCTTTGTGAGCACGCTGCAGTCGGTGTTCGCGAACGTGGTCGTGATCCCGTCGACCTCGGACTGGCGCACCAGCACCCGCACGACCTGGGTGGTCGTGGGAAGCCAGGCACGCATCGATCTCTCCAGGCTGCCGGAGGGCTATCTCGCGCTGGCTCAGGAGACGCTGGACGGCTACCTCGCGGAGAAACCGCACGTGATGCTCACTGACGACTATGTGCCCGTGGATAACCTGATGATCCCGGTGGCGGAGGCTTCCTTCGGCAGCGGCGCGCTGTCGCCCGAAAGGTGGGCCGGCATGCGGGGCCGGGTGATCGGCACCGGCGCGGGGATACTGGCTGTGATCGGACTGGGGCTCGCGGGCTGGTCGCTCAACCGCCGCCGGCAGGCAGATGTGCCTGCGCTCGCCGACCCGCAGCCCCAAGGGGAGGATCAGTAATGCCCGGTATCTATAACGACATCACCGAGACGATCGGCAACACGCCTCTGGTGCGGCTCAACCGCATG
>CAZMAI010000252.1:0-3799 GCA_964564195.1 uncultured Anaerolineales bacterium | reverse complement strand
GCGTCAACCAGAGTTGCAGGGCGGCGGCTATTGACAGCCCATGGCACGGGAATATACTGGCGCCCATGGTTGAGTACCGGATTCGGCGTGCTCTGGCCTCAATGGAGGATGCGCGAGCTATCGCCCGGGTGGAAGCAGCAACTCTGGGCGACAGCGACCTGACTCCTGCCGAGATGCTGTCGGTGCTGGCGCTCCCCCGCCAGTTCGTGTATCTCGCATTTGCGCAAGAGGATTGCATCGGACTGCTGGCCACCTTTGACAGCCCCAGCCCCGGCGGCACCCGCCTTGAACTGGACATGCTGGGTGTCGTGCAGGCGTGGCGCGGGCGGGGCGTCGCCAGGGCATTGGCGAAGCAAGCGATCGCCGATGGGCGCGAGCGCGGTTGCAGGACGTTTCGCGCCATCGTGGCCACAGACAATGTACCCAGCCGTCGCGTCTTTGAACACGCCGGGCTCAGCATCCACGGCAAGCCCGACCTGCTCTTGACGCGTGTCTTTTCCGGATTCAGCGAGGTGCCTTTTCTGCCCCCCGGGTGGAACCTGGACGTCGTCGATGACCTGGCATGTTCGGCGTCGATACCGGAGGGGTCCTGGGGGCTTGCCGGCCATCGGGGACTGTTTATAAGAGACGCAGCGAGAAGCATCGTTGCGGCAATCGCGCTCTTGCGCGTGCAGACGATGGCGTACTCTGGATATTGGATCGAAAAGGTGATGGCGGTGGATGACGGCGCGGCGGAGGTCGTCTTTGCTGCCGCGGCGGAGGACGCCAAGGCAGCGCGCCTCGATGAGGTGGGGGTGCTGCTGGCTGTTGACGACACGCTGGCGCGCGCTGCCCTGGTCTCAGGCTACGAATCGGCCGGCAGATACAATATCATGCTCGCAGAGTGACGGGATGAAGAAACGCGAACTCCTGCCTTTGGTTCTGGTGGCCTCCCTGCTGATTCTGGCCGCCGTCTGGCTCACATCGTCCGGCGTACTGGACAGGTTCGGAGACTGGCAGGCGCTCAACATACTGCTAGGCCAGATCGGCAACTGGAGCCTGCTCTTTTTACTTGTCGCACAGGCAGTGCAGGTACTCATACCGATCATACCGAGTCAGTTACTGGGCATGGCCTCGGGCTTTCTATACGGCATTTTTTGGGGCACCGTGTTATCAGCAGCCGGGGTGAGTGTCGGATCGCTGATGGCTACCAACCTCGCCAGACACTACGGCAGACCCTACGTCGAACGTCATGCTACTGCCGAGACCATCGACAGGATTGATGCTGTATCCCGACGCTTTGGCTCCTGGGGGTTCTTTTTTGTAGCCCTGGTACCGTTTCTTCCCACCGACATCGGGTGTTTCGTTGCCGGCATCACGCCTCTGCGCACCCGCTCGGTGATACTTCCCATCATGCTTGGGCGTTTGCCTGGCATCCTGGCCTTGAACTACCTGGGGGCCACATCCAAGGAGATCAGCCTGGAGACCATGGTGATCATCACCACCTTTACGCTGGTGGTAGCCGGGATACTCTGGGTCTTCCGCCAGCCACTGGAATCCACGGGGCACAGACTTCTGAACAGACTGGGGATCCACTAGGCCGGATCGGTACCTTTCCCTTGAGCGCGACACCTCTTGCGCGCGTTCTCCTCTCGTAACTGGATCCGTGCCAGCCGTTTGGCCAGGTCGCGCAGCGCCTGTTGCGGGTATGGGTGCTCGATAGCGCCGGTCGCGATACCCTGCAGGGCGCGTTTCACCAACTGCTCGGCCTCCTCGTAGGCATGGAGCCGGTGCTCATAATACTTGGCCAGTTCAACATAGGGATACAGCAATCCGTCCTCGAGCGCCTCCAGCCAGAGGGCGACGGCCTGCTCGAAACACTGCTGCCGCTTGAGGAGGTCGGCCAGCCTCTGGCGCGCCTCACGCCGAACGAGAGGATCGCTTGATCCGATACCATCGCGGTAGGCATCTTCAGCCAGCGCAACCGACGCATCGGCCTCGCGGAGGCGCCCGACCGCCACTGGATCCGCATGGGAAGCCTGCCTCCCCTGTCGCGCCCGCGCGAAAACGTACCCAAGCTCGCTGACAAGGCTCACCATGCTCAACACGTCATAGCGGTTGTGATAAAACACGCGAGCGATCTCGTCGGTGGCGCCGCTCGCCAGGTAGGTCTTGTATATCTCCGGGATGAGATATCCGGGAATATCCTCCTCGCCTCGCTCCACACTGAGCACATTCGTCTCCAACGAGCCCAGCGCGCACGATGGCAGCGATCGCCTCCAGAGTCTGCGGGCGGCGGTCAGCAGATCGAGGTGCTTCAGGTGCCGCAGCGGCGAACGTGCGTACCCGTTGAGGATGTAACGCATCTCGAGCAGTGGGACATCAAAGGTGCGCCCGTTAAAGGTCACCAGCCCCGAAGCCAGGGCGGCATCCTCCGCCACCAGTCTGAGCAAAAGCGGCTCATCGCCATAGTCCGGCGCCATATATTGCCGGACGATCAGTTCGTCACCCACCAGACGGCCGGTACCGACCATAAAGCAGAATGTACCCGGTCCCCGCCCCAGGCCTGTTGTCTCGGTGTCCAGGAACAGGGCCTGCTGTACATCAAAAGGGGTCTGCGAGGCAAATAGCACCGCGGGCCACTCTGTCACAGCGACACGGTTCAACTCACCGACGGTCCGCGCACCGTGATGGTGGTCGAGTGGATAACGTGCCTCGCCCACAAACACGCGGCCGGCACGCGTCGTTACCCAATAACCCGGGACAAGCGTCTCGATCGGCGTTGCGGCGTCCCCAGCCCGAACGTCAGCTTCGTCCTGCCTTCCGCCACCCAGAACACGTTCGATTCGGCCCTGTAGATCCACTGATCCTCCCGATCAGGCACACTCGCTTGGGATGAGACAAGCTCTGCCGCCGCAATGCGCTGCTATCCAGGGTAGTCAATCAAACCTCACGGCCGCTGCCGCATCCTGTCCACGAGCCCGATGACACGCTGTTTGCGTTCGGGCTGAGCCGAAATCGCGGGACCAATGCACGAGGGGCAGCCGGCTGTACAAGCGCACCGGGCCACACGCTCGCGCGCAGCGTCCAGCAGGGCATCGACAAGCGAGGGCAGGGCCTCTGCTATGCCAGAGCCCCCCGGCGCGCGATCGTAGACATACAATACTGAGTCATCCTGAGCCCGGCGCCCCTGATCGACATGGGTGCCAATGTCACCAGGATCGCAAAGCACCCAGAGTGGGATCAGGAAACGCAGCAGATACGCCAGATCCGTGAGCGTGCCGTCAATCGCCACCTGCTGCTCAGCCCTGCGATGGCACGCACTGCACAGTGTGACCAGGTTATCCAACCGGTTCGCCAGCAGGTAAGCATCGTTCTCGCCCGGCACCCAGCCAAACGTTTGGAAGGGCACAACATGGTGGACATCGTGTGTTCGGCCCGCCACCTCGGCGGCGCCGCAGTGACGGCATCGATGCTGATCCCGGGCCAAAGCGAGGGCCCTCTGTTGCAGCCAGTTGGGGCCTCGTCCTCCAGATTGCTCTCCCGCCCATAGCCCCTCACGGTCCAGCCTCTCCACGAACTCGCGAGCGATGCACAACCAGCAGGCATCGGTAAAGTACTCCTGTTCCGGCATGTCCAGACGCTCCCTGGACAGGACTATATGCGTGTCCACGTGCTCTCGCCGGTACGATGTCACGCGGCTGACGACGCGAAGGCTGCCAAAGCATGTCGTGAGCGGCCCCTCCTGCTCCTCGCTCACGGTGTGCTCGACCGTGAGCTCAGTTCGCTCGGAGGCGACGGTCATATATGGCAACGTCAC
>CAZMAI010000251.1:0-3827 GCA_964564195.1 uncultured Anaerolineales bacterium | reverse complement strand
CGGATATAGATCTCGTTGGTGCCCCAGGAGCCATTGTCGACCGGGGCCGATGTCAGAAAGGTCACAGGTGCCGGTGTCGCTGTGGGCGGTACGCGGGTGGGAGGTATCGCCGTGGGCGGCGCCGCCGTGGCCACTCGCGTGTTGGTAGGGGTCAGCGTCACCGTGGCCGTGGGCGTCGCAGTGGCCGGTTCCGGTGTGGCTGTAGGTGTTCTCGTTGGCGGTACCGGCGTCGCCGTGGGCGGCACCCGCGTGGCCGTGGCTGTTGGCGTTGCGGTAGGCGGAACCGGGGTCAGGGTCGGCGTCGCCGTCCGCGTGGGTCGCGGCGGCAGCGTGGCTGCCTCCAGCCGGGACGCATACCTGGGCTCCACCGGAAATGCGGCGCTTAACACCTGGCTTAGCAGCACAAGGCCAGCCAGCGCGACCACCACAATGATCAAGGTCTTTTTGTTCACTATGCACTCCTATCTTCTGTAGCCTGCGGTTCGGCGCCAGAATCGATTGCTAACCAGGCCGGAACGAGTCTAGAGCTCCTGGTCCAGTCCCGGAAATGAGCGTCGCGGATACTGCCGGTAAGCGTACTCTCCGAGGGCCTGCTCATCCAGGTCTACCCCGAGCCCGGGCCGATCTGGAAGATCGATATACCCGTTCTCCGGGGTCAGTGTATTGCCCGAGATGAGCGCACTCGTCGTCGCAAAATTGGAGAAGTACTCGGTGATGATAAAGTTCGGCATGGTTGCCGCCGCCTGTACCGTTGCCGCCAGGCCAATGCTCGTGCTGTTGTAGTTGTGCGGCGATACGGCCACATAGTACGGCTCCGCCATTGCGGCGATCTCCTTGAGCTCAAGAATGCCGCCGCAACTGCACACGTCGGGATTGATAATATCCGCCGCCCGCTGCTCAAAAACGGGCACAAAGTCCGCCTTACTGTATAACGTCTCCCCGGTCACGATCGGCATGGGCGCTTCTCGACGCACCTCGGCCAGGGCCGCGACATTGTTTGCGGGCACCGGCTCCTCATACCAGTAGATGCCAAGCGGCGCGATTTCCCGAGCAAGCCGGATCGCGTGCATAGGCGAGAGACGTCGATGCCCCTCTATCAGCAGATCGATCTCGGGTCCAACGGCCTCGCGCACCGCTTGCACATTGGCCACAAAGGCCTGCTCACCGTCGCGCCCGACATATTGCCGCCATGCGCCGGGGAAAGGATCGAACTTGAGCGCCGTAAACCCCCTCGCAACCGTCGCAGCGGCCATCTCGCCATAGGCCTCGGGCGTCCCCGCGTGTCCGTACCAGCCGTTGGCGTACACGCGGATCCGGGTCCGGCAGGGCCCGCCGATCAGATTGTACACGGGCGTTCCCAAAGCTTTGCCGGCCAGGTCCCACATCGCCTGCTCGATACCCGCCTGCGCGCAGGACAGGTCCATGGAACCACGCAGCCCGGCGAAATCGCGGTATACCGTGGATGTAAAGTGCTTGATGCCAAAGGGGCTGAGCCCCTCGACGTACCGGGCGAGCTCGAGCACATGTCGCTCAATGGCCACGTCCCGGTCCAGCTGTGTGTAGCATTCGCCCCAGCCCACCAGCCCATCGTCCGTCGTGAGCTTGACAAAGAGCCAGTTCTTGCCGCCTATCATGCCGGCGGTGTGACTCTGTGGCGATACCAGGAAGGTTTGAACGCGATCGATGCGCATGTGACACTCCTCGAATCCAGTTCGCTTGTTGCAGACAGCCCACGTTATGCCTGAAAGGGCCATGTTTGTCAACAGAGACGTGCCCCTGTGGATAACTTTCCACAGCCTGTGGAAAACCTGCAGGGGCTGTGGATAATAGGCCTTGACGGCCTTGCAGCGGCCGTCTAGAGTCAGCGCGGAATACGGCTTTACGACGTTCTCGAAAGGCAGGCGAGATGAGCAACTGGCCTTTGGACTATCTCGAGCGGGTGTATGCAGGCGTGCTAGGCAAGATCATCGGCGTCTATGTCGGACGCCCGTTCGAAGGGTGGACCCATGAGCGAATCATCCAGGATCTGGGCGAGATCACCTATTATGTGCATGAACGGCTGGACAAACCTCTGATCGTCATCGACGATGACATCTCGGGCACGTTCACATTCCTGAGGGCGATGCCCGATCAGGGCGTGGGCATGGCGCTGACGCCGGCTCAGATCGGCGAGACCTGGCTGAACTATTTGATCGAAGGGCGCACGGTCCTGTGGTGGGGCGGGATGGGGATGAGTACCGAGCATACGGCCTATCTCCGGCTCAAATCGGGAGTGCCAGCGCCAGCCAGCGGGTCGATGGCTCTGAATGGCCAGGTCGTTGCGGAGCAGATCGGTTCACAGATCTTTATCGATGGCTGGGGGCTGATCTGTCCCGGCGACCCGGAGCGTGCGGTGGATCTCGCGCGCCGCGCGGCCAGCGTCAGCCACGATGGCGAAGCCATCTATGGCGCCCAGGTGGTTGCCGCGATGGTCGCCCAGGCGTTTCGTGAAAGTCGCGTCGATGCGCTACTGGACACGGCTGTCGCGCTGATTCCGCACGATTCGCTGATCTACAAGATCATTGCCGACGTGCGCGAATGGCATGCCGTATATCCGATCTGGTACGACACCTTTCATCGCGTGGCGGAGCGTTATGGGTATCACCGGTACGGAGGCAACTGCCACATCGTGCCCAATCACGCCGTGGTGATCATGGCGCTGCTGTATAGCGACGGCGATTTTGGTCGTGCAATGACGGTGGTCAATACGGCCGGCTGGGATACGGACTGCAATTCGGGCAATGTGGGCTGCATTCTGGGGGTTGCGAACGGTCTGGCAGGTCTGGATGCAGGCGCCGATTGGCGCGGCCCTGTGGCGGACCGGATGGTGGTGCCCACGGCCGACACGGGAGGGGCAGTGACAGATGCCGCGACCGCCGCTCTGCGTGTGGCCAGCATCGGCTGCGACCTGGCAGGTCTGGAG
This sequence comes from uncultured Anaerolineales bacterium, assembly GCA_964564195.1. GTDB lineage: Bacteria > Chloroflexota > Anaerolineae > UBA1429 > UBA1429 > JAAYED01. The sequence continues at coordinate 865 of CAZMAI010000251.1, read as the reverse complement.
CGGCCCCTGATGAAGCAGGGTGCGCGCTATCACTTTGAGCTCCCCGGATCGGTGCAGGGTTTTCTCGTCGATGACGACCCGATCTGTCGCGGGGTGGCGTCTCTGGAGAATGTGACGGGTCACAGCGCCCTGGGTACGCGCAGTCTGGCCATCAAGCTGCAGGGCCTCGTCCAGGGCCGTTGTGCCCGGGTGCGCCGCGAGACCTATCCAGATATGGGCGACTCTGGCGGCTATGGGATGGTCGCCTCGCCCACGCTCTATCCGGGGCAGACGGTGCGCGCCAGGCTGGAGGCGGAAGAGTCGAATCAGACCCCGGTGCTGGCCCGGCTGTATCTGGAGGTGGCCGGAGCGGACGATGCGCTGACAAAGATTCAGGGTCCACAGGTGACAGTGAGGCCGGGAGAGGCGCTTGAGACGGCCTGGAGCCCATCTGTTCCCGAGGGGGCGCCCATCTTCTGGGTGGGCCTGGAAATACTGTCCGAGCAGCGCCTGGACGGCTGCATCTATCTCGACTACCTGACCTGGGATGGTGAGCCCGATCTGTGCTTTGGGCGGCCGGCACATGGGGGCACGGGCTGGCTCAAGGCCTGGACGCGCGCCTGCAGCGTGCTCACAACTCACCCTGTGGACACCTACAGGATGATACAGAACGAGGGGCGCGGACTGATGATCCAGGGCACCCGTGATTGGCGCAACTATACTGTCGAGGCCACGCTCACGGCCAACCTGGCCCGCTCGATGGGTGTCGCCGCCAGGGTACAGGGGCTGAGGCGCTACTATGCACTGGAGCTGGCAGCGGACGGCGTGCGCCTGGTGCGCGAGCGCTACGGCAGGACGGTACTCGCCTCAGCCCCCCTGCGATGGT
>CAZMAI010000250.1:0-3839 GCA_964564195.1 uncultured Anaerolineales bacterium | reverse complement strand
TCGATCCATGTCACGCTCACGCTTTGCCTGCTTGACAACCAAGACGGTATCTCCATTGTGCTTTTGGACCGCGGACCTCCGGTCCGCATCCGCAACCCCCTATATCTCTACCCCAGCCGCCAGGCCTCCAGCACCTTGTTAACGCGTGCGACGGCCACGCCAGCCTCAGCATAGGTGGCTCCGCCCAGTTCGATACCCCAGGCCCCGGCATAGCCCGCGTCGCGCAGCATCGCCATCGTCCCCGCCAGTTCCTCGTCGGTGACATTGGTCGTCAGGTGGGTGTGCATCACCCAAAGCGCCACGACCTTGTCGCCGTGCGCTGCATGCTCGCCGAACCAGCGGCGCGTGTGCAACAGCACGCCAAAGGCGGGCGAGTCCACCGCCTCGCACAGGCGCACCACCTCCTCGGGCACCGCCTCCGAGCCCCAGTGATTCTCTGGACCGACTCGGTACCCGTTGTCCTCGGCCCGCCGGGCATATTCCTTGTAGCGCATGACGATATGATCGAACTGCTCATCGGTGAAATGGCGGTCGTCGCGGCCGCCGCCCGCGTCGATACGCAGTGTCTTGGCGCCCAACGCCTCGGCCGCCTCCATGTGCGCCAGCGCCACACGATAGTGCTCCTCCCGCACCGCGGGGTCATCCTCCCAGATGTGGGCACCGTCGACCGCCAGGTTCACCAGCTCCAACTCGCGCTCCGCGAGGCCGGCCTTGACCTGTGCCAGGTACTCGGGCTCGATGCTGGCCAGCGTACGGTTCCAGAGGTCGGCCGTTCGCAGGCCGTAGCGGTAGCGCACCGCCTCCAGATAGCCAAAGCAGTCCATGGTGCCCGCGCGGGTCATGGGATTGAAGGTATACGACATCAGTGATACGCGCATTCTGCCTCCCACGATTCGATTCCTTTATGCGTCGCGCCAGCGGTCCAGCACCGTGCGCACCCGCGCCACCTGCACCGCCACCTCGGCGTACTCGTTGCGGCCCGTGTGGTGCTCGATGCCCCAGTACCCCTGGTAGCCGGCGTCGCACAGCATCCCCATACTCGCCTCCAGCGGCCCCTCGGTGATCTGCCACGCCAGATGGGTGTGCATCGCCCAGGGCGCCATCTCGCGGTCGCCCGGGTCTCCGCGGAAATGAAGCAGTACGCCAAAGGCCGGATGATCCACGGCCTTGCAGATGGCCACCATGTTCTCCGGCACCACCTCGGGACCCCAGTGGTTCTCCGGGCCCACGCGGTAGCCGCCCTGCGAGGCGCGATAAGCAAACTCGCGGTAGCGTTTCACGATCAGGTCCATCTGCTCCGTGGTGAAGGTGCGCGCATCGTGGGCGCCCCCGGCGTCGATGCGAACGGTCTTGGCGCCCAGGATCTCGCCGGCCTCCAGGTGAGCCAGGGCGTTGCGATAGTTGGCCTCGCGCCGATCCGGGTCGTCCTCCCAGATGTGGGCGCCGTCCACGCACAGATTTGCCAGCTCCAACCCCCGCTCGTCAAGCGCGCGCCGGACCTTTAGCAGGAAATCCCTGTCTGTGGTGGGCAGCATCCCGTTCCAGATGTCGGCCTGCACGCCGTAGCGGTACTTGACCGACTCCAGATACCCAAAGACGTCGATGGCGCCCTCGTGGAGCAGGCCGTGAAAAGCGTACGAAGCGATCGAAACCCTGTCCTGCATGTAGACTCCTTTCAGCCCAGATCCCAGGCCGCGTTCTGCACCAGTTCCAGCCGCCCGCTCTCGGACGACCGCGCTGCGGCATCGATGATGGCCATATACTCCAGATTGGCCTGCATATCCAGCGTAGGATGCACCGGCTCGCCCGTGTTCAGGTGGTGGATCATCTCGTGGGCCACATCGTGCCGGCCCGCAGGGAGCGGCTCGGCGGCGTAGAGCGTGGTATCGCCATGGCCGCGCTCCAGGCGCACCTGCGGGCTCTCGGCGCCGCCCTCCACCACCAGCGTGCCGGTGGAGCCATAGACGATGGGACCGGTGGGCACGCCGTGGTCAGCGGTGGTCCAGGTGCCCTCCAGCAGCGCCAGCGCCTGGGGATAGCGCACCAGCACGGCGGCGTTGTCGTCGGCCGTGCCCCACTGGCTCTGCAGGTTGGCCCGCATGGCCATGACAGCCACGGCCGGCTGGCCGATGTACCAGCGGCTGACCATGGCCCCGTACGAGGTGAAATCCAGCAGGGCGCCGCCGCCCGCCTCGCGCTGGTGCCACCAGGTGGCGGCCCGCTCGGGCCCGCTCAGCGGCAGCGAGGCCTCGCTCACGCCGGCGTGCGCAGCCCCCGGCCCCAGCGGCCCGGTGTGCCCCGAGCGCCACTTGACCTCAATGACGTCGCCGATCGCGCCCTCGTCGATCAACGCCTTGGCCTTGTGTGCCGCGGGCTGCCACGTCAGCGGCCAGTTGATGATCATCGAGACGTCGTTGGCCACGCAGGCCCTGACCATGCGCAGGCCGTCCGCCAGCGTCATGGCCATGGGCTTTTCCACACACACGTGTACGCCCGCCTCGGCGCAGGCCTCCACCACCAGTGCGTGCTGGGCGTTCTCACAGGTGACGATGACGATGTCCAGGTCCTCCTGGATCAGCATCCGGTAGAAATCGGAATAGAAGGTCGTCATGCCCGTGAGCGACATGACGTTCTCCCGGTTCCACTCACGGGTATAGGGCGCGGTGCGCAACTCGGGCGTGCGCGGAATCGTGTCCGCGCAGGCCACGAACCGCACCTGCGGATGGGCTTTGTAGAGCTGGGCCACGTTGTTGATATGCATGTGCCCGAACCCGATGACCCCAACGCGATAGATCTTGTCCATGTGTATCTCCTTTGCCCGCTGTCCCCGGAGCAGGCTGTAAGCCTGCGGTCCGAACGAGGGATCGCGGGCTCCTGATGGACCGCGGACGTCTCGTCCGCTCCGGCATTCGCTTCGCGAGCGTCTCATCGCGGGTCTGGAGCCGGCTTCCCAGCCGCCACGCCCCATAGAACGCCGGCGCACCTCCTGCGCCACCCCTACCAATCCAACTGGATCTCTTCGTTGCGCTCGGCGCTGCGGTACAACCCCTCCAGGGCGTGGATCACGTTCAGGACCTCGTCCCTTTTCACCATCAGCTCTTCCTCGCCGCGGATGGCGCGCACCAGGTGGGCCGCCTCGCGGATATGGCCGGTGGCAAAGGGCTCATCGCGCCCGGGGATGTGCGGCGTGATGTCCGCCTGGTAGCGGCCCACGGTGCCCAGCAGGCGCACCGGATTCAGCGCCAGCCCCGCCTTGGTGCCCAGGATAAAGGTGTTGCCCGTGCCCTCGGGGATGTTCGCCGCCCAGGAGGCGCGAATCACGATGGTCATCCCGTTCTCCAGCCGCAGCATGCCCACGCCCAGGTCCTCGACGTCGAACTCGCGATAGTCATAGGGCCGCGCCTCGGGCACACCGTCGGGGGCGCCGCTGTCGGCCAGCGACTTGATCAGCCCCTCATCCTGGTTGGCGATGCGCGTATAGGTGGCGCCGCTGACGGCCACCACCCGCGGGCTGCCGATCAGCCAGAGCACCAGGTCCAGCGCGTGCACGCCGATGTCAAAGATCGGCCCACCCCCCGAGTGCTCCTTCATGTGGAACAGGCCCCACTCGGGCACGCCGCGGCGCCGCATGGCGCCCGCCTCGGCATAATAGGTGTCGCCCAGCAGCCCCGACGCGATAAAGGACTTGGCCGCCTGGTTCTCGCTGCGGAAGCGGAGGCACTGGCCCACCAGCAACTTGCGCCCCGCCTTTTCCGCCGCCGCGAACATCTCCGCCGCGTCCTGGTAGCCCGTGGCCACCGGCTTTTCACAGAGCACGTGGGCGCCGGCCTTGAGCGCCG
>CAZMAI010000249.1:0-3846 GCA_964564195.1 uncultured Anaerolineales bacterium | reverse complement strand
TTGTTCAGCACGTCCGAGATGTTCTGGTAATAGCTCACCCAGCTTCCGCGCACCGAGGGCACCACCTGTTCGTCACGCTGGCCGTCCGAGACGGTCACCACGCGGGCATAGGTGGACGGGTCCTCTTCGGCCTCCAGGATGACCTTGCGCCGCATATAGTCCTCCTGCGGATCCAGGCCGTACTTGATCAGACTGCCCCGATCGCCCTGGACGAACCAGCGCGGCTTTTGGATGGGCGAGAGGTTGGTGATCTCTACCGAGTAGCGCGTGCCGTTGGCGAACTGCATGCGGATGATGCCATAGTTGCCAATGTCGGTGCCGGTGTTCGGTCGGTAGATAATGTCGCAAAAGACGCTCTCCACCGGTGCGGGCACGAGCTGCAGCGCCTGGTCCATGAAATGGGCGCCCCAGTCGTACATGATGCCGGCGCTCAGCGCTTTGTTGCCGCGCCAACCGCGCGGCGAGCCATAGCCGGCGATGGCCGCATGGTACAGGAAGGGCTCGCCCAGCAGGCCGTCCTCCACCACCTTTTTCACCGTGAGATAGTCCCAGTCCCAGCGCCGGTTGTGAAAGACCGAGAGCATTACATCGTTGCGCTCACCGGCGGCGATCATCTCCTCCGCCTCGCGCGCATTCATCGCCATCACCTTGTCGGTGACCACGTGGCGTCCCGCGTTCATGGCCTGGATGGACAGGTCGTGGTGGGTGTTGTGCGGCGTGGCCAGGATCACGAGCTGGATGTTGTCATCCGTGAGCATGGACTCGAGCCCGTCATAGATTTTGACCTCCGGGTGGTCGGCAGCCGCCTGTCCCTGCACCTGCGGATTGCGTACGGCGATCCCGTATAGATTGAGGCCCTCCGCCAGGGTGGGCAGGTAAGTATGGAACGCGCGCCCCGAATAGCCATAGCCAACAACGCCGACATTGATCATCTCGCAAGTCCCCCGTAATAGAATCTGGGCGCCCCGCCGGTTGCGGAACGCCCGGATAGTATACCCAAAACGGCCGCCGGGCGCATCCCGCCTGGCGTGATAGGTTGGCCAGCGCTGCTCAGGCCGAGCAGATCGCGTGGGCGTGGCGCAGGGCCGCGATCGGGTCCCCCTTGGCGCGGAACTCGTGCCCCACATAGTACTCATAGCCGCTAGCGTCGATGGCGCGGCAGATCCCGGTATAGTTCAACTCCTGGTCGTCATCGAGATCCTGGCGGCCCGGGTTGCCCGCCGTGTGAAAGTGCCCGATCCACTGGATGTTGCTTCGGATGGTGCGGATCAGATCGCCATCCATGATCTGCATGTGGTAGATGTCATACAGCAGCTTGACCCGGGGGCTGTTGACCATCTCGCACAGGGCCACGCCCCACCCGGCGTGGTCGCACTGGTAGCCCGGATGGTTCACCTTGCTGTTGAGCAACTCCATGTTCAGGTTGATGCCCTTTTCCTCGGCGTAGGGGGCGATGCGCCGCAGGCCATGCGCGCAGGCGATCATCCCCTCCAGATCGCTCTGGCCGTCGTTACGGTTGCCGCTAAAGATAATCAGGCCGCCGATGCCGTACTGTGCGGCGAGATCGATGTTGGCCTTGAGCTCGGCGATGATACGGTCGTGGTTCTCGACCTTGTTCAGGCCATCTCGCAGGCTGGCATGGCCCACCATGCTGGGCACCGCGAGGCCATAGCGGGAGCAGGTCTCGACGATGCCGGGGAGCGCGTCGCCCGGCGTCATCAGTTCAATGCCGGCATAGCCGATCTCGGCGACGTTTCGGCAGAAAGCATCTACTGACATGCTGTTGGGATCGTAAAAGTTGGTCATCACGAGGCACTGTTTGACGGCCATAGCATCCTCCGGAGTTGGTGTCAAAAAACGTTACGGGCCCCAGCATAGCCGCGCCGGGCCGGCCGCGCAAGGGACCCATAAGTCGCATGCGGCAGGGTCAGGCGGGATCGGGCAGACGGCCCTCCGGTAAGAGCGACAGGTAGCGCTCCAGGCGCGACAGCCCCTCGGCGATGTTCTCCAGCGATGTCGCATAGGAAAAGCGCAGATAGCCCTCGCCACGCGCGCCAAAGTCCGCGCCGGGTGTGACGCCCACGTGTGCGTTTTCAAGAATGTCGAATGCCAGCCGGTACGAGTCGGGGCAGACGTGCCGGGCATTGGCGAAGACATAAAAGGCGCCGGTGGGCTCCACCGCGATGCCCAGGCCAAGACGCCGCAGACCATCGATCATAAAGCGGCGGCGCTCGTTATAGACGCTCGCCATGCGCTCAACATCGGGGCCGGCGCACATCAGGGCGGCGATACCGCCGCGCTGGGCGACCGAGTTGGCCGAGATGAAAAAGTTCTGCGACAACTTTTGCAGCGGGCGCACGTATCTGAGTGGCGCGATCAGGTAGCCCAGGCGCAGGCCCGTCATGGCGTAGCGCTTGCTGAACCCATCCAGCACAAAGGCCTCGTCGGTGTATTCCAGGATCGAGTGCGGCCGCCCCTCGTACACCAGCCCGTGGTAGATCTCGTCCGAGATCACGGGGATACCCAGATTCGCCATGCCCCGCAGGTTCTCAGATGCGAGCAGCGTCCCGGTGGGGTTGGAGGGGGAGTTGATCATCACCGCGCGAGTGCGGGGCGTGATGCGCTCGCGCACGGCGTCCGGGTGGAACTGGAAGCCATCCTCCTCCGAGACAGGTACGTCTACCGTGACCCCGCCCGCAAAGCGAACCATGTTCGGGTAGCAGGCGTAGCGCGGGTCGGAGAGGATGACCTCATCGCCGTCATTCAGCAACCCGCCAAAGAGCAGCATCATGACGGGAGAGGTGCCAGAGGCGACCAGGATCTGCTCCGGGGAGATGGTCACACCGTAACTGTCGTGATAGTAGGCACAGATCAACTCGCGCAGGCGCAACTCACCCAGGCTGTGGGTATAGTGCGTGTTGCCGCCCATCACGGCGTGCGACACGGCCTCCTTGACGCAGTCCGGTACGTCAAAATCGGGCTCGCCCACCTCCATGTGGATGATGTGCGCGCCATCCTCCTCGAGTTGGTTGGCCCGCTCCATCACATCCATGGCCAAAAAAGGCGAGATCTGTTCGGCACGTTTCGAGATCACCGTGGGCTCCTCATGCGTATGTATAGACACGATCAGGCGTAGGTGACGCCAAGCTTCAGGTATAGGTCAGGCTCGCTGGCGATGCCGGGATAGGCGCTCAGCAGGTCGGCAAAGGGCACGACCGGTTGTACGATGGGCACGCCGGTGAGCTGACCCTCGAGCAGCAGCCGCCAGCAGACATCATAGACGCGGTCGTTGTCCCAGCGTGGATAGTCCCGCCCCGGCTCGCTGCAGGCCCGGGTGAATACCAGGTTGGGGATGTTGTGATGCGATTCGGCGCCGAAATCCAGCCCGGCGCCATAGGCAGGCGGGTAGGCGCCCAGCACCACGGTACCGCCGTAGGCCACGCCCCGCAGCGCCTGCTGCAGTGCCGCGCGGGCACCGCTGTACTCGATACACACGTCGGCGCCTCGCCCGCCGGTGAGGCGGCGTATCTCGACACCGGCATCGCAGTTGCCGGGGTCAAGCGTGGCATCGGCGCCCAGCGTCTCGGCAATGGCGCGCCGCGAGGCCAGCGGCTCGACGGCGATGATGGGGTGCGCCCCCGCCAGCCGCAGCATCTGCAACACCATCAACCCGATCGCGCCCATGCCGAACACGACGGCGGCGTCTCCCAGGCGCACATGGCCGTCGCGCACCGCGCCCAGGGCAAAATCGGCCGGGTCGAGGCAGACCGCCGTCTGCCAGGGCATCTCCTCGGGCATCCGGCGGCAGTTGCCGGCTCGCGTGGTGACGGTCTCGGCAAAGCCGCC
>CAZMAI010000248.1:0-3873 GCA_964564195.1 uncultured Anaerolineales bacterium | reverse complement strand
TGCCCAATGAGAATGTGGATCGGAGTTATATGTAGATTCCAAATTTCTAACTATTTAGTCCAACTAATCTTTGAGGAAACCGAAGCATCCAGATCAGATTTCAATCCTAAAATAGTCTGATTTTAGCAAACAGGAACGTCTTATTGAGTTAAAGAAAACACTCCATTTCAATCCTAAAATAGTCTGATTTTAGCTTTGAACACTTGAATTTACGACTATTTTAGTTTTAATATTTCAATCCTAAAATAGTCTGATTTTAGCATGATGGGTCAAATATCACCGTTCCTTCAGTATTCATTTCAATCCTAAAATAGTCTGATTTTAGCAAAGTATGAACGCTTTACTCTGGGGACTTATTAGGAATTTCAATCCTAAAATAGTCTGATTTTAGCCAGTGCCACTTCTCACCGCTTAACTCTAATTGTTTCAATTTCAATCCTAAAATAGTCTGATTTTAGCACCTACTCTGAAGAAAAAGTTGTAGTGGTTCATGATATTTCAATCCTAAAATAGTCTGATTTTAGCAAGTAACTTTTTATCTTCCCCTTTAAGATTGAATGGATTTCAATCCTAAAATAGTCTGATTTTAGCTGTCACTCATCCAGTTCTGATTCTCCTCAGTCTTCAAATTTCAATCCTAAAATAGTCTGATTTTAGCATATGATGTTGGATTTGTGCTTAAATGATTCATGATAATTTCAATCCTAAAATAGTCTGATTTTAGCGCCCCTTGACTTCATAAAACCGCAACCCCCGCCTCCATTTCAATCCTAAAATAGTCTGATTTTAGCTAGACACGAATATGTCACTCAACAACCCTAACCTAGATTTCAATCCTAAAATAGTCTGATTTTAGCACGGATGGCTATGAACTCTATTTCTATCATGGTCGGGATTTCAATCCTAAAATAGTCTGATTTTAGCTAGTTCTGTTAAAACAGAATTGGAAGCCCTTAGTGGATTTCAATCCTAAAATAGTCTGATTTTAGCCCTACCATCTTTTACTGTATAGACACGATAATTTTCATTTCAATCCTAAAATAGTCTGATTTTAGCTCTGCTTCGTAGTATGTCCCAAAAAAGTCGTACCAATTTCAATCCTAAAATAGTCTGATTTTAGCCTGATCCGCTAATCATCATCAAATCACCCTTTTCATTATTTCAATCCTAAAATAGTCTGATTTTAGCACAAAAGGCGCCTCAAACCTTGACCCAACTGCCTTATTTCAATCCTAAAATAGTCTGATTTTAGCGAGTATTCTTTCTATATGCTCAGGCTCACGCTTAATATTTCAATCCTAAAATAGTCTGATTTTAGCCACAATCAAAACATTCATCACCTATAAGGGCTTTAGTATTTCAATCCTAAAATAGTCTGATTTTAGCTTCTCAGACCGTTTTAAATTTACGATACAAAAATCAATTTCAATCCTAAAATAGTCTGATTTTAGCCTAGTTCCTATGACTTCATTGTCAGCTGTGTAGCCGGATTTCAATCCTAAAATAGTCTGATTTTAGCGGTTCTCCACAACTCAATGAAATCCAGTATCTCATCATTTCAATCCTAAAATAGTCTGATTTTAGCTCAGAAGCCCCATCAACTAATTTTATAACATCTAATATTTCAATCCTAAAATAGTCTGATTTTAGCCTGAGATACCCCTCTCCTAACGTTTCTTCAACTGAATATTTCAATCCTAAAATAGTCTGATTTTAGCAATCCTATGAAATCCAATCGCCTATTGACAACATGAATTTCAATCCTAAAATAGTCTGATTTTAGCCCACCGTACAATCCTGAAGATGCGGCAATTAATAATAATTTCAATCCTAAAATAGTCTGATTTTAGCTTGCAGATACTTTAATGAAGTACATCGCATTTAATCAATTTCAATCCTAAAATAGTCTGATTTTAGCAGGAGACATTAGGTGAGGTTAAAGCCGCATTAAGTGAATTTCAATCCTAAAATAGTCTGATTTTAGCAAGATAACAGTGCCAAAAGGGGTACAGATTTAATAGATTTCAATCCTAAAATAGTCTGATTTTAGCAAGAAAAACAAGAGCAATATATGATCTATTTTGGTATTTCAATCCTAAAATAGTCTGATTTTAGCTCTAAGAAGCTTATAAATAAAACAGTAACCATCACAATTTCAATCCTAAAATAGTCTGATTTTAGCAACTTCCAAAGCTTTTCATAGATAAATATTTAGACAATTTCAATCCTAAAATAGTCTGATTTTAGCAAGGACTTTAAACTCCAAAACACGGACTTTAAAATCGATTTCAATCCTAAAATAGTCTGATTTTAGCAACAAACGTTTTAGGAGAAACTGTAACCCTACCAACATTTCAATCCTAAAATAGTCTGATTTTAGCACGAATAATAGGGCAGAGATGATTAAACTTGAAATAGATTTCAATCCTAAAATAGTCTGATTTTAGCTTCTAAGAAGCTTATAAATAAAACAGTAACCATCACAATTTCAATCCTAAAATAGTCTGATTTTAGCAACTTCCAAAGCTTTTCATAGATAAATATTTAGACAATTTCAATCCTAAAATAGTCTGATTTTAGCAAGGACTTTAAACTCCAAAACACGGACTTTAAAATCGATTTCAATCCTAAAATAGTCTGATTTTAGCAACAAACGTTTTAGGAGAAACTGTAACCCTACCAACATTTCAATCCTAAAATAGTCTGATTTTAGCACGAATAATAGGGCAGAGATGATTAAACTTGAAATAGATTTCAATCCTAAAATAGTCTGATTTTAGCTTCTAAGAAGCTTATAAATAAAACAGTAACCATCACAATTTCAATCCTAAAATAGTCTGATTTTAGCCAGTACAAGTTGTACGGCTCAAACGGTGTTAAAGTATATTTCAATCCTAAAATAGTCTGATTTTAGCCCATACTAGTGTTTAAAAACTCTTCCCTAACCTGTCATTTCAATCCTAAAATAGTCTGATTTTAGCATAATTCCATAGGAATAAAGACGTTTAATTCCTTTTATTTCAATCCTAAAATAGTCTGATTTTAGCATAAAGTTTAACGACATGATAATAAAGGATTATTGTAATTTCAATCCTAAAATAGTCTGATTTTAGCCTAAACAACCATTTCTATGAGAATTTTAATAAACTCAATTTCAATCCTAAAATAGTCTGATTTTAGCTTATTAAACGTTACTTAGAGATTGCAGAACTTAAACACATTTCAATCCTAAAATAGTCTGATTTTAGCAATTTGATGGAGATCCTGATATTTGTGCAGAGATAATATTTCAATCCTAAAATAGTCTGATTTTAGCACCAGCGGACGTCGTGCTTTAACTGGATAACCGCGCATTTCAATCCTAAAATAGTCTGATTTTAGCGGCTTAATAACAAAGTAGAATTAGGACTGAGTTTTGGATTTCAATCCTAAAATAGTCTGATTTTAGCGCAGTGTTGTTGAAAACGAGTAAGGATGAAGAGGTGATTTCAATCCTAAAATAGTCTGATTTTAGCAAGTTCGGTTTAGAGTTAAGAGAATTCGTTAAACAGATTTCAATCCTAAAATAGTCTGATTTTAGCCAGAAAGCAGAATTAGATATTGATATAGGAGGTTTAAAATTTCAATCCTAAAATAGTCTGATTTTAGCCAGAAACAAGATATAAGAAACTAGGAGATAAGAAAAATTTCAATCCTAAAATAGTCTGATTTTAGCACTTAGTGAATACATTTTAAAGATTTGATTTATTTTCATTTCAATCCTAAAATAGTCTGATTTTAGCCGAGCGAATAATGAAACAAGAGGTGAAAAAAATGAAATTTCAATCCTAAAATAGTCTGATTTTAGCTCGTGATTTTGTTGATTATATAATT
>CAZMAI010000247.1:2219-3913 GCA_964564195.1 uncultured Anaerolineales bacterium | reverse complement strand
GTCATCAACGCGTCCTCGCTGGAGCGTAACCTCTACCTGGTCACGGAGCTCCTGGCCCTTTCCTGCCCGCTGGCGATCGGCCTTAACATGATGGATGTCGCCGCACAGGAGGGTTACGCCATTCGCCCAGAGATCCTGTCCGGGGCGATCGGCGTGCCGGTGGTGCCGATGACAGCGGCGCGGGGCGTGGGGGTGCACGCGTTTTTGGATGCCGCCATCGAGGTGGTGCAGCGCCAGGAGCCGCAGCAAGCCAGCCGGCCGGAGATCCGGGCCGATCATCGCGATGTGCTGGACAGCGTGTATGCGATCATTGCTGACTTTGTGCCGGAGCCCTATCCAACAGACTGGGTGACGCTGAAACTGCTGGAGGGCGATGGGCAGATCACCGGCCTGGTCAAGGACTGGCTGCCAACGCCGGCGTGGGAGCAGATGCAGGATGTGCTGCGCGCGCACGAGGACGCAATCGTTGCCGTGGCCAGCGGACGCTATGCCTGGATCAGCCAGGTGGCTCGGGCTGCCATGACCAGGCCCAGGGCGGGGCATGTAACGATCACCCAGCGTATCGATGCCTATGCCACGCATCCGTTTTGGGGGCTTGTGGTCCTGGCCCTTGTGCTGGCGGCCATCTTTGGGCTGACCTATGCCGTCGGCGGGCCGATGCAGGGCTGGGTCGAATCGGCTGTGATGGGCCCGCTGGCCCGCTGGACTGGCGACGCTCTGGCGCAAGCGCCGGAGTGGCTTCGCGGTCTGGCCGTGGATGGAATCATCGGCGGCGTGGGGACGATGCTGACCTTTCTTCCCATCCTGGTGATCTTTTTCGCGGGCATGGGCTTTCTCGAGGATGTGGGCTATATGGCGCGCGCGGCCTATGTGATGGATGGCTTTATGCACAGCATCGGGCTGCACGGCAAGAGCTTTATGCCGCTGTTTCTCGGCTTTGGCTGCAATGTGCCCGCTATCATGGGCGCCCGCATTCTCGAATCCAGGCGCGATCGCCTGTTGACCATCATGCTGGCGCCTCTGGTGCCCTGCACAGCGCGCCTTGCGGTGCTGACGGTGCTGGCGCAGGCGTTCTTTGCCGATCGCGCCGTGCTGGTGACCGTGGGGATGACTGCCCTGCCGCTGGTGGTGCTGGCGCTCTCTGGCATCGTCATCCGCAAGGTGTTCCTCAAGAACATCCAGTCTGCCTTTATCATGGAGATGCCGCTATACCATCTCCCCAACGGCCGTACGATCGGCATGACAGTGTGGCAGCGAACGGTGGCCTTTCTCAAAAAGGCGGGGACCGTGATACTGGCCGTATCGGTGGTCGTGTGGGCGCTGGTGACCTTTCCTGGTGGTGATGTGGACAGCAGTTATATGGCGGCTGTCGGACGCATGCTAGAGCCCGTGGGCGATCTCATGGGCCTGAGCTGGCGATCCATTGTGGCGATTCTAAGCAGCTTTGTCGCCAAGGAGAACGCAGTCGCCACCCTCAGCGTGCTGTACGGTGTCGGCGAGCAGGGCAGCGGGTTGCGGTCGCTCATGGGTACCGAGTTCAGCCCGGCCTCTGGCCTGGCCTTTCTGGCGGTTGAGATGCTCTTTATCCCCTGTGTCTCCACGCTGGCCGTCATCCGTCAGGAGACCGGGTCCTGGAAATGGGTGCTGGCGAACGTGCTCTTTTTGGGTTTGTTGGCTCTGGCTGGCGGCATCGT
>CAZMAI010000247.1:0-2119 GCA_964564195.1 uncultured Anaerolineales bacterium | reverse complement strand
CGGGTGTGGCGCGTGACGGACAAGGGCCAGCGCCTCGCCGGCGCGACCAGGTCCTAGGTCCGCGGACCAGAAGGTATCCAGCCTCGCTCAGGAGCATCCATGTCTCCCAACGCAGCTGACGGCGCGAGCATGCGACGTGTCGCGATCATTGGGTCCACTGGCGCCGGCAAGACCACGCTGGCTGCCGCGCTGGCCGACCGCCTGGGTGTGCCGCACGTGGAACTCGACAGCCTCTACTGGGAGGCGGGTTGGCAGCCTGTGTCGCGCGAGGTTCTGCGGGACAGAATTGAACTGGCCCTGGGCGATGGTTGGGTGACCGATGGGAACTACGGCCAGGCTCGGGATCTCATCTGGGGTCGCGCAGACACGCTGATCTGGCTGGACATGCCCTTGATTGTGGCGCTCTGGCGCGTCGTGTCGCGCACGCTCAGGCGCATCTTATCGGGCGAGGTGCTCTGGAACGACAATCGCGAAACCTTCCGCGAGGCGATCTTTAGCAGGGATGGCCTGGTGCTATACCTATTCTCGAGCCATCGCCGCCACCGGCAGCAGTACCCGCAACTCCTGGCTCTCCCCGAATATGCCCATCTGCGTGTGGTCCGACTGCGTTCCGCCCGCGCCGTTGCGCGCTGGCTGGAGTCTGTGCCCCCGGGCGGTCAAGCCTGTTGAACCGCTGCCGGCTTTTGGCGATACCAGTACCGGTAAAGCTCCTGGAAACCCAGGCTATCGTACAGGCTCCGCGCAGCGATGTTCGCCTCCGTGACCTGCAGATAGGCCACGCCCGCGCCGGAGGCTTTGCCAAGCGCCAGCATGGCGGTCACCAGGGCGCGGCCGTGCCCCTGACCCCGGCAAGCGGGCCGTACGGCAATATCGAACAGTCCCAGCAGGCCACCCTCAATCACGCCAAGGCCGCAGGCCAGCGGTTGCTCCGGTGAGCCCAGGCCACACAGCAGTCTCTCCCCCCCAATGTCCTGCAGGATGCGCATCAGCGGATCGCGTTGCCGGTCGGTCGCCCCGCTCACCTGGCTATAGGCCTCAGCCCAACGCCTGGCATCACCCTGCCGCCAGAGTGGCGCGGTCCCGTTGGGTATGGCGTGATCCACCAGGTCCAGGGTCAGCACGTGGGTGACATCCGCCAGGGAGTAACCCTGGCCGGCCAG
Organism: uncultured Anaerolineales bacterium; assembly: GCA_964564195.1. GTDB lineage: Bacteria > Chloroflexota > Anaerolineae > UBA1429 > UBA1429 > JAAYED01. The sequence continues at coordinate 959 of CAZMAI010000247.1, read as the reverse complement.
GGCCACATCCAGGGCAGGCTGTGGCCAGACGCCAATCAAGCGAAAGATGGGAGGCAGGGCATGCGCTGCGTACAACGCTTCGCAGGCCGCGACGCGGTCCTCCACTGCCATGGCCCCGGCCCTGTAGGCGTTGGCGCAGTTGGCCCGTCGTGTGTACCCCTCGGAAAACCTCAGGAGCAGGCCGTCCACGACGTGCTCTGACGCTGCCGGCCAGGAAGCGAGCCCGGCGCGCTCAACCGGCGCGGCCAGGGGCAACTCCGGCAGTTCGGGGACGAGGGACTCGAGGTCCAATAGCGTCACACTCCGACCACCCGGTCATAGATGCTCTCGTAGCGATCGACTAACAGATGGAAGTCGAACAATCTGGCGGCGCGCTCATGCGCGGCCTGCGAGAACGCACGATAGGCGATCGGATTCTGCAGCAGCCCGATCGCATACTCTGCCATCGCATCCACGTCTCCAACGGGGGCAAGGTAGCCGGTCTCACCATGGGCGACCACCTCCGGCAGCCCGCCTACATCGCTGGCGATCACCGGGACACCGCTGGCCATGGCCTCCAGAGCAACAAGCCCAAAGCTCTCTGTCTCACTGGGCAGCAGGAGCAGGTTCGCCTGCTGCAACACCGGCTCGATCTGTTCCACCACCCCGACAAAGTGCACGCGGTCGGCGACTCCCAGCTCTGTGGCCATCTCTATGGCCCTGCCCGCCGTGGGCCCATCCCCTACCAGCAGCAACCGGGCCTCCATTTTGGCGCGCACACGGGCAAAGATGCGCACCACATCCTCGACGCGCTTGACCGGGCGAAAGTTTGAGATGTGCAGCAGTGTCACCTCTCCGGCGCAGGTCAGTGGCGGGATGCAACCGGGGCAGGGTCTGGCATGTCGCTCGGGATCGATAAAGTTGTACACGACATCGATTGGACGGTCGATAGAGAACTCCTCGATCGCCCTGGTTCGCAA
>CAZMAI010000246.1:0-3914 GCA_964564195.1 uncultured Anaerolineales bacterium | reverse complement strand
GCGTGGCTGCGCCCATACCGGCGCCCGCAAACGCGGCGCTCCTGCGCGGGCCCGACATCACCAACACCATCGACCCGGTCAAGTTCGCCAAACTTGTCCCCAACCTCGATGCAGGGCTTAACGATCGTATGCGCATGCTGCATCTCACCATGGGAGATGTGGATGGCCTGATCACCACGCATCGCGAGCTAAAAAGGTTGCTTGAGGCGCGGGGTGTGGCGTACTCGGTGTACGAGTTGCCGGGCTATGCCCACGAGTGGCGCTTTTGGCGGCTGTCGCTTGTGGATACCGTACAGAGGCTGTTCCAGCCGGCCTGACGGCAGACTGGCGTCCTGTTAGTCTGGTGCAGCCAAGGCCGGCCATCGTGTTAGCGATGGCCGGCCTGTCGCATATCGGGTGCTAACGGGACACAGGGATGTACACGTACATCTGTTGCCGCTCGGGGTCGCCCGGCTCAAAGGTCTCCGGGTACAACTCAAAGTCGAGCCCGCCCGTGGCCCTGTACGCGCTGCCTGGCAGCCAGACCTGGTAGGCCTGTTCGTAGGCCTGGTGGATGGTCTGCAAGGTGCAGGGGAACACGGCATAGGTCTGAGCCGGCACCTCCCAGCGCACCATACCCTCGGGTGTAGCGGCGCCGGGCTTGGGCTCAACGCCGGCGACATACTCGAACACGCCATCCGGCTCCATAGGGCCGCACACCCCATACGCTGCGCCGGTAGCCTGGAGCGCGGCCAGTTCGCCCCAGCGGGCGTTCAGCTCGTCCCACATAGCGGGGATCTCCTGGTGTTCGTTCTTGCCGCGATACAGCTTCCCGACAACGGTAAAGGCTGGCAGTGTCTTGATCTCGGGATTCATGAGTCTCTCCTTTTCGTCAGGTGATAGGGCCGCAAACGTGTTCACAACGGGGATGCGCACCTCGGTGACCCACTCTCGCAGCGCCAGCCCCTCGCGGGGGCCCTGGATGTACATCTCCACGCCCGGCGCGGTGGGCTGGTAGCCGCTCTCGGAAGCCCAGCGCAACAGCGCGTTGTAGGCATGCGGAAGACCTTCCGGGTCGCCCTGGTGCAGGGTAGCCACCGCCTCCGGTGCGCCTGGCCAGGCGCTGTGCGTCAGGTGCCCTGGCGCACGCGGTACCCGCCCGCCACTCAGTGGGACTCCCACCTCGGCCCGCAGCGAGCGGTCCTCGTCTTGCTCCAGATAGTGCGCCATCGGCGTGCCCTCGATTGACCCCGGGGGCATCTGTTGCAGCGCCTGCTGCAGCCGCTCCAGCAGAGGCAGGGTTTGGCCGTAGCCCGCGACGGCTCCTTGCACCGCCAGCACCCGCTGCGCCTCGATAATCTTGATCACGACCGGATAGTCCAGAGTCTGCCCCTCGCGGTCGATCTGGCGCAGGCGGGCCTCGACCCGGCTCAACCGGGCGCGCTCCTCGCCCAGCGAGCGCTCCAGCTCCGCCTGGCGCAACCGCAGCATGCCTCGCAACTGCTCCGCGCTCACCGACTCGTTCAGCAAGCTGCGGACCTGCTCCAGGCTGAACCCGAGGTCTCTGAGCGCCAGGATGCGGTTCACTCGCTCCAACTGCTCAACCTCATAGTAGCGGTAGCTTGTGTAGCGATCGATCCGGGCCGGCTTGAGCAGGCCGAGATCGCTATAGTAGCGCAACGTCTTGACTGACACCTGCGCCAGGCGACTGAGGTCACCGATCTTGAGCATGGCATGTCTCCGTGAACACGAGGTCTCCTGCTGGCCAGCAGTACGACCTCAGTGTACACCCTCCAGTGAGGGGAGAGTCAAGGGGAATGGGGGGTAGTTTTGGGACGAGTTTGTAGAAGGTTTGCTGTGGCTGGCCGGCAAGAATGCTGGCGGTCCCTCAGGTATCTGTCGCCTGACGGCTCTGGATCAGGCGCCAGGAGCGGGCACGTACAGGCTCTCGGCCTCGCGCCAGCGGCTGTACAGCGCCGCGTGAACTTTGCCCTGGGCCGGAACCGGCGAGTAGGTCGGGCCGCGGCGCACCATGGCCGCCGCAGCCGAGGCACGGTCCGTATAAAGCCCGGTGCCGGTTGCCGCCAGGATGGCCGCGCCCAGCGCGCCAGCCTCGACGACCTGCGGGGTCCATAGCTCGCGCTGAAGCACATTCGCCAGAATCTGCATCCAGAGCGCGCTGTGCGCCGCGCCGCCGGCCGCCCAGATCTGGGGCGCCTCGAACACGCCGCCCTCCTCCATGAGCCAGCGCAGGTGGCAGCAGGTGCCCTCCAGCAGGGCGCGGACCAGATGACCGCGCCCATGGCACAGCGCCAGGCCGGCGTACACGCCCCGGGCCCGCGGGTTGCCAAACGGGCCCCGCTCACCCGAGAGGTGCGGCAAAAAGACCAGGTCCTCAGCGCCCGCGGGCACGGCGGCCGCGTCGTCCAGCAGTGTATCGTAGGGGATGGGCGTGCCCGGTCCGGAAAGGATCGCGCGCAGCCAGCGCAGTGCGCCACCCGTGGCGGTGGTAGCCAGCATCGCGCCGCGGTTCGGGCGGCCGGGCCAGTTCACCCAGGCCGCGGTGCCGAGATAGAGCAGCGCGGCGTCAGAGTCCGAGCCCACGCTCCCCAGCCGCGTGGCCGCCGTATCGGCCATGCCCACGACCACCGGCAGGCCGGCGGGCAAACCGGTCTGGGCGGCAGCCTCAGAGGTGACATGGCCCGCAAGGCTGTCCGAGGGCAGGATCGGCGGCAGTTGCGCGCGGCGGATGAGCGCCAGGTCCACCAGGCCGGGAGACCAGTCACTGCTGCGTCCGTCGAAGAGCCCCGTGCCGCCCGCATCGCTGGGGTCCGTGCCCAGCGTGCCGGTCAGGCGGTATCGGATATAGTCCTTGGGGAGCAGGAAGCAGTCCGTGCGGGCGACTAGCTCGGGGGCATGGTGGGCGATCCAGCGCAGGCGCGCCAGGCTGGGGGTCGTGCCGGCGCGGGCGCCCGGCCCGGCGGCGGCCTCCAGTGCGGCCAGCCCCTCGCCGTTCAGCCAGTCCACCTCCGGCTGGCAGCGCTGGTCCATCCAGAGTATGGCGGGGGCCAGCACCCGTCCCGCGGCGTCCAGCGGCACCATGGCGTGCATCAGCCCTGTGAGCCCCAGCGCCAGCGGAGCAATATCATGGGCACGAAGCATGTCCGTGAGTTCGCGCAGCACGGTGCAGGTCGCGTCCCACCAGCGCTCGGGCTGTACTGTGGCCAGGCCGGGCCCCTCACACTCGGGCGGAACTTCGCGGCGCGCCTCGGCGAGCACGGTGCCCTGCCGGTCGAAGGCCATCGCCCGGCAGGTGGTGGTGCCCAGATCGAGACCTATCAGGCAATCGGACGGCACGGCCTAGTGCTCGACGTCCATATTGACGATCACCTTCATCCCGCCCCGGTCGATGACCGTGTCAAAGGCCTCGGCGACGTCCTCCAGCGCAAAGCGGTGGCTGATGAGCGGCAGCACCCGGACTTGCTCGCGGGCGATCAGGTCGAGCGCCGTGCGAAAGCCTCCCGGCGTGAAATGGAAACTCCCCGTGACCCAGAGTTGCTTGTAGTGGATGACGTTGGGATCCACGGCGATCGTGGTGGCAGGGTAGGTGCCCGCGAAATAGTTGACGCATGCGCCTGGCGCCGCAAGCTGCAGCGCCTGCATCTCGGCCGCCGCAGAGCCCACGGCCACGATGACAGCCTCGGCACCCAGGCCGCCGGTGAGCGACTGCACCTGCTGGACCACATCGGGATCGCCGGCGTTGAGGGTAGCCCAGGCGCCCAACTCGGCGGCCAGCTCCAGACGGTCGGGCAGCAGGTCCATGACGATGACGCGCGCGCCGCGCAGCCGCGCCAGCTGTGCCAGCATCTGGCCGATGGGGCCGGCGCCCATGATCACCACGGCATCCCCGGTCTGGATGGGCGTGCGGCTGACGC
>CAZMAI010000245.1:0-3932 GCA_964564195.1 uncultured Anaerolineales bacterium | reverse complement strand
CGCCATCGTCCCCACCAATCATGAGAACGCGGTCGAGTTCCACCGTATCGCCAGCTTGAACGTCCAGGCGCTCAACATCGACCGTCTGGCCAACCTGCACACGATACTGCTTGCCACCGGTCTCTACGATTGCATACATGGGGTCTGTCCTCCGAAAGCCTGATCAGCAGGCGGTCAGCATAGTCCTCTGCGGTCACCGAACCGCCAGAAAAGGATTATACCCGTGCTCACTCTGGTGTCAAAATACGCGCCCGTTACCTGCTACGAATCATGCAGAGCGCCCACTCGTCCACACAGGCTCTATGTCACCTTCGCGTGGTTGTGCTATACTCTCGACGTTGGAGGAGAGCACATGACCGAAACGGCCCACTGCGGCCTCGTTCGCTATGAGATTCATCCCGGCCGGCCCGCCCCACTCGGCGCCACGGTGACCGGCGAAGGTGTCAACTTTTCCATCTACTCGACCAATGCGACCGGCATCGAGTTCCTGCTCTTTGACCGTTACGATCAGGACACGCCGTCACAGGTCTTCTCGCTGAGTCCAGAGGTCAACCGCACCTACTACTACTGGCATCACTTTGTCCCGGGGCTCAAGGCTGGCGCGATCTATGCCTATCGCGCACATGGCCCGTATCTCCCGGAGGAAGGGCTGCTGTTCAACCCCAACAAGGTGTTGCTGGATCCCTACACCCGAGCGGTGGCCTATGGCGACAACTGGCAACGGGCGGACGCCTATGGCTATGACCCGAACACCGGGTCAGCGCTCAAGTCAGTCGTGGTGGACTATGCCACTTACGACTGGGGCGATGACCGCCCGCTGCAGAGAGACATCGAGACCACTGTTATATACGAAGTCCACGTGCGCGGATTCACCCGCGACGCCTCCGCTGCGGTAAGCTGTCCGGGCACCTATCGCGGCGTTATCGAAAAGATCCCCTACCTCAAGTCGCTCGGGATCACGGCGGTGGAACTCCTACCTGTGCAGCAGTTTGACCCGCAGGAGGTGGAGCGATCCAACCCGCTGACCGGGGAGTTGCTCACCAACTACTGGGGCTATGCCCCGGTAGCCTACTTTGCGCCCCACCAGGGCTATGCCTGCACCCCGGGAGGCACGGCTGTGGTGGACGAGGTGCGCGACATGGTCAAGGCGCTGCACGCCGCAGGCATCGAGGTGATCCTCGATGTGGTGTTCAACCACACCGCCGAAGGGGACGAGAACGGACCCACGATCTCGTTCCGGGGTCTGGAGAACAGCACCTACTATATGCTGACTGAGGACCAGCGCGAGTATCTCGACTTTACCGGGTGTGCCAACACAGTCAACGCCAACCATTCGATCGTGCGCCGGCTCATCCGGGATTGCCTGCGGCACTGGGTCCAGACCTACCACATCGATGGTTTTCGCTTTGATCTGGCCTCGGCGCTCTCGCGAGATTCGCAGGGCAGGCCGATCACCGATTCACCCATCCTCTGGGAGATCGAGTCAGACCCCGTGCTGGCCGGCACCAAACTCATCGCCGAAGCCTGGGACGCGTCCGGGCTCTACCAGTTGGGCGGGTTCACCGGCGACCGCTGGGCGGAATGGAACGGGCGGTTCCGTGACGACGTCCGCCGCTTTTTCCGGGGAGATCCCGGCACGGTGCGCGATCTGGCATGGCGCATGACCGGCAGCTTTGATCTGTTCCGGAAAAAGGTCAGCTACACCTCTCACCGCAGCATCAACTTTGTCACTGCCCATGATGGTTTCACGCTGGCAGATCTGGTATCGTACAACCGCAAGCACAACGCCGCCAATGGCGAGGACAACCGGGATGGGGCCGATCATAACCACTCGTGGAATTGCGGCGTGGAGGGGCCCAGCGACGATCCCGCCGTGCTGGCGCTGCGTGCCAGGCAGATGCGCAATCTGCTGGCCACCACGCTGCTGGCCCGCGGCACCCCGATGCTCCTGGGCGGGGACGAGTTCGGACGGACACAACGCGGCAACAACAACGCCTACTGCCAGGACAATGAGATCAGCTGGTTCGATTGGACGTTAGCCGACGAGAATGCAGCCCTGGTACGCTTTGCGCAACAGATGATCGCCCTGCGGCAGCGGCACCCTACCTTGACGACCGCACACAAGATGAACGGCAAGTCCTACGACGCCATGCTGCACCATGGGGTGACGTTTCATGGCGTGCACTTGAATCAGCCTGACTGGGGCTACCACTCGCACTCCCTGGCTATGCATCTGCATGCTGTGCCGGGAGATGCGGGGCTTTATGTCATTATGAATGCGTACTATGAGCCGTTGACGTTCGATCTGCCGCGGGACAGGCGGTGGCGAAGGCTCATAGATACATCGCTGGCATCGCCGGATGACATCGTCGAGGATGAGCAACATGGTCTGCTGCTCACAGAGACACGTTACCGCGCGGCGCCCCGCTCGGTGGTCCTGCTCCGCGAAGACTAGCCCGACACCGGCGCGTTGAGAGGCGAACCGCAGCGAGGAGGTTTTCATGACCGAATGTCCGGTCCCGTCCTTTGATCCACAACGACCGTTCAGGCTATCGCAACTCGCCAAGGCCGCTGGTTGAGGGGGCAAGCGGGCCTCGCAGGCCCTGGCGCGAGTTACGCGCCATCTGGCGGACGTATTTGATGAATCGCTGTGGCCAGATCTCCTGGTGGGGCTGACACTGGCCGATGATGCCGCCGCCTGGCGGCTGGATGATGACCGCGCTCTGGTAGCGACTGTCGACTTTTTCACGCCTGTCATCGATGACCCGTACGACTATGGCGCCATCGCCGCTGCCAATGCCCTCAGCGATATCTATGCCATGGGTGCAACGCCCTTTATGGCCCTGAACCTGGCCGCCTTTCCACCCGAAATGCCGGAGGATATCTTGCTGAAGATCCTGCGCGGGGGCGCGGAGAAGGTCCGTGAGGCCGGGGCTGTGGTGGCGGGCGGGCACACCATCGACGATGACGAACCCAAGTTTGGTTACACCGTGCTGGGGATGGTGCACCCGGATCGCATCGGCCGCAAATCGGCTGCCGTGCCGGGAGACCTAATCCTGCTCACCAAGCCGCTGGGCGTCGGGATGATCACCACAGCCTTCAAGGCCGACCTGGCTGATCCTGAGCATACAGCGGTCGCGGTCGAGTGGATGAAGCGTCTCAACCGCCTGTCCGGACAGGCCCTTGCCACGATTGCCCAGCCCCACGCCGTCACCGATGTGACCGGCTTTGGCCTGCTGGGGCACGCCTGGGAGATCGCTTGTCAGAGTGGCGTACAATTACAGTTTCAGTATGAGGCCCTGCCCTTCCATCCCGGCGCCCGTCAGTACGCCGACGACCTGCTCTTCCCCGCCCTGGCCAACAACAACATGGCCGACTATGGAGAGCACGTCAGCTTTGGACCCGGCTTGGAGTACGAACAGCAGTTGCTTCTCTTTACGCCCGAGACCTCGGGCGGGCTGCTGCTTACCCTGCCCCCGGAGGATGCGGAGCGCTATATCGCCGCCGCACAGGCGCTGGAGCAGCCAGTGTGGACCATCGGCGAGGTGACCGCCGGCGAACCGGCAATCGCTGTCCACTGACCGGACGCGTCACACCTCGGCAGCGCGAGGGTCTTCCTCATAGGCGACATAGAACTCGCTCCCGCAGAAGTCGCACAGCACCGGCAGGGCGTAAGCTGCACCCTCGGCGGTGCGTCGGCCCTCGCAGGCCAGGTCAAGGGCCCGCTGCGGCACCGGAACGTTCGGGTTCTTGCGCCCGCAGTGGGCGCACGCGCAGGACACAAACGCCATCGGCACGCCGAGCTTGCTCATGGTGACATTCAGCGTGATCCTGTCATCTCCGCGCGGGTTGAGCCTGTGGCCGAGCACCCGGCCCGCCAGCACGGCCTTGCGCTGCTCGGTCTCCAGCAGTTCGTTATAGATCGTCCACAG
>CAZMAI010000244.1:0-3941 GCA_964564195.1 uncultured Anaerolineales bacterium | reverse complement strand
TCGGCCATCGCCCTGATGTGTGTCTTGGCGATCCCGCCCGTGCCGACCAAACCCATTCGAAACTGATCGCTCGTCATAGCCCCTCCCGTGCGTTTATCTAACGTGCCCCATTTCTGGCCCGACAACGCGGAGATTCCGCAATCTGTCTGACGCCAGACGGTCCGAGTATAACACGCGCGACAACGCTGTCAACGCCCCAGGCGGTTTGCCGGCGCATAGTGGTTGCCCCCCCAGGCTGCTTTGACCAGCCCCTCTTGCGGGCCTAAGATGAATGCGAATTCAAGGTGTGCCAGGAGGCGCTATGCCCATTGTTCAAGTTCAGGTTTGGCAGGGATTCGGTGAGGATCGCGCGCGACGTCTGATCGAGGGCATCACCGCCTCGTTTGAGGACGTGGGGGTGCCGGCCGGTGCGGTTCAGGTGGTGATTCAGGAGGTGCCGCGCTCCTACTGGGGCATTGGCGGCCAGGTGTCGGCCGATCGCGGGCGCCCGGGCGGCGACCCCGAGCAGCGTTCCGAACGAACCGGTGGGTATGGCCCGCGTCGCGACGACCATCCCGAGCGGTCGGGCGGCTATACCCCGCGCCGCGACGATCGCCCGGAGCGATCGGGTGGATACCCCTCGCCACGGGATGACCGTCCCGCGAGGCAAGACCGGGGTGATCGTTCCAGTGGGTTCCGCTCTCCCTCCGATGGCCCCTCGGGCGATCGTGGCCCGCGGCCGGCCCGTACGTGGCGCGGAGACAGCCCCCGTCAGGGTGCCGGTCCTGCGCGCAGCGACCGTCCGGCGCGTTCCGACAGGCGGGCGCGACCCGATTCCCGCCCGGGCCGTCGGCCGCGCCGGGGCGGCACAGGGGGCCCGTCCTCCTCAGGGCGTTAGGTCGCTCTCCCGTAGAAAGCGGGTCACCCTGGCTGTCACCAGGTCCGGGTAGAGCAGCGGCGTCCAGTGGCCACCGGCGTCAAAGCTGCTGAATTGTGCGCCCGGATAGCGCTCGCGATAGGTGGCCACGCTTCCCACGGAAAATGGGTCGTTCTGTGCGGTGATCATCAACAGGCGTCCCGGCCACTGCTGCTGTAACTCGCTCGGACGGAACAGCAGCCGCATCAGCTTCTCCGCGCCGAGGGTCCGGTTCAGCAATTGCCGGCCGGGCCCCGATGCGTGCAGTCCGAGGTACGCCCGGCTAAAGGCCAGCCAGGGACCGTCCTGCGGCAGGTTTGGCGCGATACCTTGCACCAACCGTTGGTCTGCGAGGACCGCAGGCAGGAGACGCAACAGCGTGCGCAGCAGTGTTCGCGATCCCTGGTACGGGAGAGGAGCGTCCGGCCCAAGCGCCGGGCTGTGGCAGAGGACCAGGTGCTGCACGCGGTGCGGCCAGCGGTGCAGCAGCCACTGGGCCGGGCTCCCGCCGCAACTGTGCGCGATCAGCGTGGCCGAATGTCCCCCCTCTGACTCTATCATCTGCACCAGCGCCTCGGTGATCCGCACCGGATCGAACACCCCTTGCAGTGCATACCCGTCGGGGATCAACAGCCGGTATCCATCCTTGAGGGCTGTTGCCAGCTGGAACCACGCGTCAGCGGGAAAGAGCGCGTGCGGGATCAAGACCAGCAGGCGTCGTCCTGTACCCATGGCGACATAGCGCCAGGGCGTGCCGTCGGGCAGGCGTTCTGTGTACGGGTGGTCCAACCAGAAGCGCTGCAGGCTCTGCCGCTGCCCGGTGGGCACGCCGGCAAAGCGCTGGTCAAAGGTCGATGGTGCCATCGGTTTCAGTCTCGCCCTGCCGCGGCTGTGCCCTGCGGCTCGGCCACCAAAGCGACCAGACCCTCCTGGGCCGGTCCATCGTCGCCTGCCAGCGAGGCATACCACTGCGGGGCACAAAACCCTGCCTCTGCCAGCAATTCTGTGTATCCCTCTGGGCTGTAGGCCTGCATGCTGCTGGCGTGCAGCGTTACGGCCCCCGTGGCCGCATCCACCACATAGTAGCGCTCGATGGCCACCTGTGCTTGTTCGTCCCAGCGGTTCTCCTTGAGCAGCAGATGCGGACCCTCGAGAAACAGGCCCGATGGAGACGAGTACCACGAGGCGGGTGTCTCGCCCACCTTTCGCACCAGGTCGAACGAGTGGGGCTCTAGCAGCAGGTGGCCGCCCGGGCGGAGCAGCCTTCGGGCTGATTGGAGGATGCGCAAGGCATCCTGACGCCTGAACACGTTGAACTCGCCATACACCAGCATGACGAGGTCCACGGGCTGCAGCGGCAGGTCGGCGAGAGTGCGGATATCGGCCTCATAATAGGCACAGGTGAGGCCGCCGGTTGCCGCGCGCTCGCGGGCATAGGCGATCGAGGCCGGTCCAAAATCGACGCCCGTGCACAGGTGGCCGAGGCGCGCCAGACGCTCGGTATACAGGCCGGGCCCGCACCCCAGATCGAGCACGCGCGAGGGGCGCCCGCCGAGCACGGTGCTATGGATCCAGCCCACGTGACGATCGATGATCTCCGCCCGCCTGCTCGCCGCGTCGTTGTCCTGGCCTACGTGAAAGGCGAGCATCCGGCGGCTGAACTCGGGGTCGTTCCAGGGGATCTTGTCGCCTTCCTCCCAGGGGCTGGGGGACGGCGTGCGGTTGATGATGTCCAGAAGGTTCATTCCCATACCTCCAGAGATGTGAGCGGCGCACCACGCTATCATATCCCAGGCCCGGGCTTTACTCAACCGTCTGTCGGGGGTTGCTGAGGTGCGTCTACCTCCCGGCCGCCGATGGCGCCCAGAAGGTCTCCCATTCCGCGGCAGAGACGCGGGACTGCTGCGAGAGGCACCCAGTAGTGCTCGAAAGCGATCGGGCCCGGGCTCCCATCGGAGGGCGTACGTTCCCAGGCTATCCAGCGCTCCGGAGTGGCCTCCTCGCATCGCAGGTGGACATAATGCCTCTCGATACGGCCGTTAGGTACGTCATCATAGTGAAAGCGGCGGCTGCCGAGGTAGGCGACTGGTTCGAGCGCGGTGAGGCCGGTCTCCTCTTGCGCCTCGCGCACGGCTCCGGCTACGGGATCCTCTCGCGGCTCGAGGCTGCCCCCGGGGGCCTGGATGCCTGCTTTGGGGTCGTCGACGTGCCTGAAAACGAGTAGAGATGATCCCCGCGTGACATAGGCCATGGCTTCTTGCACTGGTGCTGTGCTCATCAGGTTCCCCTTGTCGGTTTGGTCTCTGCTTCCCTAACGTTACAATGAGAGTATGAATTCTATCATCTCGCCCGACTTTCGGCCAAGGCACCGCCGGGCCATCGCTGTGGCTCTTGTCGCGGCGCTTGCGCTCGTATGGGGCGCCACACAGCAGCGCGGCGGGTCTGTCACCGGTCCACCCGAGTCACCGCCTGCACTGGCGCTGGCGAGCAGTACGAGCACCGCCATCGTAACGGTCAACGCCAGTACCGCAACCGTAACGGCCAGTCCGACGCAAACCGCTACGACCACCGCGACGGCGCGGCCGACCGCAACGTTCACGATCATCCCGTTGCCGACGCCTGGACCGACCTACACGCGCAAGCCGACTCTGGTCCCCACCGAGGCCCCGACCCCCGTGCCGACAGTGCCCGGGGCTCTTCAGGGGGCGTATGGTGGCGGGTCAGGAGCGAGTCTGCCGCCCTATACCATGGGTCCGACAGTGGTACCCGAATCGCGTTACCTGATCGGGGGCCTGCACCTGGGCGATGCGGCGTCGCCTTTCAACCTCGCCTATCCGGCCAGTTTCGACGGGGTCGACATGACGCGCTTTGACGACCTGTTGATCCTGCCCGTCGACCACAACGGAGCAAACTACCGGCGTTTCGTCACCGAGTACGGAGGCAAGGTCTTTACCTACCCGGACGCCCTGAGCGGCAGCGTTGTCCTCAGCGTGCACGATGGGACGTTGCGCGGCTCGGGCCGGATTCTGGAGGCAGAGCCGCTCAG
>CAZMAI010000243.1:0-3943 GCA_964564195.1 uncultured Anaerolineales bacterium | reverse complement strand
GCTGGCAGACCGACTGGTGCAGGTGGCTCTGGACAAGAGCGCGCGCGAGGAGAAGGCCCGTCAGAGGTTACTCAAAGTCCGACGCTGAGACGCACAACTCGCTGCTCCGTGAGGTCGCGGTGCAGCGCAAGCATTCGGAGATATGAAGGGACCCTGCCCCACGCGCATGAGACAGGGTCCCTGACTCCCGCGACCGGCCCCGGCACTCGTATGGTCGAGGGGGGATGCCGGTAGCTCTCCCGGAGCGGCCGACCGCGAGAGGGGGGGAATTGTCGTTGTTACCGCATGGCAAAGTCTGCCGTGAGCTGCGCACCACCTTCGACCGTCACAGTGACCCGGTAGCAGCCGGCACCTTTGGGCGTCTTCCACTTCCGCGCAAATGCCCCAGCTGAACCATCATACTGTAGCGTGGTGTGTCCCGTGTCGGTGAACTCGAGTCCATCAGCTAGCACAGCATCAGTTGTGCAGTCGGTAGCCGCGAGATCAAATCCGGTCACGACCGCTACATCGGTGATCTCGGTGTCACCATCGAACACCCGGAAGGCCAGTTTGATGGTCCGCCCGCCCTTGATCTCGTTGACCCCTTCCACAACCGGAGCAAAGAACTGCGAAATTGTGTACTCAGGTCCTGAGGGCTCCTCCTCGACCAACGAGAACGTAACGACCAGATCAGCTCTGCGCGTCAGCGGGTAGCCGCCGGCTCTCACCCCAACTGCGCGCATACCGATCACCGACTGATAGTCCTGCCCCACCACCAATCCAGTTGTGTCGATCGATACGTTACATGTGGCGCCATCAATCGACAGGCTCCCGTTGCCGAGGCTGTTCCAGTCTGCGGGCAACTGGATCTGTGGGTCCCCTGAGCAGTCAATCGTCGCAGAGGGCCCCGTCTGTGTTCCGTAGGGATCGACACTGACAATAACCTCAGTCCCATCCGCGAATTCATTGTTCGTCTCATCGTACCGGTGGATGCGAAAGTCGACGACGCCGCTGGCCAGACTGCCGACGATGACGTCGCCGATTGTCAGGTGGACGCCGTCAGGCAGATAGGTATCGCCCGCACCGGTCAGGTGATCAGCAACACCTGCACCTGGCAGCACCAGGCTTAGCACAAGAAGCAGCGCCACAACCCTTCCCAAGGCCGACGCCCTCACCATATAGCATCTCCCTTCGACAAGTCTGCCAATCGCACGTAACGCACCTGTCTCTGCCCCCGCCCATCGGCGCCCTGTGCCGTTCCGCATCACCTCACTCGAGGTTGCCTGCCAGCACACGTAGCGCTGTCGGGATGCGCTTGCACATTAGGATGATACAATGGATGAACTAGGATGGGGCTATAGGGGAGAGTAAACTGGCGTAAATACCGCCTGAATGCCGTCAACGAACTTGCTTCGACCTGACGGCTGGGCCTGCGGCCACGCTACTGCCGCGGTCGGCACGGCAGGTACTCGCCTCAGTCACGGACGTCGTTACCACCCCGCAGGGGCAATCAGCGGATACCGGGGCGCCGCCTGCCATGCCGAGTGATACTGTTGCCAGGCGTATGCAACACCCCACCAAGCGCCACCAGCGCAAATAGGCAGTCTGCGCCACGCCTCTTCTGTGGCGGCCACCCGCAACGGCCGAGCGCATTGTCTATCATTGTGACGGCAGACGGAGGGCGCAGACCCTCCCAAATCGCCAGGTGTCGCACGCTCCTCTATCATGGCGCCTCAGGCAGTATTCAGGCCAAGCACGGCCCTGGAAGGCTACTGGCCTAGACTTGGCACGTATCGGCGCAGACTCGCTGCGGAAGATGTTGTGCAGCTGCGCTCGCTGAGAACCCTCAACAATGGCTCCAGAGCGCAAGGCACCAAGGGCCTGAAAAGCAACTCTGGTGGCCCGCTGATTCGCAGAACGCTCCCCCTCGGGCGCCCAGAGTTGTGCCGAGGAACAGCCGATCCCCGTAAAGATACCACAACCATTGCACAACCGATCCCTGTCGGATACAATGCCACCAGAAAACGCAGTCCCTCTGCATGCGCTGTTCGCCACGTCGATGAACCGGTGCGGAGATCGCTGCAGTCGTGACGTTGTGTGGCGGCCGGGTACAAAAGCAGTATCATGACCTCGGTGGAGAGGGAATGTGGGGCTCGCCTTCGCCGCATGACCGCTCTCGATACTCCGGACGGCGCGCGGCCGTCATTTGTGAGTTGCGAATCGAGGAGGAGCCATGACCAACGGTTGGCATATCCATCGCGATGGCACGACCTACGGCCCCTATCCCTGGCCAGATCTGGTCTCTTTCGCTCGCACGGGCCATTTGGCACCCACTGATCTGGTGTGGAGTCAATCCCTGAGCGAATGGACCTCTGCTCATCGCATCTCCGGCCTGTGGCCCACCTTGCAGACTCCCCCACTCACGAACTCTGCACCGGCCCCCGCGATGGCTTCCGCACCTGCGGCGCCGAAAAGCATCGCCTGCCCCTCACCCTCAGCACCCCAACGCCGGCGCAGCACCCTCCCCTTTGTTCTGGTGCTTGTGGCCCTGGTAGCCGTAAGCGGCGGCGCACTTTGTTGGCTGTGGCTTAAGGATGGAGACGCAGCCAAAAAGCAGTCCAGCCTCCCCGGAACGCTCACATCCGAAGGCCTGGCACCGGTCACCGATGATGCCTTCTGGCGGTCTGACGCATTGCAGGCCGCCGTCGCAGCCATGGATGGAGGCGAGTGGCGCAGCTACCCGGACGTAGCGGCCGAGCAAGAAGCCATCGGTGTGACGTTGAGCGCATTTAGTGCTGCGATGCAAGCCGGTGACCTGGATCTCGCGGCGAGCCAAATCCATCCCGAGCGCCAGGAAGCCTACCGGCAGCTGTTCGCAGCCAACCCCGAGGGGATGGCCTCATTCGGCGCGCTCGTAAACCAGGCGGCGATGAGCTTCCTCAGCGAACATGACGATACCACCGCCAACAGCCGCACGGCTGAGTACACCCTGGACCTGGACGGAGTCAAATTCTACCTGCTGCTAATAAAGACTGCCGATGGCTGGTTTCTTTACGACCTATAGAGGAGGCGCCAGCGGGTGGCTGGTTGCCGCCAGAGTTGACAGGAGCAACGCACATGCGCAGAGCCATATGCCGTACTATCGCGGTGCTGTTGGCGACAACGCTACTGCTTCAGGCTGGGCCCGCCTCAGCCTGGCAACAGGTCACCCACCGGCAGATCAACCTCGAGGCGGTACGTCTCTTTATGCGGCTCTATGCTGGCTCATCCCTGCAGAAATACGCCTGGGGTCAGATCTCGCAGCGCGGCTATAGCGAACCGCTACGGGGTATCGCCGTCACCAGTAGCAGCCTGCTGGTTGAACCGTACACGCCCCCGCGCTACGCAGGCCCGCTACAACTAATCCACCTCAGCGGCTACACTCTGGGCCTGGATGCCTTGCCTCTGGACGCCTGGGTCTCCGCTGGTGGTGACTGGGCCGACGAACCGCACCTTTATGCCTCGGTACGCCACTTCTACGACCCGTTGTCCCGCTGGGGACAGGCTTACCTGACCGACCAGTACGAGTTCCATGGCTGGTATGACTCCCCTCAGATCGACGCCCGTACCTGGGCGCTCAGCCATCCCGACAACCCCTTTAACTGGCAGGAGGCGCTACGGCACTATAAGGCGGCGCTCGAGTTGGACGACCAAAGTTGGACCCCCAGTACTACGCTTGTGCCACCGCACTTTAAGACGAACATCGCACTGAATCCCATCAGCGCAGACGACGAACGCCGCATTCACCTGGCACTAGCCTATCGCGCATTGGGCGAAACGATGCACCTGCTGGGCGATATGGTCCAGCCCGCCCACGTGCGCAACGACTCGCATCCCCTGGATGAGCCCATCGAGTCCAACACGTTTGCTGAGACGGTAAGCGCCTACGCAGGAGCTCCAGTTGACGGTCGCATCGCGCCTTTCA
>CAZMAI010000242.1:0-3951 GCA_964564195.1 uncultured Anaerolineales bacterium | reverse complement strand
CTGGCGGACGAGATCAACCGCGCTGGTCCCCGCACCCAGAGCGCTCTGTTGGAGGCGATGCAGGAGCGGCAGGTGAGCGCCGACGGCCGCACACGATCGCTGGAGCGGCCTTTCATCGTGCTGGCCACGCAGAACCCCATCGAGCTCGAGGGCACCTTTCCGCTCCCGGAAGCGCAGCTTGACAGGTTCTTGTTGCGTCTGAAACTCGGCTATCCCGGTCGCGAAGGCGAGCGCGCCATCCTGAGGCGCTTCCGCTCGGAGGACCCCATGGAGGCACTGGAGCCGGTGCTCTCCGCCAGCGAGGTCCTCGAACTGGCCCAGGCCTGCCGTGAGGTCTATGTCCATCCGATCCTCGAAGACTATATCATCAGCCTGGTTGAGGCCACCCGCAAGAGCGATGACCTGGCCCTGGGCGCCAGCCCGCGGGCCACGCTGGCCCTCTACCACTGCAGCCAGGCTCTCGCCGCCTTGCGTGGACGTGAGTACATCATTCCCGACGACGTCCAGACGCTGGCAGAGCCGGTGCTTGCGCATCGCCTGATACCGAGCGCCCGCCAGAGACTGTATGGGCAGGCGATCCACGGGATACTGGTCAACCTCCTGGCCACCGTACCTGTGCCTGTGGAAGAGCGCTGGTCTCAGGACGCTACCTGGAGCGTTGCAGGGTGAAAGGTGCCGCCTGGTGGGCATTCCTTGTGGTCCTGTTCACCGTGGCCACGGTCACCGACCGGGACATGCTCGCCATGCTCGTGCTCATGCTGGCCCTCACAACGCTCGTCTCGGCGCGCTGGGGCCGAGATACTTTGAACCGCGTCAGCTATCGCCGGATTCCGGGCAAGACAAGTCTCCGCTATGGTGAGGAGACCAGTCTGGCCATCGAGATCACCAACGCCAAGCTCTTACCGCTGGCCTGGCTGCGAGCCCTGGACGGCTTTCCGCTCGGCCTGACGATCAAGACCACAGAGATCCAGTTGACGCAGGCCAGAGACACGGGCCTGTTGGTCACACTGGTATCGCTACGCTGGTACGAGCGCGTGCGGCACAACCACCAAATCGCGGGCACAAAGCGCGGACGCTACGTCATCGGCCCAGCGGAGTTGTCCTCAGCGGACATCTTTGGCTTTAACCGCAGCTATCGTAGAGAGCGCGATACCGATGTGATCACCGTCTTCCCCAAGATCGTGCCCGTGGAGGAACTGGTCTATCCCGCCGGCCGGCCCGTGGGCGAGTGGCGGGGGCGACGGCGGATCATCGAGGACCCCCTGAGGTTTTCGGCGGTGCGCGAGTACCGTTCGGGCGACAACCCGCGCTACATCCACTGGCGCGCTTCCGCGCGCACCGGCGAGCTGCAGGTCAAGACCTTTGAGCCCAGCGAGACGGTCTCGATCATGCTGGCAGTGGACGTGCAGACCTCCGACGAAGCCTATGCCTACATCCCCGACTGGCTCGAACTGGTGATCTCCGCGGCAGCTTCCATCGCGGTAGATGCGCTGGAGGAGCGACACATGGTGGGGCTCTACGTCAACTCGATCGGATCTCGCGGCGAGCGCTGGCTGGCGGTCTCGCCGGGGCGTCACGAGCGCCAGGCCGCCGATCTGCTGAGTACGCTGGCCAGCGCCGAGCCCTTTCGCGGCGCTCCCTTTACTGACATGATCCGAGCCATGCGGATCAACCTGCCCTTTGGCGCGACCATCGTGGCGATCACGGCCAGCCCGACTGAAGAGGTCTATGAGGCACTGAGCCTGATCCAGGAGGCGGGACACCCGGTGTCGCTTCTTACGGTGGGCGACATGCCGCCGCTCGTACCGGACAGGCTGCAGAGCCATCACCTGGGAGGTAGCGATGCCTGGCACCGCCTCGAGGCTCTCTGATCGCCTGCGGGACGCGCTGGTCCCACTGCTCTGGTGTCTCATGCACACCGTCTGGCTGTCCGCGCTCATGCGCACCGTGTATGCCGCGCCGTTTGTCTACCCGCAGGGCATCCAATTCCCGCTCTGGCTGGTGCCACTGTTGCTCCTGGGCGGCGCGTGGCTCGAGACACGCATCGGGTATATGGAGCGCGGCTGGCAGGTGGGAGCAATGGCGGGCCTGGGGCTCGTCATCGCGGTGATGTTCCTCCTGCCAGTGCCTGAAGGCGCCGTAGCCTCCGCCACGCGCTGGCAGCTCATCTATCGCTTTACAGAGGGCATCCCGGCCCTGCTTATCGCTGGCATCACCGCCGGCATCCTGTGGGCCTCCGGGCTGTCCGCCGACTGGACGGACCAGTCCAGTCTATGGCGAGGCTTTTTGGCAGGCATTGTCGTGCTCTCGATTCTGATCGTGCTGCCATCAAGCGCATCCGGCCAGGAGACGAGACAGTTGGGCGGCACCATGGCGCTCTTTGTCTTTTGCGGCCTGCTCCTGTTGGCCCTTCAGGCACTCTCCTCAACGCTGGCTGCGGGCCGCAGTGAAGGATACGGCCTGAGCGTCGAGCGCTACTGGCTGGCATCCCTCGGCCTTGTCACCCTGGCGATCCTCGGCGCGGGCGCGCTCTTTGGACTGCTTCTGACGCCGGACGCGGTCAGTACTGTCGCTGCTACGGTCTGGCCTGTCATCCGCATCATCCTGACGCCGTTCCTGTGGGTGCTGCAGTGGGTCGGCTTTATCCTCCTGTGGCTGCTCAGCATGATGCTGAACCGGCTCCAACTGGCAGGTGGCGAAGGCGAGCAGATGGAGCAACCGCGCGTGCCCACCGATCTCGCGCAGCAACTGGCGAGCATCGAGGAGGGCGTCAGCCCCGGCGTCAACCTGCCGCCTAACCTGGCCCGCATCGCGCTGATCGTCGTCGTTGCCGGCACACTTTTGCTCGTCTTTTACCTGGTCTGGCGGCGTCGCGGCCGTCGCCGCCGCAAGGCACTGGACATTGAAGAGCGCGACTCGATCATGTCGCGCGAGATGTTCCTCGATCAGTTTAGCGATTGGCTCGGCAGTCTGCGCCCCGGCCGCAACAAAGACGAGTACGATCAGGCTCTGGATGCGAGCGACCCTCGGCAGGCGGTCCGGCTCCTGTACCGGCGGCTGTTGCAGGCCGCCCGCAGGCTGGGCAAGCCGCGCGCCCGCGGACAGACGCCGGACGGGTTTGCGCGCATGCTGTCGACCCTGGTGCCCGAAGAAGGCGAGGATGTGCAGCAGGTGACGCAACGCTACGTTGCTGTGCGCTATGGTGATCGGGAGCCCACTTCGGAGCAGGTGCAGAATGCCCGCGACGCAGTGGATCGCGTCGAACGGGCCTTGCGTGACCAGCAGTAAGGAGCCCCCGGCGATGCCTCAATCAACGCGAGAGGGCCTCCTGCCAAAGGAAGGGCACGCGAGGTTTGCAGAGAGACAGCTGCAAATCGTGATCGAGGCCGCAGAGTGGCTGGACCCCGCACGCGTCAAGGGCTATCTGACGCTCAGACAGATGGTCGCGAGAAGGGACCCCGCTGAGCGTATGCCGCTCGAGTTACAGTTCATGCGATACTATGGCCTGGAGATGCCGCGGGCTGGCGAGGACTTTCGGCGCCAGCTATTCAACACGCTCTACACGTTCACCGGGCCGGTCACCCCGGCGACCTATCGCACGCTTCTGGACATATTGGCGCACGCTGCGGGGACCCAGGACACCCACGGACCGCTGCCCGCCTCATTGGTCTCGCTCATCGTGTCGTTGTGCGACGAGGGCGCGCCCATCTATGACCGGCACGTGAGCCACTTCTTCGGGCTTGTCGTCCCCGCGACAGGCGACAGGGACTATCGGATCGCGCTGTACCTGGACCACCTGGAGCGTATCAATCGCACTTATATGGGTTGGGCCACCAACCCTGCCTTTTGCCGCACCACAGCCCAGCTGTGCGAGCGGATCCCAGATCTGGCCACCTGCCACCCGGTGCGCGTGTGCCACATGCTCATCGAGGCAGCCGTGCGGCGGTGGGA
>CAZMAI010000241.1:0-3954 GCA_964564195.1 uncultured Anaerolineales bacterium | reverse complement strand
CGCCGGCGGGGCTTGCCCGTCATAACCGCGTCTATCTGAGTCATGTAAAGAGAGGATCTGTCCTTATGAGTATGGTGCGCGTTACCGAGAACGAGTTGCTGCGCTTTGCCAGCGGCATCTTCCAGGCCGTCGGGGTTCCTGAGGACCACGCCCGGACGGTGGCCGACAACCTGGTGCAGGGGGAGTTGCACGGCCTGGCCAGCCACGGCGTGTCGCGTCTGCTGGAGGTCTACGCCGAGCGCTTTGTGGGCGGGGGCATCAACCCGCGCCCGAGCGTCGAGGTCGTTCGCCAGGACCGCGGCTGCGCGCTGATTGATGGCGACAACGGCCCGGGCGCCGTGGTGGGCACGGCGGGCATGAAGCTGGCCATCGATCTGGCTCGCGAGCACGGCTCTGGGTGGGTGGCCGTACGGAACTCGTCGCACTATGGCGCCGCCTTTCTCTATGCCCGCATGGCCATGGCTGAGGGGATGATCGGCTTTTCCAGCACGAACACGGTAGTGCAGCAGGCGCCCTATGGCGGGCGCACCAAACTGCTGGGCACCAACCCGTTGTGCATTGGCGTGCCGGGCGGCACGCTTGGCCCCATCATCCTGGACATGGCGACCAGCCAGACCGCCCGAGGCAAGATCCAGGTAGCCGCCATCGACGGCAAAGAGATCCCACTGGGCTGGGCGGTGGACAGGCAGGACCGGCCCACCACCGACCCCACCCAGGCCTGGCGCCTGCTGCCCCTGGGCGGCTACAAGGGCTATGGGCTGGCGCTGATGATGGAGATCCTCAGCGCGGTGATCTCAGGAGCCGCGGTAGGCAACCGCGTGGGCGAGATGTTCAACCATCCGGACACCCATCAGCAGATCGGCCATATCTTTGGCGCGTTGGACCTCTCGGGCTTTGGCTCGCTGCAGGCGTTCCGCGACCGCATAGACGCGCTAATCGCGTACATCAGGGCCTGCGAGCCGGAAGAGGGCGCCGAGGTGCTGCTGCCCGGCGAGCCCGAGGCGCGCGCCGCCGCGGCCAACCGCCGGGACGGCATCCCCCTCTCCGAGGACGTATTCGCCATCATGGAGCGCCTGAGCGCGCAGTATGGCGTGCCCGGCCTGGTGACGCTCTAGCCAGCCCCTGCTTGCATCCAACATCAGATAACAAAGAGATCCGGCAAACAAAGACAGCGCAGGGTACCCTGCGCCGTCTGTGTATCTCTGTGTAGCCCCGGTCTATCGTCCATGGTCCATCGTCCGCTCCTTATCGCCTGACCCGCACCTCCACGGGCTGCCCGTCCAGCTTTTGGCTGTCCGCGGCATCCCAGGGCGCACCGTCATCCTCGAACAGCACCATAGTGGCCAGCGTCTCCTGGCGGAAGTAGGCCTCGAACTCGGCCAGCGCCGCCCGCGCCTCGCCGTCCAGCCCCAGCAGGCCCACGGTGATCCGGTCGTCCAACGCGAAATCGGCATCCTTGCGCAGCGTCTGCACATAGCGCACCAGGTCGCGCACCAGACCCTCGGCCCGCAGGCTCGGGGTGATGGTCGTATCGATCGCCAGCGTGACGCCCTTTTCCGAGGCTACCGCCAGCCCCTCGGCCGGCTCCGCGTTGATGATGACCTCCTCCGGCAGGAGCGTCACGGTCTCGTCGCCCACCTGCAGATCGATGCTCTGGCCCGCCTGCAGGCTCCGCACCGCTGCCGAGGCGTCCACCGCGCCCAGCGCTTGCCGAATGCGGGGATAGAGCGCGCCGTACTTGGGTCCGAGCAGCCTGCCCTCGCCCGCCAGGCGGTAGTTGACCAGGCGGCCCTCCTCCTCCACAAACTCGAGGGCCTTGACGTTCAGCTCATCGCGCACCAGGTCGGCCAGTTCCTCGGAGAGGCCGCCGCGCTGCTCGCTGGCGTACACCAGCGCCCTACCCAGCGGCTGGCGGATCTTGATATTGGCGCTGTTGCGTGCGCTCAGGCCCAGGCTGGCGGCCTCGCGGGCCAGCGCCATCTGGGAGATGAGTTCCTCATCGATCGTCTGCGCGTCGACCTCAGGCCAGAGGGTGTGGTGCACGCTCTCATAGGCGCCCGGCTGCACGCCGCGCACCAGATTCTGGTACATGACCTCGGTCACAAAGGGCACAAAGGGGGCCAGCACGCGCACCAGGCGCACCAACACATAGTAGAGCGTCGCGTAAGCCGTCTGCTTGTCCTGGTCGTGCTCGCTCTTCCAGAAACGCCGCCGGCTGCGGCGGATGTGCCAGTTGGTCAGATCGTCGATAAAGGCCTCGACGCTGACGGTTGCATCGTACGCGTCCGAGTCCACCAGCGCGCGGTAGACCTCATCTGCCACCTGGTTGCAGCGCGCCACGATCCAGCGATCGAGCGGGTTTGCGCTGGCAGGCGCACTGCCCTCCGGCTGTTCCGGGTTGAACCCCTCCTGTGAGGGCTCCCAGCCATCCAGCCGGGCATAGCTCACGAAAAAGTTGTACACGTTCCAGAGCGGCAACAGGAACCGCCGGCGCGTCTCATCGGCGCGATGGTAGCCAAAGAGCAGGTTGTTCTCGGGCCGGTGCGCGCAATAGAGCCAGCGCATCACGTCCACGCCCATGCGGTCGGCCGCCTCGTTGAACTCGATCATATTCCCCGACGACTTGTGCATCGGCGAGCCGTCCTCAGCCAGCAGCGTGGCGTAGGAAAAGTTCTCCAGGAAGGGCGGGCGCTCCTCGAGCACGGTCGCCATCGCCAGCAGGCTGTAGAACCAATTGCGGAACTGGCCAGGGAAGGACTCGCTGATCCAGTGCGCCGGGAACCACTCCTCCCAGTAGGCCTTGTCTCTGCGATAGTCAAGCGTCGAGAACGGGACCACACCGGCATCCAGCCAGGGGTTGCCCACGTCCTCGATCCGGCTCATCTCGGCGCCGCACTTTGGGCAGCGAATCTTGACCGCGTCGATATACGGGCGGTGCGGGGTGTGCCCCTCGAAAACGTCCCACCCCGCCACGGCGCGTGCCTCAAGTTCGTGCTCGTCCTTGATGACCTCATAGTGGTCGCAGGCATCGCACTCCCAGATGGGCAGCGCCAGCCCCCAGTAGCGTTTTTTGCTGATCATCCAGTCATGCATGTTCTTTAGCCAGTCGAGCTCCCGATCCAGACCAAAGGACGGGATCCAGCGGATCTGGCGGGTCACGTCCATCATCTTGTAGCGGAGCTCATCCATGCTGATGAACCACTCGTCCACCAGTCGGAACACCAGCGGCGTCTTGCAGCGCCAGCAGATGGGGTAGCGGTGGGTATAGTCGGCCACGTGATAGAGAAGCCCGCGGCGCTTCAAGTCGTCAAAGATGGGGTGCGCCACATCCGCGACGTTCATGCCGCTCAGCCAGCCAAACCCGTCGACGACGATGCCCTCTTCATCCAGGGGCGCCACGATGGGCAGCCGCAGCTCACGACCCAGGGCATAGTCCTCGGCGCCGCAGCCCGGGGCGATGTGCACGATGCCCGTGCCCTCCTCCTCGCCAACCTGGTCCCAGAGCACCACGCGGTGCGCCTCGGCAGCGCTGGTGCTGATGCCCTCGGTCAGAGTGCTGAGCGCCGTGTGTCCGCCGGGCTCCTGGTTGGCCGGAAGATAGTCAAAGGGACCATCATACGTCCAGCCCTCCATCTCCTTGCCGGCGATCTCGCCCAGCAGTTCGTAAGGTCCCTGCAGCATGTGCAGCGTCCCCTTGGAGAGATAGTAGACCTCGTCGGCGCCGGAGCGGACCTTGGCATAGGTCAGTTTCTCGCCCACCGCAGCGGCCACGTTGCTGGAGAGCGTCCAGGGTGTGGTGGTCCACACCAGCAGGAACTCGCCGGGACGCTCGCGGAGTGGGAACCGCACGGTGACCGCCTCGTGGGTCAGCTCGGCATAGCCATCGGTGACGATCTCATGCTGGCTGATGCCGGTGGCGCAGCGCGGGCACCAGGGCATCGAGTCGGCGCCGCG
>CAZMAI010000240.1:0-3979 GCA_964564195.1 uncultured Anaerolineales bacterium | reverse complement strand
TGGCAACACGGACGTGGTTCGCGCGGGCCTGCGGATGCCCTTTGCCCAGGTGATACTCGCCGCAGACGTGGGCCTGATGAAGCCCGATCCCAGGATCTTTTACCTCGCCTGTGAGCGGCTGGGGATTGAGCCCCGCGAACTGCTCCACGTGGGCGACAGCCTGGCGAGCGATGTGGCCGGCGCGCAGGCGGCCGGCGTGCGCTCCGTGTGGCTGAACCGAGGCGGGCGGCGCTCGCCGGCCATGGCGCAGTTGCTGGCTGGCCCGCAGCCTGACCTCGTGATCGAATCGCTGGAGGAGTTGGTGGCGCTGCTGCCGGCAAGAGGAGGCTGACCGATCGATACGCACGCGGGTCTCTGGGTGGCCAATCTGATCGAGGAACTCGCGGGGCTGGCACCTCAGGAGGTCTCGTATGTGACGGACGGCCGCGAGGCGGGCTGGCTACCCACCCTGCGGCGGCTGACGGCCGACCAGGCGGCGCGTGCGCCGGCGCCGGGCAGGCCGTCGGTGCTGGCGCACACCACGCATATGCGCTACCACCTGGCGAACTACCTGGCCCACGAGCGGGGCGAGAGGCCGGTGCCCGATTGGGCGCAGAGCTGGGTCGTACCCGGCATCGCTGATGCCGGCTGGCCGGCCTATCTCGACGGCCTGCAGCAGGAGATCGACGAGTTGCTGGCAGCCTTGCGCGCCCCCGGCGACTGGCCCGCGATCCGGCTCAGCGCCGCCATCCTGCTGGTCACGCACCTGGCCTACCACCTGGGCGCGCTGCGACAGGCAGCGGCGCTGGTTCAGGCAAGCGACGGACGATAGACGATAGACC
Organism: uncultured Anaerolineales bacterium; assembly: GCA_964564195.1. Classification (GTDB taxonomy): domain Bacteria; phylum Chloroflexota; class Anaerolineae; order UBA1429; family UBA1429; genus JAAYED01. The sequence continues at coordinate 3,158 of CAZMAI010000240.1, read as the reverse complement.
ACAGACGACAGACCATGGACGATGGGGCCTGGTCATGGCCCGGGGTCAGCACAACGCGGGCACGCGCGAGCCGTCATCGTCCATCGTCGATGGTACATGGTCACTGACTCGCGACACTCACCCAATGGAGGTACAGCCATGCGCTCTGATGCCGCCACCGTCGAGGACTATCTGGAGGAACTGCCGCCCGAGCGCCGCGAGATGGTCAGCGCCGTCCGCGATTTGATCCTGCGCCACCTGCCTGAGGGTTATGTCGAGTCGATGCGCTGGGGGATGATCAGCTACGAGGTGCCGCTGGAGATCTACGCCGATACGTACAATGGCCAGCCCTTGAACTATGCCGCGCTGGCTTCCCAGAAACAGTACATCTCGCTCTACCTGATGGCCATCTACGGCGATGAGGCTTTGCGCGAGCGCTTTGAGGAGGCCTACCGCGCCACGGGCAAGCGGTTGGACGTGGGCAAGTCCTGCGTCCGCTTTCGCAGACTGGACGACTTGCCGCTGGACCTGGTGGCCGAAATGATCCGGGCTGTAACTGTGGACGAATACGTGGCGCGGGCGAGGGCGCTGCGGCGCTGAGCTTCGACCCGGGCACCGAGTCGGCGATTGTTTGCCACATTTACCGTTTACACCTGCAGATGCCTGTGCTATTGTGTGTATCGGAAACACGGTGAGGGAGGCAACCATGCCAACCACTGCTTACGCTTACACGCCGTACATCTGGCCCATGTTCATCTCCGCCGCCTTTGCCGCGGCCCTGGGCGTTTACGCCTATCGGCATCGCAGCGTCCCCGGTGCGACAGCGTTTGCCATCCACCAGTTCGGCATCGCCCTGTGGGGGCTGTTCACCGGCATCGAGATCGCTGCCGTGCCCCTCTCCGTCAAGGTGGTCTACCACCAGATTGAGGGGGTCAGCGCCGTGATCGCTTTTGCCGCTGCTCTCCAGTTCGCCCTGGAGCGTACCATTCCCAACCGACAGACCACGCGCCGGAGCGCGCGGCGGTTGGCCGCTGCCATCGGCGCTCTGCTGGTCCTGATGCTCACAAATCCCTACCACCACCTGATCTGGAGCAACTTTTGGTTTGACGAGTTTGTGCGGGTGGGGCGCGGCCCTCTGAATTTCCTGATCGTCGCTGCCGTGCTTTTGCTGCCTCTGGCATCGTGCATCGTCTTTATCCGGCTCTTTGTGCGCTCTGTGGGAGTCCATCGCTGGCAGGGACTAATGCTCAGTGTGGGCGGCCTCCTGCCCGTGCTGACCTTTCTGCTGGAGCCGGCGGGCATCAACCCGATCGCGCCCCTGGACCCCGTCATCCTCGTTTGGAACGTGAGCGGCGCGCTCTACGCGCTGGCGATCTTTCGCTTTGGCCTGCTCAGTGTCGTGCCCGTCGGACGCGGCGCCGTGATCGAGCGCATGGCCCGGGGCATGCTTATCCTGGATCGCGATGGTCGCATCGTGGACCTGAACCCCGCCGTCGAGACCTTGTTCGGGCTCTCGCGCCGGTCCATCCTTGGACTCCCCGCCGCGCAGCAGCTGCGCGATCACCCGGCCCTGCTGCCGCTGCTCGATGCCCGCGAGGATGCCCGTGTGCAGTTCGAGCTCGGCAGCGAGCCCTCGCGCTGGATCGAGGCCCAGGCCACGCCCCTCCGGCATCCGAATGGGTTTCCGCTGGGCACGCTGCTCGAACTGCAGGACGTCACCGATCGCGCGCAGGCCGAGACCCGCCGCCTGCAGGAGCAGTGGACACAGGCGACCCTGGAGGAGCGTGAGCGTCTCGCCCACGACTTGCATGATGGCCTCTCGCAGAGCCTGAGCGCACTGCGCCTGTACGCGCAGACGGCACAGCTGCATCTCGAGGCTGGCCGGCAGGAGGCTGCCAGTGAAAGCCTCGCGAGACTCGCAACGGCGTCGCGCGAGTTGCAGGGCGATGTGCGCGAGGTCATCGGCGATTTGCTGTCCGTGACTGCGCCCGCCCAGGGCATGTGCAGCGCCATGCACCTGGTGGTGGAGCGGTTTGCCGAACAGACCGGGCTGTCCGTGGACTTTGAGACCCTCGACCACAATGATGCCGACTGCGATGCCGCTGTGCCACCCAGCTCGGCTGTCCAGCTGTTACGCATCGCCCAGGAGGCGCTCGCCAACGTCCGCAGGCACGCCGGGGATCCCCGGCACGTCCACGTGCAATTGGCCATCGAAGACGGGCTCCTGAGGATGACGATCGCGGACGACGGCGTGGGCTTTGATCCCGCTTCGCCTGCGCCCACCGGTCATCACTATGGTCTGCAGGTGATGCGCCAGCGCGCCGCCCATATCGGCGGAGAGGTGCACATCGCATCTGAGCCGGGCGCCGGCACCCGCGTCATTGTGAGCGCGCCGCTCGGGCAGGGAGTACTCGTCCCTGATAGCGGGAGACTCTCATGAGGATCCTGCTGGCCGACGATCACGCCCTGTTCCTGGAGGGGCTCGCGAATCTACTCCGCGTCGGGGGCTTCCAGGTGGTGGGCGCCGCGCGCGATGGCATCGAGGCTCTGGAGCTGGCGCTGACCGGCTGGGACTATTGGCCAGGCGCTAACCTGGAAACAACACTGACCATCAAAGTACCCTAGTCTGGCGTAGCCCAAGGGCCGGCGCGGGTAACGCGCCGGCCCTCTCTTGTTGCTCCACTCGTCCATGACAGAGGCCAAAGTAGCCGTATCGCCCGCGCGCTCTGGCGCAGAGGCTAGCCCGCCCGCGCCCTGCCAGACTGCCCGGCCTCCGCGTCGGGCGACGGCACAAGCCGCGTATCGGAGCCGGGACCTCAGTCTGCCTGGACATCCTGACGTTCCGACCTCCAGACGTTCAGACGTTCAGACATCAGCTCGCCGCTCCAGCAGCAGCACGTCCCGCCAGACACCGTGGAGCTGGCCCAAGCGCTCGCGGCGCCCGACGACGCGAAAGCCGCAAGCGGCGTGTAGCCGCAGGCTGGCGGCGTTCTCGGGGAAGATGCCTGCCTGCAGGGTCCAGAGCCCGGCGCGCTCCGAGGCAGCCACCAGCGCCTCCAGCAAGGTGCGGCCCACCCCCTGGTCGCGGGCAGCGGCGGCTACGTACACGCTCACCTCGGCCACGCCGCGGTAGACCTCGCGCGCGGAGACCGGGCTCAGCGCCGCCCAGCCGGCGACCT
>CAZMAI010000239.1:0-4001 GCA_964564195.1 uncultured Anaerolineales bacterium | reverse complement strand
GCGGGCGTGCTGTGGGAGATCGCCAAGCGGGGCTTTGTGGCCTTTGTCGGCACCTATATGGTGCGCACCAACCTGGTGTACGGCTCGGTGGCGTCAATCATCGCCTTTCTCACCTGGGCATACCTCAGCGGGCTGATCCTGCTTTTTGGTGCATACCTCAGCGTGGCGTGCTACCGGCACCGGGCGCGCAAAGAGGGAGGTCGCCTGCCGTCGATCAGCCACGAACGAGATCAGGCCCATCAGGGCACGCCGGAAAGGGACGGATCATGACTGGAAGCGACCGGCACGCACCATCACACAGGCAACTCTCCGTCCGGTTCCTGCTGCTGATGGTGCTCTGGGCTCTGCTGCTATTCGTGCCCGCAGGGACCTTGCGCTGGATACAGGCCTGGGCCCTGCTATGTGCATGCACAGCCTACTTTATCATCTATGCCCTCTGTGTTCTGCGCCGCGATCCTGAGCAACTGCGCGAGCGCTCGACGACCGCGTCCAATACAGAGCCCTGGGACCGTGTGATTCTCAGAGTGTATAGCGTGCTGTTGGTGCTGCTTTTTGTGGTTGCCGGTCTGGACGCCGTGCGGTTTCGCTGTGCGCACGCTGGGACGGCGGCACAGATCGCTGCCTGGCTCGGGCTCGTGGTAGCGGGGGCGCTGATCCTTTGGACTGCACGATCCAACACGTTTCTTTCGCGTGTGGCGCGAATTCAGGCGGACCGTGGCCAGGTCGTGATCACGAGTGGCCCCTATGCATACGTCCGGCACCCGATGTACGCCGGCATTATCTTGCTGTTTGTCTGTGTCGGACCAGCCCTGGCCTCGATCTGGGCGCTTCTCCCCGGCGTGCTCATCGGCTTGCTGTTTGTCGTGCGCACCGCGCTCGAAGATCGCATGCTGCTAGGCGAACTCGCGGGGTATCGCGAGTACAGCCAGCGCGTGCGCTGGCGGTTGCTGCCGGGGGTGTGGTAGAAGCGGCCGGCCCCGAGGCTTCAGCACCCCGTCTTCGCGCCGGCCGCGTATCAATGCCTCAACCCCCTGCAGCGATGGCGCTGATGTATTGCGATCAAGGCCCGGGCACGTGGGCCGTGCTGTCCCGGTGTCGCGCTGCGGCCGGCATCGCCGACGTTATTGTGCAGCTGATGCTCGATCGTTCTCTGGTGGATGTGGCAACAATGGATCACCTTGCGGATGTTCCTCCTGCGACCCATGGAAATTGTGGCTGCGATACGGTAGAATGGGGTGCAAGACTGGTTGCCCATCCTGACGTACGCAGGAGCATGCGATGGATCTGACGGCCCTCACCGAACAGCTTCAGTCCAACACCGTCCTCGCCACGCTGGTGGTCGTCGCCCTGGCGGCGATCGCCTTTGCCCTGGCTCGTTTCGTTTTCGCGCGCTGGTTCATCCGGTTCAGCGGGCGCAGCGAGACGCGCGTGGACGACCTGCTGGTGCGCTACCTGCGCCCCGAGCGCATGGCCTGGCTGGCGCCCCTGCTGGTGGTGTATCTCTGTGCGGGTCTGTTTCCCGATCAACAAGACACAGTGTCCAGGGTCGCCCTGGGTGTGATCCTCTGGCTGGTCGCCATTACGCTGCTCTCTCTGCTGGGTGCCATTAACACCCTCTATGAGAGCCGCGCCGACTATACCGGGGTAAGCATCGCCGGCTACCTCGACATCGCCAAGCTTGTGATCGTATTCGTGGCCATGATCCTGACGATCACCCTGGTGACGGACAAGTCGCCTGTGGCGCTGCTCACGGGGTTGGGGGCCATGGCCGCGGTGCTCATGCTGGTGTTCCAGGATACGATCCTGGCGCTGGTGGCCAGCATCCAGATCGCCGCCAATGGCCTGCTACGCGAGGGCGACTGGGTGGAGGTGCCCGCCTATAACGCGGACGGCGATGTGGTCAATATCAACCTGCACACGATTCGCGTGCGCAACTGGGACATGACCTATAGTGTGATCCCGACCAGCAAGATCATGGAGGTCTCCTTTCGCAACTGGCGGGGGATGGTGGAGAGCGGCGGGCGCCGTATCGAGCGCGCCATCCGCCTGGACCAGCTCAGCGTGTCGTTCTGTAGCCTGGAGACGCTGCGCCGCCTGCAAAAGATCGACCTGATCGCCGACTGGCTGGGGGAGCGCATCGCCGCGCTTGAGGAGCACATGCAGACGCACGCTGAGCATTATGACTGGCCGCTGGACGGCCCGCAGGTAACCAACGTCGAAGTGTTCCGCGAATACATCGTGGCCTATCTCAAGAGACGTGATGACATCCATCTGACAGAGAAGCCGTTCCTGGTGCGCGTGCTGGAGCCCGCGCCCACGGGCCTGCCTGTGGAAGTGTACGTGTTCACCAAGACCACGGATTGGGTGGAGTACGAGGCGATCCAGGGACAGATCTTTAACCACCTGCTGGCGGCGGTGCGCGTCTTTGACCTGCGGGTCTTCCAGGAGCCGACGGGGCTCGATTTCGCCCGGCTGGCGGGGGCGGAGAGCCAGGTGTACTAGAGACGGAGGATGCAGATTCTCGTGGCTAGATCCCCTCAGCGAAGGGGCCACTGGCTGGCCCTTGCAGGCACTATGCTGATTTGGGTGGTGATGCTGGCGCCGCTGGCGAGTCCGCTCTGGGTGCTGATCCAGAGAGGGTTTTTCGTGCTAGGGCTCATCGGGGCCGGCTTGCTCTTTGCGGCGTCGCTGCTGAGGCGGCGCTATCGTGCCCTGACAGCGGCCGGCCTGGGCGTGGCTATCGTAGCCGTCCTGCTGCAGCGGGCACTGATGATGGAACTGGAACCGGTGGCGTCGCTGGGGTCGGCCCTGGCCACCCTGGTCATGGCCGTCTACGGGCTGTACCTGCTATCGCAGGTTGTGCTGGGGGTGTGCGGCATCCTGCTCATGCGGCGACCAGCGAGCGCCGCCGCAGTGGGGAGTTCGCCCGCGTAGTGTGCCGGCGCCGGATGCCTGGCGCGGGAGGTAGCGACCATGCAGACGGGGCGCGTCTGGACGCGGGCGCTAGCCATCGCCGGGGCGGTGCTTGTTTGGCTGGATCTGCTGGCCCCGCTGGTGCTGGGCATGGTGTCGCTGGTGGCATGGCAGCGTTTCCGCTTTGACTATCTCATGCCCGCGGAGCTGTTCCTGCTAGGGTTCGCGGGAGGGCTGTTGCTGCTCTGGGCCGCGTGCCGCGCTTGCTTGCTGCGACGGGAGGTGGCCTGGTCACTCGCCGTGGCCATCGCGGCGCTGGTTTGTAGCCAGGGAATCGCGGCAGTCACCGGCGTAGCCAGCGGGGTGCGTGCCGCGGAGGGCTGGCCCTGGATGCTGGTGCTCGCCGTGTATGCCGTGTTCTTGCTCGCGCTGGTGGTATTGGGCATTGCCGGCATCCAACTCTGTCGCAAGCTCCGGGTGAGGGAACTGCCAGAGACAAGGTAGCGCTTGAGTCTTTGCAGCCTTGGCTAGCATTTCGGGAGGGATCCAATGGCACGTGTGCTGGTTGCCTATGTCACGCATTCGGGGTCGACAGCCGAGGTCGCCGCGGCGATCGGCGAGGAACTCAAGGGGCTGGGGCATCAGGTCGACGTTCTGGCAACCTCTGCCGTGCAGGATCTGTCGGGCTATGACGCTGTGGTGGCGGGCGGGCTGCTCTACCGCTTTGGCTGGCATCCCGAGATGATAGCCTTCCTCAACGGACATCGCATGGACCTGCAGGGCAAGCCCCTGGCCCTCTTTGTGACCGGCCTGCGCCCGGCCACTCCCACGGACGGGGAGGGGATGCCATGTCCGGTCTACGCCTACGATGTGCCTGATGTAGCGTCCTCGCAGGCGCTGGCCGCCTCACTGAAGAATGCCCTGCCCCTCATCGAGGCCATCAGGCCCCGCTCGCTGGCTTACTTCCGCGGCAAGGTAGATCCAACCGCGCTGCGGATCCCCGAACGGATCGTCATGTGGCTCATCATGCGGATCTCCAGGATGCAGCCCGGCGACTATCGCGACTGGGAGGCCATCCGCGCCTGGGC
>CAZMAI010000238.1:2760-4005 GCA_964564195.1 uncultured Anaerolineales bacterium | reverse complement strand
TGCTGGGGTTGCGCGCCCTCCGCCGGTTGCCGTCGATGGGCTGGACGGTGCTGCTGGCGCTGGTGATCTGCGCCCTCCCCTGGCTGCACGTGCGCTATGTCCCGCTCGCGCTCCTTCTGGGCGGCGCGGGTCTCGCTTCCCTGTGGCGCGAGCCGAGACGCCAGTCTTTGCGGGCCCTGCTGACGCTCTGTCTGGCCGGCGCGGCGGGCTTTGTGTTGTTCTATGCCAGCTACTATGGTAACCCGCTCAGCAACGCCCAGTACACGCATCTCTCCTCGCGGGCGACGGACTGGGGGCGCATTCCGGCCATCGCGCTGGGGCTATTGTTCGAGCGTGAGGTCGGCATCCTCCCCGTGGCGCCTTTCCTGCTGCTGGCCATCGCCGGTGGGGCCGCGGCACTGCTGGACCGCGATCACCACGCGCTTATGCCTGTTCTTCTGGTGGCGGCCTATGGCGGCGTCCTGACGCTGGCGCTGGCGGCGGGCGTGGCTGACTGGGGCTGGTCGCTGCCCTGGCGTTTCCTGCTGCCGGTCTTGCCCCTGATGGCGCTGCTTGCGCTGTACGGCGCGCACCGTTTCACGCTCTGGCGTCTCGCCGTGCTGCCCCTGCTGGGGGCCGGCCTGCTGATCCTGCTGCTCTCCACGCGCTGGCCGGGCGGCTTTTACTGGCGCAACGCTGGTGTGCTGGCCATGCCCGCTCTCGACCGGGGCCAGGGCTATCTGCCCTCGGAGGAGTACGCCCGCCTGCGCGAGGTGCCGGGTACCGCGGGGGTGACGACGACCCACGAGCGCCTATTCGGTGAGCCATCCGGTCCCGTCTGTGCGACCGAAGGCCAGTCGGAGGCGGGCTTTCTCAGCTGGGGCATCCGCAAGGGGATGCTGCCCGGCGAGATGCAGGTCACGCTGTACGTGCGGGGCGAGCCTGGTGCCTCTGGCGCAAGTCCGGGACAGGTGCGGGTGGTGGATGAGCGCACGGACCAGGCGCTGGCCGCGCACGATCTGACCGCGGACGACCTGGGGGGCGCCGAATGGCGGCCAGTGAGCTTTACCGTGGCGTCGGACCGGGCCAGGGTCCTGATGGCGGTGGCGACCTACACCGGCCAAGGCACGCTCTGCCTGGAGCGCGTCCTCTATGAGCAGACCCTGTTCACTCAGCGTGATTGGGGCTATCTGTTGGCCGGCATTGTTGCAGCTGCGCTGCTGGGTGTGGGGCTCGCTTACGGCTTGGCCGTGCGGCGCAGGGGCC
>CAZMAI010000238.1:0-2660 GCA_964564195.1 uncultured Anaerolineales bacterium | reverse complement strand
ACCGGCCCGGCGCTGGCCGCGGTGGCCACCACCGCGGATTGCGGTAGCGAGGCGCCCAGGCGTTCGTAGGCCGTTCGCTGCGCTCGCGTCAGGTGGCCAAAGGTCTCGACGCGGTTCTGCAGGGGCAGCGCCAGCGTCGGCGTTGTTCGCGCCAGCAGCAGGAACAGCAGCGCCAGCGCGACAACGGTGCGCCGGGCCTGCGGGTGGGCGTCGCGTCCGGCCCAGGTCCACAGGGCTGACGCGCCCCGCGCTGCCCACAGCGCCAGCAGGGGAAACAGGGGGATCAGGTCGCGCAGCCGCAGTGCCTCGTAGGCCAGGTGAAACAGAAGCACCGCGCCGCCGCCGGTCAGCAGGATGCATGTGGCAGAGCGTTCATCAGGGCGGTGCCACGTCACGGCGATCCCGGTCAGGATCAGCGGCCAGAGGTAGCCGAACTCGTTGGGCCGGAGGAAATCGCCCCGCCAGAGGGAGGCCAGGGTCGAGGGGATATGCGCCGGCGAGAGCAGGAACCACTCGGCGGACTCGCTGATCCAGGGGGAGCCAAAGGCGACCCGGTGGTACCAGAGGTCCGGGACGGCACCCGCCAGCGCGACGGCCCCAAAGAGCACCAGGTGCGACAGGCGCCGCCGCCAGGGCTTGGAACCATAGATAAGGGCTGGAAGTGCCGCCAGGGCCAGCGGCAGCAGCGGATGGCGGATGGTATAGGCCAGGGCCAGTGACAGGCCGGCCAGGGCGGACCAGCGCAGGCGATCCGTAGCCCGCGCGCGCAAGAGTGCCAGCAGCATGAGCAGGGTGGCCGCGGCCGCGGCAGCGTCCGCCATGGGGACCAGCGAGCGCGTCAGGAACTCGTACGAGGTCAGGAGCAGCGCTGCGGCCAGTACCCCGGTGGTCTTGTTGCGCTGGCGGTTAGAAGGGGTCCACAGACGTCTGGCGAGATGAAACGTCAACCATCCGGAGAAAAGCAGGCAGAGTGGGGCGCCCCACAGTGCCAGCGGCTCAGCCCCCAGCCGGTAGAGGGGCGCCAGTAGCACGGGCCAACCGGGCGGCCACACTGTGGCGGCTACTCCCGTTAAGGGCGGGTGGTAGCCCACCGGGACCAGCGGCCAGAGCGGTACGCCGGCCTCCAGCGCCAGGGGCACCAGGGGAAAGGCGTGGCGCAGGTCGCCGGTGGTCGCCAGGTCGGCGGCCATCTGCAGGTAGGCGAAAGGATCGCTGCCGCCAGCGCCGGCGGTGAGGTGTCGTCCGTAGAGTACGCCCAGCCAGGCGATGCTGCCGGCCGCGGCCAGCCGCACTAGCCAGCGCTCCGTGTCGGGCCGTGCTCTGCGGCCAAAGGCCGCGGCGCTGAGCATTATCCAGGCGGCGGCGATCAGCCAGGGGATCGACGGATCGAACCAGGGCGACCAGAGATCGGGGAAGGGGTAGGCCTGGTAGGCGCCCGTGTCCACGCCCAGCGTGTGCACTACAAGCCACTGCAGGCGCAGGACGAGGTACGGCAGCAGGAGCGGCGCCAGCAACTCTATCCGGACGATGCGGCGACGCCCGGGCTCTCGTGCACCGATGGCAGAGGTGGCCAGAGCGATGAGAGCCGCGACGAGCGCCAGCAGCACCGCACAACGATCCTGGGCTGCCCGGTTGGTGCCCCATGCGTCGACCAGTGCCGAGCCCAGGGCCGCGGCGTGCCCCAGCAGCCAGGCGATCGTGGCCCCGAGGGGAAGAGAGGGATCGCCGGGGCGCAGGTCACCGGCCAGCGCCCGCAGGAGCGGCTGAAGGTCGGTTGGCGTGCGACGGCGTGCCAGCCAGGCACAGACCGGAATGCTCAGGGCCAGCCCGGCCAGAGTCAGGGTCCAGATGCGCGCGCTCAGCGGGCCATCGCTCAGGGTCTGACAGGCCAGGGCCAGCGCCGCTGCCAGCAGCAGGCCAAGCATAAGCCGTGGCGCCGACGGCGACCGGCCGCGTGACACAACCACGCGATACCAGCGCCCGGCAAGCACGGTCAGGGTCAGCAGCGCCAGCGCCCAGCCGGCGAACTCGGCCGATGCCAGGCCGGCGGGAACCGGATGCGGCGCGTAGAGATACTCGGCGCTGAGCAGGTGGCGCAACAGGGCAAGCATGGGTCGTATGTGCCTCGACACAGGATGTGCAGGGATCATATACGGTGCAGGCACGGCGCGCCAGCCGGTTGCGCACACGTTCACGCGGCACAAATTGACATTCTTAACAAGTGTGGTATACTATTCGCACGATCAGAGTAAAGGCCCGCGGCCGTGACCGGAGGGCGAGGAGACAAAGATGGCGATTACCAAAGAGATGCGGATTCAAGAGATTGTAGCCGAGCATCCGGAGACAGTGCGGATCTTTTTCAAGCACGGGCTGATGTGCGTAGGTTGCGCGGCGGCGCGTTTCGAGTCGCTGGCCCAGGGCGCGATGGCCCATGGGATCGACGTCGATGCGCTGGTGGCCGATCTTAACGCAAATCTCGAGGGCGTCGAGGCTGAGGCCTAGTTCCGGCAGTTCGCGAACATACTCGTGTGACGCACAGAGCGGGGAGGCAGTGATCTGCCTGCCCCGCTTTTTAACTTTACGTGGCGGGCGCCACGGTCCAGGGGGGATCCGTGAGGGAATACGATAGCACGGCTCAGGCGCTGCTGGTCCATGACAGG
>CAZMAI010000237.1:0-4016 GCA_964564195.1 uncultured Anaerolineales bacterium | reverse complement strand
ACCTGACTGAATCTTTGAGCACCGGTCTGCAGTCCGAACTCACGCTCATGGTAGCACCCGAGCACCTGGCCAGCCGGTGGGGCAGCGGCGGCGTTGAGGTGCTTGCCACACCGCAGATGATCGGCCTGATGGAGCAGGCAGCCGTGCGAGCGGTGGACCGGCTCTTGCCGCCAGGCCATTGCACCGTGGGCACCCACATCGACGTGCGCCATCTGGCGGCCACGCCCATCGGGCACCACGTCATCGCCCGCGCCACGCTCGAGGAGATCGACGGTCGCCGTCTGGTGTTCAAGGTCACCGCTGAGGACCACGCGGGCCCCATCGGCGAGGGCACCCACGAACGCACCATCGTGGCGCTGGATCGCTTTATCTCGCGCACGGCGAGCCGCGTCGGCGCCGCCAACAGTGGCCCGGCAGCGTCCATGTCCTGAGTATCATCCGCATCAGGCGCTATGCGCCCGCGGTCCTAAAGTCCTCGGACCGCGGGCTTACAGCCCGCTCTTGATCTGGCTTGCTCCGGTATGGCCCGACCTACTCCACGGCGACCGTGACCACGCGATCCTCACAACCCTCTGCGGATACACGCACGCTGATCGTCCCGGGCGACAGGCCGGCCCGCACCACCGCCAGTGACCGCCCGTCGTACGTCGTGCGCTCGGTGGCGGAGAACTGCTCCTCGGTCAGCGTGTTGGCGCTCCCGAACCCCTGAAGCGTTCCCGTGCCATCCACCGTCACTGATACGGAGCGGTCCGCATCGGTGCGCACGATGCCGGCGCCGTCGGTGAGGGTGATGGTCACGCAGGCCACGTCATCGCCGGTGGCCCGAAGGGTGTCGCGGTCGCAGACCACGTCCAGGGCGAGCCCCGGACCCGCGGTGCGCAACAATGTGCGTCCTGTCTCCGCGCCATCCCGGTAGGCCACGGCCACCAACTCGCCCGGCTCGTAGGTGACGTCAAAGAACGTCCGGAAGCGATTGGCCTCGCCCGCGGGCGCGCGGCCGAGCACGCGACCGTTGAGCAGGAGCTCGACCTCGTCGGCGTCGGCATACACCTCGACGACGATGGGCTTGTCCTCAAAGCCGGGCCAGGTCCACGAGGCGATCGAGTCGCTCCACGCCCAGGGCGAGGTTTCGGGCTCCTGACCATAGGTCTGCGGCCGCTGCACGGCGATGTACGGCTCGCTGCGCAGGCCCCAGACGATCTCGCGGTGGTAGGACGACGTCTTGCGGTGGCCGGTAAGGTCGATCACCCCGTTCGTGTTGATATAGCGCGGCCATCCGCCGCCTCTGCCCCCCGCTTCCCCCAAATAGTCCCAGGCGGTCCAGCAGAAATCGCCCAGGACCTGTGGCAGGCGCTCTACCAGGGGCCAGTTCAAGTCAATGTCCGGCACGTACGTTTCAGAACCCACCATCAACCGCTGCGGGTACTCTTTTGCCGTGGGCTCATAGCGCGAGCGCGCATAGTTCAGCCCCACCACGTCCAGGACTGAAGACGTCTCATCCAGCCGCGTCCAGACCCGCGGGTGGTTCATGAGGTACTCGATCGCGTCGTGAATCCACGTGAACGGGTTCTCCGCGGGCACGGCGCCGGCGGGGTGATCTCCCGTGGATGGACCAGCGCTCGACGCCTCCGCCTTCGGCGGCAGCGTTGCCGCCAGCGCGGCCAGGTCCTTGACGCCCGGGAAGATCTCCTCTACGTTGCGCATCACGGCCATGCCGGCATTGATGCCATTGGTGATATAGCGCGTGCCGTCCAGCGAGCGGATCTTTTCCGCCTGGCGCCGCCCGAGGGCCGCGCCAAGGGGCGAGCCCAGCTCCAGGATCTCATTGCCGATCGAGTACAGCACGACCGATGGATGGTTATAGTCCTTGGCGACCATCGCCTCGACGTCGCGCTCCCACCACTCGGCGTAATGGAGCGAGTAATCGTCGTTGCGCTTGCTCTCGGTCCACATATCGAATGTCTCGTCCATGACGAGCATGCCCAGGCGGTCGCAGGCATCCAGCGTGGCGCGCGAAACCGGGTTGTGCGCGCTGCGGATGGCGTTGAACCCCGCGGCCTTCATGATGGCCACCCGGCGCTCTTCCATGTGCGCAAAGGTCGCGGCGCCCACCACGCCGTTGTCATGATGGATACAACCGCCCCGCAGGAGCACGGGCTCGCCGTTGATGCGCAGGCCGTGCCGTCCGTCCAACTGCAGGCGCCGGATGCCAAAGGCGTTCTCGCCGGCATCCAGTTCCTCGTCCCCGTCCACGAGTCGCGAACGGCAGGCGTACAGGTTGGGGGTATCCGGTGACCAGAGGCGCGGACCTGTGACGAGCATCCGCTGCCGTACGATCGCGCCCTCGCCCGGGAAGGGAGTCACCGGCGCGCTGCCCGATGCCACGACATTGCCCTGTGCGTCGCACAACTCGGTCACCAGTGTGGCCGTTCGGGGCAGGCTGCCCTCGTTGACCACAGTCGTGGCCACCTCCACCACGGCCTGTTCCGCCTTATCCCCGCGGATGCCGTCGATTTCGACGGGCGTGATCCGCACGCCGTTCGTCGCAATATGCACCAGACCGGCCACCAGCAGATACACTGGACGATAGAGGCCGCCGCCCGAGTACCAGCGTGACTCGCCATCGGTGCTTGTACGGGCCTTGACCTTGATCTCGTTCTCGGCGCCAAATCGCAGGTACGGGCGCAGGTTCACGGTGAACTCGGAATAGCCATAGGGTCGCTGGCCTGCCAACTGCCCGTTGACGTACACCATGGCGTTGGCATAGACACCCTCGAACTCGAGCGCGACGCTTTTGTCCTGCCAATCAGCAGGCACATCGAGCGTGCGGTTATAGGTATAGGTACCGGCGGGGTAGTAGGCCACACTGCCGCCCGGCTGGCTCTCCCGGTCGCGGCCTTGCAGCACCATTGCATCGTGGGGTAGCGTTACAGGATCCCCGCGGCTGGGCGCAAATAGTGCGCCGAAACCATCGCCACTGTCACAAGACCAGCCGTTCAGGAAGGGTGTGCGTTGCATCGTGCGCTCCTTTCGGGTCCAGGAAATGAGTGAGGGGATATCCAAACAGTTTATTATACCCGCCGGCGAGGCGGGCGCCAATGCGCTGGGCTGGGAGGAGCGGGCTGTAAGCCCGCGGTCCGACAGGCTTTGGACCGCGGGCTTACAGCCCGCATCCTTGCCTCGTTGACGCCCCGGCGTTGCCCCGCTAGAATCGGCTTATCACAGCCAGCACGGAGCCGTCAACATGAGCGATATCGTCGTCCTGGGCAGCCTGAACATGGATCTGATCGTGCGCACCGAGCGCATCCCGCGCCCGGGCGAGACCGTGCACGGCTATGGCTTTTCGACCGTGCCGGGGGGCAAGGGCGCCAACCAGGCTGCCGCCGCGGCACGGCTGGGTGCCAATGTCACCATGCTCGGCCGCGTGGGCCAGGACGCCTTTGGCGACGCCATGCTGGACAATATGATGATGCAGGGCGTCGAGACGGGCTATATTCTGCGCGACCGGCGCGAGCCCAGCGGCATCGCCCTGATCCAGATCCAGGAGGACGGCGATAATTCGATCGTCGTGGCCCCGGGCGCCAACGGCCGCGTGAGCATCGAAGACGTCGATCGTGCCACCGAGCTGATCTGGGGCGCGTCCTTTCTCGTCGTCCAGTTCGAGGTACCGCTGCCCGTGGTGCGCCACGCCATCGGCGTCGCCGCGTCCAAGGGCGTCCCCGTGGTGCTGAACCCCGCGCCTGCCTATGCCGTCGATCCCGCATTCCTGGAGGGCGTTTACTGCCTGGTGGTCAACGAGACCGAGGCGGAGACGCTGACCGGCCTGTCAGTGTCCGATCTGGCCGGTGCCCGCGCGGCGGGCATCGAACTGCAGGCCATGGGTGTCCCGGTGGTGATCGTCACCCTGGGCGGTGAGGGCGCCCTCCTGGTGGCCGAGGGCAAGCCGCTGCACGTACCCGCGCGCCGGGTCGAGGTGGTGGACACCACCGCCGCCGGCGATGCCTTTATCGGGGGCC
>CAZMAI010000236.1:0-4034 GCA_964564195.1 uncultured Anaerolineales bacterium | reverse complement strand
CAAAATGCAGCACCTTGCCTGCATCGCGCAGTTCAGTAAAGGCCTCCGCCACCTCGTCAGCATCCATCAGCGGATCGGGCCGGTGGATCAGCAGCAGGTCGATGCGATCGGTGCGCAATTCCTGCAGAGAGTGCTCGACCGAGGACAGGATGTGCTCGCGCGAGGTGTCATAGTGGTAGAGCGAGGTGCCCCAGTCACCCACGGAGCACTTGGTCACAATCTCCACCCGGTCGCGCAGCCCCGGCTCCGCGGCCAGGGCGGCGCCCAGCAGCGTCTCGGCCGCGCCTCCGCCATAGATGGCAGCATTGTCCATGGTCGTGATACCCAGCTCGAGGCAGGCGTGTACGTGCGCCGTGGCCTCGGCCACCGTGAGACCCCGCCGCACCGTACTGGCCCAACCCTGGGCCAGGCGCGATAGCTCTGGACCGTCAGAAGATAGATTCACGCGCGAGACTGTCATGGCCAAATCTCCTCTGGGAAAAACGTAGCATCCTGCTGTTCCCGCAGCGCCCACAGCGCCGAATCGACCGGACGCGCCACCATCCTGCCCGTGATCGTTGTCCCGGCCGGGATGTCGCAGGCCGCCCGCACACCGCCGAGCATGAAAAAGGGCACGGGGCGATCCGCCCCCAGCGGCCCGCCGGGGATGATAGCCGCGTGCAGGTCGGGGTTGTAGCTCAGCCCACCGGGGCTGCTGAGCGTCTCTCCTGCGACAAAGGCGCGCGTGGCCGTTGCGGCCATGTCCACCCGCGGGAGAAGATCGGCACTGCCCGTGGGCACGCCCAGCAGCCCGGCGCAGAGGATCGACATGGCCGTCTCTGCGCCGCACAGATGATAGGGCCGGTAGGCCAGCATGGCGGTCCCGGACGGATTGGCATACAGGCCCTTTTCGATCATGGTCGCGCGCGAGACCGGATCGGGATTTGCCACCACGATGAACACGCCCCCGCCGCCGTGGGGCTCGTGCGCCGTGTGCAGCGCATAGGCCACATCCAGCGCGCCGCGATGCTCCAGGATGCCGCCTTGCTCAACGGGACAGTACACGGACGGGATCTCGGTGATGCGGAGCGTCGCCCGATGGCCGATGGGCGTCTCTGGCAGCAGACCGGTGTTGTTGGCCGCCACCGCCATGTGGCAGATCGGGTCGGCCAGGTGGTCGGGCTCGCCGAGATAAACCAGCGCTTCGCGACGCGCCCGCGCATAGCGCGGTGCCTCCCCCGCCGGGATCGGCTCCAGCGCCCAGCGCTCGCTCTCAGGCACGCTCACCGAGCGACCGCCCCGGGACACAGTCCCGCTGGCCGGGTCGTACAGTGCATCGCGCAGGTCGCCGCCGCAGAGCACCTCCATCCCCAGTTCGCGCGCCCAGGCGACGAGCCCGACCAGCAGGCCGGGCTGGTCGCCGTCGTCGGTGGTATAGACGACGCCCGCGGCATCGGCCCGGCGCTTGAGCACGGACCCCACCACGGCATCCGCCTCCTTGTCGATCATCACCACATGCTTGCCGTGGTCGATGGCCTCGCGGGCATAGAGCGCCGCGGCCTCCGGCACCCGGGTGGCGCTGGCGATGACATCCAGCGGCAGGTCCATGAGCAGCAGCGCATCGCCCACCACAACCACCTGGCCCGCCTCCAGCGCGGCCAGTGCCGCGGAGCGACTGTCGCACAGGGCGATCTGATCGCGGCGATAGCCAGCCTGTTCATAGGCCGTTACTGCTTCTGCCACATTGAGATCGGCCACGGCGCACAGATTCAGCCTGCGTATGAGCGGCGATTGGGTGACGATCGCCCGGCCAAAGGAGCCTGCTCCGATGAGCGCTGCCCTCACCCGCCGCTCCGGCTCACGCACAAAGAGATGGCTGTAGATCATGACTCAGCTCTCCTCATTCGTGTGGAACAGAATCACATCATAGGCGCCCCACACCGGCACGGTGACCTCGGCCCAGCCGTCTTTTCGGCATACAGCCAGAGACTCACCGCTGCTCACCTGCGTGGCCTTTACAAGCGGCTGCCCCTCCGTCTCCCGCAGGGCGACGCACACACCGTGCAGCGGCACGATCTCGCGCATGTAGCGCTCGCCGCCGGTGAGGTTGACGCCATGTACGGCCATACCATTGCCGCAGGACCGCGACGAAAGTTGCAGCGTCGGCGGCGCCACCGCGCGCAGCGGCAGCGCATCACGGGCGGCCCAGCGCACCGTATCGGCGATCAAATCGCCCAGCGGCGGATAGTGCAGCATGGTGTAGGAGCGGCCCAGCTGCGTGGCCAGAAAGACGGTCCGGCCCGCGCCCGGCTCCCGCGCCACCAGCAGCGGCTCGCCCGGGTCGTCCTCTGTAGGATAGGCCCAACCCTCGGGGAACACCTTGAACGGCGCAGCGCGCCGCAGGGGCACCTGTGTGTCCGCTGCCGCCGAGACAGGGTTCACGCGCCCGGGCAGGGGCAGCAGGCTCAGGTCGGGCGACGAGGCCAGCACGGGGTGCGCCTCGACGACACGCATGTAGGCCTGCATCATCTCGCGTGCGGCGCCCGCGGCCGGCACGGGCTCGCCCAAGCGGCGGATGCCCAGCAGCGCGTCCAGCGCCGGAACCTCTCGGGCACCGTCCGTCCCGCGCAGGCCGCAGCCATCATCGACTACCAGCCCGCCGCCGGCCAGTACATACGCGCGCAGCACCTCGGCTTCCTGATCGCTGAGCACGACTGCGGCTGGCAGGACCACGGCACGGTAGGGTGCCAGACGCTCCGCGGAGAGGATGCGGCAGGAGAGGATATCGTAGGCGATGTGCGCCTCGTCCAGCGCCAGCTCATAGCCGCGCATGCTGTCGACGTACTGGTGCATGGCGCGATCGCCATAATGCTCCAGTGAGGCCTGGCTGTAGATCAGCGCCACGTTGGCCGCCGAGCGGTCCTCAAAGATGTCCTCGTGTTCCGCCATAAAGGTGTAGAGCCACTCGACCGCCGCGAACCCGCGGGCGTCCTCGTGCACCGCCGGGGGCCCGCCGGAGAGGTTGACCATCGGCGTCGCGCCGTTGGCTGCCATCTGCGCCAGGTAAACCGTCTGCTCCGCGGCCGGCACGGCATTGCGGCGCCAGGGCCACGCGAGAAAGTAGGAGCAGACCGTCCAGATCGGCCGGTCGGAGACGGTGGTCATGTAGCGCGCCGTCTCGGAGGGCCAACGCAGATATTGCCACCAGCCGCTATCCTGCGCGGGCGTGTAGCGGTAGCGGTTCTGCACCTCTACCTGCACGATATCCTCGATCTCGGCCAGTTCTTCGATGTCCAGCGATGAATTTAGCGTCCAGCCCGGATCGCCAAAGCAGACGGCGTTGCCCACCACGGGCACGCCCGGCGCAACCTCCCGCACGATCTGTACCAGGTGCCGCACCGTCTCGGCGGTCTTGCGCCCCTTCCAGGCGTGGTAAGCCTGCCAATCGGGGTCGCTCCAGTCCTCGCGCTCGGGCAGGGGCCGGCCCGTCTCGGCGGGGTACCGCTCCGTGCAGGCGGGACAGTGGCAGACCGACGTCCCAAAACCATAGGAGCCGCCGCCGAACTTGACCCCGTCCAGCACATAGCGCTCGGCCAACTCGGCGATCATCTCCCGGCTATAGTCGCGGATATACCCGCCCAGCGGGCAGGCGCGATAGAGGTCACCCTCGGTCGCCCGCACTGCCTCTCCCGCTGCATTGCGCGCTGCCCAGTCGGGATGTGCCAGATATGCCGCCTCGGGCAACTGCCCCAGGTCGATCATCGGCACCGCCTTGATCCCGTAGCGGTGCGAGACGGCGATGATCTCGCCCGTGAGATCGCGACCGCCCAGCCAGGGGCTGACCCGCTGGAGAGGCAAGCGGGTGGGATAGGTGGTGACATAGCCCGCGGCGAAGAAGGAGAAATAGGTCACGTGCCAGCGCGCGTAGGTCGCGACCATGCCCTCGACGTCAAAGCCGGCGCAGTCCACATCGCGAATGGTCATGTGGATGCCGCGGTTGCGGCGGCTCAGCCACTCGGGACGCACAGCCTCCATCAGCCCACCTCCTCAAAGAC
>CAZMAI010000235.1:0-4067 GCA_964564195.1 uncultured Anaerolineales bacterium | reverse complement strand
AGTTCTGAGGAGCCCGCCGGATCCTGGTATGTGGTCCACAGCTACTCGGGGTATGAGAACAAGGTCAAGCAAAACCTCGAGCAGCGTATAGAGACCATGGACATGCAGGGCAGTATCTTTGAGGTCGTGGTGCCCACTGAAGAAGAGGTGGAGATCCGCGAGGGGAAAAAGCGCACCACGCGCAAGCGCGTGTTTCCGGGATACATCCTGGTTCACATGGTCCTGGACGACGAGTCCTGGTACGTTGTGCGGAACACGCCCGGCGTCACGGGCTTTGTAGGATCTGGCACGCGGCCGATTCCGCTCACAGAGTCCGAGGTGAGCAAGATCCTCGAGCGCATGGAGGCCGAGCAGCCGCGTATCAAGGTCAACTTCCGCCTGGGCGAGACAGTGCGCATCGTCGAGGGTCCTTTTGCGGATTTTATGGCAGTGGTCGACGAAATCTATCCGGAGCGCGGCAAAGTCCGTGTGCTGGTCTCTTTCTTTGGGCGTGAGACCCCGGTCGAGATGGATTTCCTACAGGTAGAAAAGATCTAGGCTGCCCCGCCCGGAGGGATCAGTCTGCACGGAGAGGTAGAGCGAGATGGCAAAAAAGATCATGGCGATTGTCAAACTGCAGATTCAGGCCGGCAAGGCCAACCCGGCGCCCCCCGTGGGCCCGGCGCTCGGCCAGCACGGCGTCAACATCATGCAGTTCTGCAAAGAATACAATGCCCGGACCCAGGCACAGGCGGGAACGGTGATCCCGGCCGAAGTGACCATCTATCAGGACCGGTCCTTTTCCTTTGTCACCAAGACGCCGCCTGCCAAGGATCTATTGCTCAAGGCAGCGGGCGTTGGCAAGGGATCATCCGAGCCGAACACGCAGAAGGTGGCTTCGATCACCCGGGCGCAGTTGCGCGAGATCGCCGAAGCGAAAATGCCCGATCTCAACGCTGTTGATGTCGAGGGCGCCATGGCGCAGCTCGAAGGGTCTGCCCGCAGCATGGGCATCACGATCAGGGATTAGTGGGTTTTCAGGGAGCAGTCCCTGTATGGGTGGGAGGATGGTCGCTTGAATCATCCGCTCGAACCACAAGGAGAACAACATGGCAAAACACGGTAAACGGTATTTAGAAGCGCAGCAACTGGTCGAGAAGGATCGCGAGTACGCTCCGGCAGAGGCTGTGGCGGTGCTCAAGAGCATGCCTCGCGCCAAGTTCAACGAGACGGTAGAGTTGCATCTCCGCCTGAACGTCGACCCGCGACATGCCGACCAGCAGGTGCGCAGCACGGTGATGTTGCCCTCAGGCACCGGTCAGCAGGTACGGGTGTTGGCCTTTGTCGAAGGCGAGGCCGTAAGGCTGGCGCAGGAGGCCGGGGCAGACTATGTCGGGACGGACGAGTTCATCGACCGCATCCAGGGAGGCTGGATCGACTTTGATGTGACTGTGGCGACGCCGCAGGTCATGGGCAAGGTCGGGCGCCTGGGTCGCGTGCTTGGCCCGCGTGGCTTGATGCCGAACCCGCGCACTGGGACCGTGGTGCAGGCCGAGGACATTGGCAGAGCCATTCAGGAGCTCAAGCAGGGGCGTGTCGAGTTCCGCACGGACCGCACGGCAAACCTGCACATCCCGGTGGGCAAGACCAGCTTTAGCGAACAAGAACTCATGGCGAACCTGACGGCCGTCATGAACGCGGTAGTTGCTGCCCGTCCGGCAGCAAGCAAGGGCCAGTACATCAAGAGCGTTACGCTCACAGCGACGATGAGCCCGGGCCTGCCGCTTAACATCCAGGCTGCATCTTCGATGCGCGCCGCCTGAGGTCCGTCAGCAACTGAATACGTTGTCCCATTGCTTGCCATAGACAGCAGGTGCGTCGATCGCTTAATCAGCACGCCTGCCGAGGCAGAGACATTACTGGGTTTTCCCGGGTCTTTGCGTGCTATGGCGCAAAGACCTTTTTTTGTGAGGGAGGTGATATACCTTGGCTCTAACACGTCAGGAAAAGGAACGACTGGTCCAAGAGTACGGAGAGAAGCTGGGGCGAGCCCAGGTGCTGATCTGGTCGCACTACAACGCGATCGATGTGGCTCAGATGACCGCGTTTCGCCGGCAGATCCGGGCTTCAGGCGGCGACGTTCTCGTCGTCAAGAACAGCCTGATGCAACGGGCGCTGCAGGAACAGGGCCTGCCGATCAGCAAAGAGCTGACGACTGGTCCCAGTCTGGTGGCTTTTGCTTACGACGATATCGCGGCAACCACCAAGGCGCTGAACGACTTTGCGCGCACGAGCAACGAGCGCATGAAGATCGTCGGCGGGATCGTAGGCGGCAAAATCGCCACCGTGGAGCAGATCCAGTCTCTGGCAGACCTGCCCTCGCGCGAGGTGCTCATGGCCCGCGTGCTGGGAGGGATCCAGGCGCCGGTCAGCGGCCTCGTGGGCACGCTCGCGGCGATGGTTCGCGGCGTAATGAACGTGCTGAACGCGCGAGCGCAACAGCTCGAGGGTTCAGAGTCGTAAACAACACGCACCTGTCCGTACGTTACCAACACCCTTTGTTCGAGAATTTCGGGAGGATCGTAGAATGACGCAGCAAGAACTGATCGAAGCCATCGGCAACATGACCGTGCTTGAGCTGGCCGAACTGGTCAAGGCCCTCGAGGAAAAGTTTGGCGTGAGCGCCGCGGCCCCGATGGCCGTTGCAGCCGCTGGCCCCGTGGCCGCAGCCGCAGCTGAGGAAGAGGAAGAGCAGACCGAGTTCGACGTCGTGATCACGGCGGCCGGCGACCAAAAGATCCAGGTCATCAAGGCCGTTCGCGAGCTCACGACGCTGGGCCTGCGCGAGGCCAAGGCCGTTGTGGACGAGGCCCCCTCCGAGGTGCTCAAGGGCGTGGACAAGGCCGCCGCCGAGGCTGCCAAGGCCAAGCTCGAAGAGGCCGGCGCCACCGTCCAGGTCAAGTAGTCAACCGGTACAGTATCGCAAAGAGGGCGGCCCATGGGCCGCCCTCTTTTGCTATGTCTGGCCGGGCTCCCCGGCGCGCCCTCCAGATGCGCGTTTGCGCCGCGGTTTGCCGCTACCGGGATCTGTCTTTGACCGCGGGCTGCCCTCAGGTGTCGCCGGCGTGTCTGCCGGGGCGTTCATCTTTTTCTCCGATATGTTCTTTTTGCACGCCGTGCAGCGATAATAGGGTCCGTACTTGCCCTCTCGTCGCTCGAGACCCTGGTGGCCGCACAAGGGACAGACCAAATCCACCTTCTCAACCGTGGCGGCTGCCGCGCCCTGAGACCTTGCCTTGCGTCCGGCACTCAGACCCAGCTTGCTCAGAGAATAGTTCACGCTGCAGGTGGGACAGTGCAGATACTCGCCGTACCGTCCCGACTTGGGCACCAGCGGCGTTAATCCACAGGCCGGACAGTTCGTCTCCAGCGCCAATTGCTTGATGCGCTCGCTCAGGATGGGCCGCGTGTTCTTGCACTCGGGATAGTGCTCACACCCCAGAAAGCGCGATTTGCCGCGGGTGATGATCTTCATGCGGCCGCCGCATTTCTCGCATACCTCGCCCTCTGCGTAGACATCTTCTGTGTCGCGCGGCTTGCCCGACTCGTCCAGGTCGCGGGTGAACCGGCACTCGGGGTAGCCCGAACAACCCAGGAAACGTCCAGCCTTGCTCAGCTTGACCTGCAGGGGACGCCCGCACGCGGGGCACACCAGCTCCTCATCTGGGACGGAGAGGTTAGACGCCAACGAGGCCTCGATGGCCGCGTCCAGCACCGGTCGGGCTCCATTCAGGGTCTGCGAGAAAGGCCCGTAAAAGCCCTCCAGCATGTTGCGATAGCCCAGCTTGCCGCTGGCCACCTCGTCCAGATGCGTCTCCATCTCGGCGGTATAGCCCACATCCATAATGTCCGTAAAAGCCGCCACGAGACCGTCGCACACGACCATGCCCAGATCGGTGGGGGCAAGCTGCTGCCTGGTCTTGACCACGTACTGGCGGTTCTCGATGACACTGATGATACTCGCATAGGTGGAGGGGCGGCCCACCCCGTTCGCCTCCAGTTCCTTGATCAGCGTCGCCTCGGTAAAG
>CAZMAI010000234.1:0-4078 GCA_964564195.1 uncultured Anaerolineales bacterium | reverse complement strand
CTGTCGGATCCCAGGATCGTGCTCTTTGACAACTGCGCCTCGGCCGATGCGCACGCAGCCCCTACCCTGGCCGCGATTGCGGCGGGCAAGAATGTGCTGTGTGAAAAGCCGCTGGCCCCGACAGCCATAGATGCCCACAAGATGTGGCAGGCAGCGGAAGCAGCGGGAGTGGTGCACATGACCGGGTTTAACTACCGCCTTGTTCCGGCCGTGCGCTTTGTGCGCGATCTGATCGACCAGGGCGTTATCGGCCAGCTATACTCTTTCCGCGGCTGCTATCTGCAAGAGGGCGGCGACAACCCGGACAGGCCCTGGAGCTGGCGCTCGGACAGGAGCCAGGGCGGCTATGGCGCCATAGGCGACATCGGTGTCCATATCATCGACCTCGCCCGGTTCCTGGTAGGCGAGATCACGGCGCTCTCCGCGATGACACAGACCTTTGTTCGCGAGCGCCCGCTACCCGATCGTCCCGGCGAGATGGGCAAGGTGACTGTCGACGATGTGTTCGTCTCCACCGTAGCCTTTGACAATGGTGCGATCGGGACTATCGAGGCATCCAAAGTGGCCACCGGACGCAAGAATCAGAATACGTTCGAGATCAATGGCTCCAAGGCCAGCGTTGTATTCGATCTCGAGCGCCTGAATGAACTGCAGATCTATCTCAAAGAGGGCACACCCGAGGGACTTCAGGGCTTTGGCACCGTGTCCATCACAGAGCGCGACCATCCGTTCTACCAGTTCTGGTGGCCCCATGGTCACATCATCGGATGGGAGCACAGCTTTGTGCATGAAGTGAACGTGATGATGCGCGCCATCACGCTGGGCGAACCAGTCAGCCCGTACGCCGCGACCTTTGAGGACGGATACCGGGCGCTGGCCGTCGGCGAGGCGGCGCTGGCGTCGGCCGAAACTGGCCGCCGTATCGAGCTCAAGTACTAGACAGGATAAGGAGAAGGCAAGCTATGAAACTGGGACAGGACATCTACACCGTGCGGAGCAAGGGCTGGGACGCTTTTCAGCTCCTCGACTACTCAAAGAAGGTTGGGCTGGATCTGGTTCACTTTTCCGACCTCGCCCCCTTTGCGAGCCTCGAGGATGACTATCTGGATCGCGTCAAGGCGCGTGCTGACGAGCTTGGCCTCGCCATCGAAGTAGGCATGCTCTCCATCTGCGAATCGGCGACGATCTTTGACCATTCGCAGGGCTCCGCCGTGGAGCAGATCACAAAGATGTTGCACGTAGCTGACAAGCTCAAGTCACCGATCCTGCGCTGCGTGCAGGGCTCGTCAGCGGATCGCCAGACCGAACTGCCCTTTGAGGCACACATCGAAAACACGATCAACACCTGCAAGGCTGTCCGCAGCCAGTGTATGGACCTCGGCATCAAGCTCGCGCTGGAGAACCATGCGGGCGATTTCCACGGTTCGGAGCTGGCTGATTTGATCAAAACGGCCGGCCCGGAGTATGTGGGTGCGTGCATCGACTCCGGCAATCCGCTGTGGGCAGGAGAAAGCCCCTTTGTGACGCTGGAGCACCTGGCACCCTACATCGTTACCAGTCACGTGCGCGATACCAGCGTATGGCAGCATCCCACAGGGGCCTCGGTGCAGTGGGTCGCCATGGGCGATGGCAACATCGGCATCAAGGACTGGGCCAAGCGGTTCATCGAACTGTGCCCGAACGTGCCCTTTAGCCTGGAGATCATCACCTCCGCCGCGCCCCGCGTACTCGACTATCTCGAGCCTGACGCAGCCTACTGGAAGATGTACCCGGATACACCGGCCCGTGAGTTTGCGCAGTTTGAGTCGCTCGTACGCAAAGGCGAGCCTTACATCCGGCCCTGCCTGACGGTCGGGCGTGACATGCCGCCCGAGTACCTCCCGGCCCTCGCCGCGCAGCAGTGCATCGACCTGGAGCGCAGCATCGCTTTCTGCAAGCAGGAACTGGGCATCGGCGAGTCCTGATCGCGGTCATGCCAAGTGAGGCGCCTCCGATGGGGGCGCCTCACTTGAGGATACTGCCAAACGAATGCATCGCCTGGCGACCGCATCTCCGGCGACCGACGAAGTTAGCTCGGCCAAATCTCCTCGATCAGCGGTCTGAGCATCTTGAGACCGAGTGTCAACCCCTCATTCCAGCGATCGCCATAGTACGTTCGATCTTCATGCTCAACGGCGATATCCCCGGTGTAGCCCGCGGCCTGAGCGGTCCTCAGAAGCTTGGGCCAGTCGATCTGGCCAAGGCCAGGCAACGTAAAACGCCACCAATCCGGTCCGTGAACCCCTTGCCGCCTGAGGGCAGCGACGTCAATCAGGATGTCTTTGGCGTGCATATGATGGATGCGACTGGCATAATCGCGGAACACCTGGAGATAGTCGATCCCCTGCCAGACAAAGTGTGATGGGTCATACTCGATCCCGAGCGCCGGGTTCGGGACAGCCTCAAAGAGCCGGTCATAGAGCCAGGGGGACACCGCCATATTGGCCCACGTATAGGGTCCATAGCCGGTGACATGGCCAGGCCAGGGTTCGAACGCCACGCGCATCCCCTTGTCGGATGCCATCGCGGCAATCGGCTCAAAGCGGTCCTTAAAGAGCGCAAGATTGTCATCCACCGGTAGCGCATTGTCGCGCCCCGTCATGCCCGCGACGACGCCGCAGTTCAACTCGCGGGCCAGGTCCATCGCCCGACCATAGCACGCGACGGCTTCGTTCGCAGGGACCGCGATGGCATCACCATAGATCGCGATCGCGGTGATCGAGATCCTTTCGCGCGCCAGGGCCTCCTTCATCGCGGGAAGATCCTGTTGCAAGGCAGCCATGCTAGAGTCTGTGATCCAGCCTACATTGGCCTCCAGCGCGTCATAGCTCAGCTTTCTCGCCGTTAAGATGTTGTCAACCGTCAGCGGCATCAGGTAACCCAGTCTCATCCGGCTCTATCCTTTCAGTACTGCAAAAACTGTGGTTGGATGTTACGCTATGCTGCCTGTTGCCACAACTCCGCCTCCTGTTGTCGCCCCCTTGACGGTGCTCTGGAGCGCATCTAGACTGGTCCAGTGTCACTCTCATAGAAAAGGATGTGCGACATGCGCAGGAACTTGCTCAAGGAAAAGCTGCAACGCGGTGAGGCCGTGGTCGGCCCATTCATGAACTGTTCATACCCTGCTTTCATAGAGATCGTCGGCCTGGCTGGCTTTGATTTTGCCATCGTCGATACCGAGCATGGGCCCCTGTCGATAGAGACAGCTGAGGACCTCTGCCGAGCCGGGCAATTGGCCGGCCTTGATCCGATCATCCGCGTGAGCGCCAATGAACAGCCTCTGATCCAGCGGGCCCTCGATATAGGCTCCGCGGGTGTCCAGGTGCCGCAGATTGAGACACGTGGCCAGGCAGAGGCAGTGGTGCACGCGGCCAAGTACGCACCGCTGGGCATGCGCGGCATATCGCTCTTTACGCGCGCAGGTGACTATACCGTGTATGGTACCGAGGGCCTCACCGACGGGCTGAACGCCGAACAGGTGGTG
This sequence comes from uncultured Anaerolineales bacterium, assembly GCA_964564195.1. Taxonomy (GTDB): domain Bacteria; phylum Chloroflexota; class Anaerolineae; order UBA1429; family UBA1429; genus JAAYED01. Next base: position 555 of record CAZMAI010000234.1, on the reverse strand, counting down.
ATCATTCACATCGAGGGCGTACGGGGACTGGAGAACCTGGATGAGATTGTCACCGTGCCGGGGATCGACGTGGTTTTCCTGGGCCCCTACGATCTGTCACAGTCTTTCGGCATTCCCGGCCAGGTCAACGACCCCAGAGTCGTGCAGGGCATGGAGATTGCCGTCACCAAGATCCGCGCAGCCGGCAAAGCCGCGGGCACTTTTGCTGGCGATGCGGACACTGCCAGGCGGTGGATCGACACGGGAGTGCAATACATCTCGCTCGGCGTCGATGTCGGGATATTCGCAAACGCATGCCGCAATCTGGTGTCAGCCGTCAAAGGTACCACGCCAACACGTCCCTGGTAGGGGGCAACAGGCCAACAGCACTCTACGAGCATCACGCCTTAGGAGGATCAATGCGTATCACCAGCGTCGATCTCATCCAGTTTGAATACCTGTCTGGTCAGGTGCGCGATGCAGAGGGACACGGACACCCCGGTCCGCAGCACACGGCCACGGGCTCCATTGTGGAGATCACAACGGACGAGGGTATCAGCGGGTTTTCCATGGGGG
>CAZMAI010000233.1:1497-4084 GCA_964564195.1 uncultured Anaerolineales bacterium | reverse complement strand
CGTCAACGCGTAACCTGAAACCTGCAACCTGCAACCTAAATATACAAATCCCGCCGCTGGTACCCGGTGTACGCCGCGGCCAGCAGCACGATTACCAGTCCCGCAGAGAGCGCCAGGTACACCGGCTCAAAGCGCGCTTCGTGCAGGAGCGAGGCTGCCTCAAAGTACTTGAAAGGCGTCAGGTATTTGAGCCAGTCCACCTTGTCGCTCAGGCCGGCGAGGATCGAGGCAAAGTACGCGCCCAGGAGGATCGAGACAGAGAGCGAGGCCGCGCGCTTGTGCGAGCGCAGCGTGCACCCGAGAAAGATCCCCAGCGCCAGAAAGATCGCCTGCAGGATCATCTGCGCGAGCATCACCCGCGCGACAAAGCCATAAAAGGCCGCATCGGGAGCATAGGTCCGGGCACCGAGCAGTGTCACGCCCCAGGTGACCCCATTCAGGATCAGCGCATTGACCGCGGCGGCAGCCAGCTTGCCCGTGATCAGCCTGCGCCGCGTGACGGGCAGCGTGAGCGCAAACTCCACCGTGCGGTCGCGCTCCTCCTTGGCGATGATGTCGCTGCCCCACATCGCGGCTGAGATGCCCAGGATCAGCGAGAAGTAGATCACCATCACCCCGAAAAAGCCCGTCACGGTGGTCAGGTTGAACAGGTTCATGCTCAGCGCGTCGAGCATCCCCTGCGGCATGGCGTCCAGCACGCCGATCAGCTCGGGGTTTTCGTAGAACGCCGAAAACTTGCCGAACCCGACCAGTGCAAAGAGGGCGGTGATGGCGCACCAGATCAGCAGTGACTTGAGGGTGGCCTTGAGCTCCCGGATAAAGATGTTCATGGCACCCTCCTATACCGCCGCCCGGATATCGCGCCGGGCGTAGAGCGCATAGGCCAGCGGGATCGAGATCACGATCGCGATGACACTGATGATCGCCAGCGGATCCCACGCACCGGTGGCCACGATCCGCGAGGGCGCAAAGTGCTTGAACGGCGAGATCACCTCCAGACTCTGCTCGCCGATCATCGCGCCAAAGGCGTTGAGGATGTAGAGCCCAAAGACCAGCGCCATGGAGAGAGGTGTTACGCTGCGGATCCGTTTCACCAGCAGCGAGATCGCCATTCCCAGCGCCAGGAACACCCCCTGCAGGACGGGGACACTCAGCATCAGCGTGATCAGGGCCGCGCTGTCGTAGGTGCTCTGGCCGCGGAACATCGCCAGCGCCAGGTAGGTCGATCCCCAGGTGACCGCCGCCGTGATCAACAGCGCGACAACCGCAGCCAGCAGCTTGGCCGTCATGATCCGCGTGCGGGTGACGGGGCGCGTCAGCAGGAAATCGGCGGTCCATTCGGTCTCTTCCAGCGAGACCAGCGAAAAGCCATAGTTCGCGGCCTGGATCGCCAGGCAGATCTGTACAAAGACAAAGAGCAGGCTGTAGTAGCCCAGCACGGTGGCCAGGTTCATGTCCGTCATGCCAAAGGCCACCAGCAATTCGCGGGGCATCGAGGCCATTAGATCGTCGAGCATCGAGGCCTCGCTGGCGAACGACTGGAACAGCGTCATGAACAGCACGATGAGGGCGGCGACGGACGCCGACCAGGTGAGCACGGATTTGAGGTGTGTCTTGAGTTCGTGGCGAAAGATGTTCATCTGGCTCACTCGTAATAGTGCATAAAGATCTCTTCCAGCGTCAGATCCTCGATGGTCAGATCGCTGACGTTGGAGGTCCCGAGCAGCCGGGTGATCGCGTTGATGTCGCCCTTGAAAAAGAACGAGGTCGTGCCGTTCTCCTGTTGCAGGTCGGTCACGCCGTCGATCCGAAAGCGCGCCGCATCCAGTCCGTCCGCCGCGATGCGCACCCTTTTATAGTTGTCGCGCTGCAGCGTGCGGATGTCCTGGATGTCGATGATGCTGCCCTCTTTGATGATCGCCACGCGATTGCACATGCGCTGGACCTCGCCGAGGATGTGCGAGGAGAAGAACACCGTAGCCCCGCGCTGGTTCTCCTCGCGAATCAGGTCGAAAAAGGTGCGCTGCATCAGCGGGTCGAGGCCGGCGGTGGGCTCATCCAGCATGATCAGCCGCGGCGAGTGCAGCAGCCCCTGGACGATGCCGACCTTTTTCTTGTTGCCGTAGGAGAGATCGTCGATGCGCCGCTTGAGGTCCAGCTCCATGATGCCGGCCAGCTCGCGCAGCCGCGGGCAGCAGTCGCGCTTGTAGAACGAGGCGGCGTACTCGAGCAGGTCGATCACCCGCATCCCCTCGTAGTAGAACACCTCCGAGGGCAGGTAGCCGATGTCCTGACGCAGCTCGGCGCCGTGGGCGATGCAGTCGCGGCCAAAGATCGTGGCGCTGCCGGAGGTGGGGTAGATGAGCGAGAGCAGCAGGCGGATCGTCGTGGATTTGCCGGCGCCGTTGGGGCCGATGAACCCAAAGATCTCGCCCTCTTGGACGGCGAAAGAGACGTCGACGATCCCGCGCGACTTGCCATAATACTTGGTGAGATGATCGACCGCGATGATGCTCATAGACAACCTCCCGGGTGCGCGCTAACACACTAGCGCAAAGCATAGGACGGATGGGGAGGGGTGTCAACG
>CAZMAI010000233.1:0-1397 GCA_964564195.1 uncultured Anaerolineales bacterium | reverse complement strand
GGACCGCGGGCTTACAGCCCGCTCCTGGCACGGGCGAGGAATGCAACACCCCGTACACAGCGTGCGCGCCACAAGAGCCGGGGCGCACCGGACCGCCGACATTCGTGTCGGCCTCCTCGACACGATGCCCACGGGCTTGGCCCGGAGCGGGCGAGACGTCCGTGGTCCAGTCGGGCGGCTTCGTGGGCGCACACGGTGGTGCGCCCCTACGACACGGGCCTACGCCCCACAGCGACATCTGACGCGGAGTACATGGCGCAGTACACAGCGCACGCGCCCCAACCCGGACTGCAGGCAGAGGGGGCAGCGGCGATCTTTGATCTGCCGTCTGCTTTCTGCAGTGTGCCATCACGTGGTCCGCCAACGTGCTAACGCGCTAACGCGCTAACGCCGCTCCGGCGCCCGCTCCCGCAGGAACGCCAGCGTCTGCTCGAACGTCGGGATCCCCGCGCGGCCGCCCAGCCGGGTGGCCTTGAGCGCCGCGGCCGCCGTGGCGAACTGCACGGCCTGGCGGACGTCCCAGCCGTGCAGGTCGGCGACCATGTAGGCGCCGTGAAAGACATCGCCGCAGCCCGTGGTGTCCACCACGTCCACCTGAAAGCCAGGCGTGTGGAACTGGTCGTCGCGCGTCACCGTGTACGAGCCCGTGCGCCCCTCGGTCTGCACCACCACGGCGGGTCCCAAATCCAGGAGCGCCTGGCCGATCTCCCACACGTCCGTCAGGCCGGTGAGATCGGGTCCAAAGCCTGCGCCGCAGATCAGGACGTCGCAGGTGGCGATCAGGTCCGGCATGATGGGTGCTATCGGCCAGCCGCCGCGGGTGGCGGGGCCGTCCACCATCACCTTTTTGCCCGCGGCGCGCATCCAGCGGGCGGCCTGCAAGGCGGCATCCGGATGGCGGCCGTCCAGGTGGAGGTAGTCCGCCGCGGTGATGTAATCGCGATCCAACTCGTTCAGCGTGAGCGCGTCGTGCGCCAGGTTGTGCAGCGCGGAGAACACCCGCTCGCCGGTGGCCGCATCGATGTAGGCGATACAGGCCTGCGTGTCGATGCCGGTGCGGGGCACCATGCGGCTCACGTCCACGCCGTGCTCGGCCAGCGTCTGGAGCTTGATCTGGCCCACGCGGTTGGTGCCATAGGTGCCCACCATGCCGGCGTGTACCCCCAGGCGCTCCACCGCCACCAGCGCGGTGGCCACCGGCCCGCCGCCGTCGATCTCCAGGTCCAGCAGGTCGACGGGGTCGTCCCAGGTAGGCATGCGCTCCAGGCGGACGAGGATGTCGAGCAGGGCGCTGCCCACGCCCACGACGCGGATGTCGGACATGGTCTCTCCTCAGGTTTGCGTGCTGTGATCAGCCATGCACTCAAGCGCATGCCGATCACAGATCACAGATTGCA
>CAZMAI010000232.1:0-4102 GCA_964564195.1 uncultured Anaerolineales bacterium | reverse complement strand
CGTCCGGAAAGACAGGTTTGGGCTGGCGATACAGGACGACGATCAGGATCGGCGCGAGGTATTTGGCGAGCCCCGCCTCTGTCGGCCCGAACCAGGTCGCGTTCAACACCCGGATCTCCCGGAACTTTAGCTCGGCCGCGAGCTCCAGCCAGCGATCTCGGGCGTACGTAGAGATGTGCGTGCGGTCGAGCAAGTTCATCAGGCCAACCAGCGCTCGTCCAATCAGCCCGTGCTTGTTGGGCACCGCAAAGACAAACTCGCCGCCCTCGCTCAGCATCTCGTGCACCCGCAGCATCACAGCCTCTGGGTCCGGCAGATGCTCGAGTACGTTCAGGGCGAGCACGATATCGTAGCGAACCTCTGTGGGGCAGACGGCAATATCGCCCACGCGCAGCATAGCCCGAGGCACACGCTCCCGCGCCCGCGCGATGGCGTGCTCAGAGATGTCTATCCCGGTAACCTCAAAGTCTCTCGACAGTTCCTGCAACAGCCTTCCATCGCCACAGCCCAACTCCAGCAGGCGGCCCCCGGGCGCGATCTCCCGCACCAGATGAGCGTAGCGCCGGGTGATAATGTCACGATAAAAGGGAAGCCTGTCGCTCAGAGAGTCGAAATACTGCGCGTCATAGCGCTCACGAACAGTTTTCACATCCTGCCCTCTTGCCGGTCATGCCGCATCACCCCACCAACGGGATGTGTCCCATCAGACGACCAGCTTGCAGACGCATTCTACGCCTCGACGGCGCGCAGATCAACTGCTGCCGCGCCTCAGCCCGGGCTGAGCCACACAGAGTGCAACACCGCGTCGGCTATCTCCTGCACTTCCTGTGGGATAGCCCTATCAGCATCGGATGAAGCGACGCGTAGGGCTGTCAGCCAGAACACCAGTTCGCCTCGTACCACCTCGCCCCCTCCGCCGTAGAGAATTGCAGAGTCGTCTCCCCGATCCACCAGCGCCTGACGGCCGAGCTCCTCTCCCAGAAACAGGATGCTCCCGCGCTCCTGGCACTCGCCCTGGCTCATGCCGGTGGGCAGGATCTGCCTATCCTCATCGGCGAATCGAAACGCGATATACATCTTGTTTCCGGGATCCAGATCTTGCACCAGATCGATACGGTGGCCCGCCATCGTGTTGACTGGATTGGTTACCTCAGAGAGGGTCCAACCTTCGGGATAGCGCAGCCCAAAGCCGTAAGAGGCATTCTCATAGGTCTGCCATCCGCCATAGTCCTGCGCGTTCAGGACGGCAGGGTCCGGAGTATAGACGGTCGTGATCATGGCGCTAGCCGTAGCCGTCGCAGGCGGTACCGTCGTTTCAGAAGGGGCGACCGTGGCGGGCACCGCGGTGCTGTAGCAGCCCGAGTGGCCGTCGCAGAGGGCACGACAACCGTATCGATCTCATAGGTCGGCTCTGCTTCTAGCGGCGTGATGCCGCACCCACAGAGACTCGTTGCCAGCAGGACCAAGCTGGCCAGGAACGTAACCACCAGCAACACCCTGTGCTTCATCTGCTTTCCTCCCCAGAGTCCGCGTGACCCCCCGACCGAACCGCTCAAGCCTCTGCCAAGGCCGCTTCGATGTGATCCGCTACCTCTTTGTACTGCGCACGCGACGCCCGGATGACTTCGGCCAGCGCTCGCCGCACGTCGGGCTCGGCCAACTTTTGGACCTTGGCCGGGTCGCGCCCGATTCCGCCCACCAGCCCCCAGGCGTCCCACATCAGCTTGTGCTCCTCCGTCATGCAGGCGGCGGCGCGCAAGAGTTCAGGCGCCATCCAGGGCTGGTCGCTGGCAACCTGCGACGGGAACAGCGAGCCGTACCAGCGCAACTCGGCCAGGTTGCCGACCATAGCATCATGAACCCCAAAACGCTCAGCAAGGACCTCCGCGTCGCTCGTGTCAAAGACACCGTCCATGAGCAGGTGCCCGATCCAGGCATCATAGGCCGCCAGGCCCGCGTGCCGGCCCGCGATCGAGGGCGTGCGCATGCGTTCCAGCCCGAACCTCAAGGCACTGCGCACCAGTTCCTCGAGTGGCGGCGCCTGCGCGGGTTCGCCCAGCGTGATCAGACCCTCCATGCCCGCGTACCAGTCGCGGGCGCGAAACTCGCCTGTGGGCTCGAATGCCAGCCCCGCGCTGAACTCGGGCATGTCCTGGAAAAACGACCAGCCCATCAGCACGTCTCCATCGTCGTCATAACCCGTGATCAGCCCGGCCTCTGGCGGTCCGGCCACGCCGAGCGCGATCGCGGGTCTCCCCGCCCGCAGGCTCGACTTGATCGCGTCTCGCAGGGCAGCCTCAGCGGGCCAGGCGGCGCCCCGCAGCCAGACCTGGCCGCCCCGCCCTGCCGCCTCCAGCCCGCGCCGGTAGGGTTCGGAGGGGTCGTTCGCGATCCAGTGCAGGTTGCCGTTGCCCGGCGACCACCCGTGCTCCCAGATCAGGGAGAAGGCATGGCCCGTGACTCCCAGGAACCAGGCATAGGAACAACTCACCGGGCTGCCCGCGGGATGGGTGGCCAGATGACGGCAGCCGGGGCAGTCACCCAGGAATTCCAGTGCCGCCCTCAGGCAGGAGGCAAAGGTGATGTCCTCGGGGCAGCGCGCGCCTCCGCTGTAGAAGGCGACTCTGGGGACGCCGCTGAGCAGCACGCGCTCGGGAGAGGCAGATATCGGCATGGGAACACCTCCTGCACGCACCTGTAGCATTGACGCTTTATCAGGCTAGCAGGTTCCATCGCGGTTCGCAAGGGGTGCGGCAACCCAGTTTGTGATCACTGGTAGCCCCTGACCACCCTGAACACTAGAGAGGCACACAGCGCCCAAAGAGGCCCAGGCCATTGATCAGGTTCGCGCGCAGAAAGACGGGCCAGGCGAGGAGATAGAGCGGCAGACCAGGGAGATAGAGCGGCGGGAAACTGAACCCGCCCATCAATTCCCAGTTGCGCACGTTGTAGCAGAGGAGCGTGCCGAGGCTGAACGCCAGCCCGCTGGCCAGGTAGAAGATCACCAGCGTCAAGAGCACCCGGCGAACCCGGGGCCATGAATTCGCGAGTCGCTTCATTGAGGCTCCTCCTCAAGAGCTCTGGCGCAGCATGATCAATGCGTCGGTGCAGACTTAGACGGCGTGGAATCGCCAGCGCCGTACAGATGTTGCGCGGAGTTTCCCATGATCTTGCTGAGCCAGTCAGTCCCAAAGCGATGCCCCCGCCGCCTTGGCGGAGGATGTATCACAGCCTGCTTCCGGCGCACCGTCTGCTATCGCGGCCAAGGTCGCTGAACGCTCAATGCCCGGCAAAAGTCTGTTCTCTCTACCCTAGAAGCCAGAACGGGCAGCGCCCCGCTAACTGCCCGTTCTCCTATCCGTACCCGCTACCTGGCTGACTCTGCCATCATCAGCAGCTCTGCCTCGCTAACGGCACGGTCGCTTGTCAATAACGTGTACATGGTACCGTCACGGGTCCAAACCAGGGTCGTGATCTCTGGCCAGGCCCATTCGCGGCTTTCGTGGTCCCACCCGCCCTTGACGAGCGCAGCCGGCTGGCCCCCGAGTTGCACCTCGCGGACCTCTGACGTGCCCACTAGAACAGATGTTGGCAGACTGTCGGCCTGTGCAACAGAGCGTGCCGTGTACACGATGTCTCCGCGACCAGAGTTCGTCCACACGATTTCAACGAAGGGTCCGCCGCCCAGGTCATACACACGCACCTGTTTGTCCATCGTCCATCCCTCGGGGCTTACGGCTGGAGTGAGAAACTCGAAGGCTACGGAAGTCCGCGCATCCTGTAGCGTCATAAGCTTCGGTGCGACGACAGTCGCGTTGCCGGTGTCGGGCGAGCGGTCGGTGACAGTTATGATAGCGTCGCCGATCCTCATTTGTAAGCTCTCCATCGCAGCGCGAAGTGGCTGGGCCGTGAATGCCAGAAGGATAGCAACGCATGCCACCGTCACTGCGGCCCAGACGTAGCGGTGCGCGAGCCGGTTGGTCGAATGCGATGACAGGGGGATACCGCTGACTCGGGCCTCTAGTGCCGGCGATGGGGCCCGTCTCAGGGCCAGCAAGCGGTTGGCCATCACCGTGTCGGCGCCACTGAAATCCTGCTCACT
>CAZMAI010000231.1:0-4113 GCA_964564195.1 uncultured Anaerolineales bacterium | reverse complement strand
CCGGTCCCATGGCCTTGCAGCAGCGTCCTAGCCCAGGGGGCCAAAGCAGGCGGCGATGGGACTTGACAGGGAGGGATGGGAGAGGGTACAAGTGCTTTCAGATTCTATTCTAGCACAGCCAGGAGCACGCATGCCACACATCTATGATAACATCGCTGACCCGCTTCTGGACGCGCTGCTTCAGGCGCTGGAGCAATCGTACCGGGCCGATTTTTGCGTCGGCTACCTCAACCTGCGCGGCTGGCGCCTGCTGGACGGCCCCATCGCGTCCTGGCCCGGTGGCGAGGGAGCCCAGTGCCGCGTTCTGGTGGGCATGCAGCGGTCGTCCGAAGAGCTGCTCCGTTCGTTGTTTGCAGGCACGGAACGTCCGCCCGACAATGCAGAGGCGCTGCGACTCAAACATCAGGTGGCCTCCCACTTTAAGGAGCAGTTGACTGTCGGCGCTCCCACCAATGAGGACGAGGCTGGCCTGAGAAGGCTCGCTGCAGAGCTCAAGACTGGTCAGGTCGTCGTCAAGCTCTATCTGCGGCATCCATTGCACGCCAAGCTTTACCTGGTGCACCGGGAGGACGCATTCACGCCGCGTATCGGATACGTGGGGAGCAGCAACCTCACGCTGGCCGGGATGCGAGGCCAGGGTGAGTTGAACGTTGATGTTGTGGAGCAGGACGCCGTGGCCAAGCTCTGTGACTGGTTTGAGGAGCGCTGGCAGGACCACTGGGCGCTGGACATATCCGAGGAACTGGCTCAGATCATCGACGAGAGCTGGGCAGGCGAGCGGGCTATCCTCCCTTACCATATATACCTCAATATGGCATACCATCTCTCTCGGGAGCAGCGCGCCGGAGCGAGTCAGTTCCGTTTGCCTCGTCGCTTTCAGGACACGCTGCTGGACTTTCAGGTTAAGGCCGTCCAACTGGCGGCGCGCCACCTGAACCAACGTCAGGGCGTTATCATTGGCGATGTCGTCGGCCTTGGCAAGACACTTATGGCCACTGCGGTAGCCGCTGTCTTTCAGGAGGACTATAACGACAACACGCTCGTGATTTGTCCCAAAAACCTGACCAGGATGTGGCAGGAGTACCTCGACACGTGGGGGATCACAGGCCGCGTGCTGTCGATCAGTCAGGTGCAGAAGCAACTCCCCGACGTCCGACGGTTTCGGCTATTGATACTCGACGAAAGCCATAACCTGCGCAACCCGGAGGGCAAGCGCTACAAGGTCATCCGCGACTATATTGAGCGCAACGACTGCAGATGCGTGCTACTTTCGGCCACTCCCTATAACAAGTCCTATCTTGACCTTGCGGGACAACTGGGGCTGTTCATCGACGATAGCCTGGCGCTGGCAGTAGCGCCCGAGGCACAGATGCGGGCTATGAAGATGCGTCCGTTCGAGTTCCAGGCTCGATTCCAGGTTTCGCCACATACGCTGGCCGCCTTTAGGCACAGTGAGCAGCCTGACGACTGGCGCTCGCTCATGAGCCTCTATATGGTCCGCCGTACGCGCTCATACATTCGCCGCAACTATGCCGTGCGCGATGACGAGACCGGACGCTACTATCTCGAAATGTCCGGCGATCGACGGTTCTTCATGCCCGAACGAATACCCCTGTCGGAGCATTTTGAAGTTGACGCCTGCGATCCTCGTGACCAGTACGCTGCCCTGTACTCTGACGACGTCGTATCTCTTATCAACGGCCTGCACCTCCCACGCTATGGACTGCAGGAGTATCGCCGAGCAAAGCCGCCTCGCAAACCGAGCGCCGAGGAGGCCGGAATTCTCGATGACCTGGGCAGGGCCAGACGGCGACTGATGGGATTTAGCCGCACGAACCTGTTCAAGCGCCTCGAATCCAGCGGCCATGCCTTTCTGCTTTCTGTTGAGCGGCACATACTGAGGAACTATGTGTTCCTCCATGCGCTTGAGAACAACCTGGCCTTGCCGATCGGCACGCAGGGTGCTGAGCTACTGCGTATGGATGTTACGCTGGACACGCGTTTCGAGGACGAGGATGCAGATGATCCCGGCTATACCGCCGAGGATCTGCTGGATGACGACACGACCAGGGAGGAGTTCGAGGAGGGCACTGGCGCGCAGCAGGGTGACGGCCGGACACAGGCTGACTTTCGAGCCCGGGCTGCCCAGGTGTATGCGGCCTACTCTGGACCGCTCAAGTCCCGCTTCCGCTGGCTTGACCCATCTTTTTTTGGGCCTGAGCTCGCTCGAGATCTGATGGCTGACGCACAGAGCCTTTCCTCCCTCCTGCAGTCCGCGGGGCTGTGGCGGCCGCAGGACGATCGCAAGCTAGCCGCACTGCAACGTCTGGTGACCGAGACCTATCCTGGCGACAAACTGCTCGTGTTCAGCCAGTTCGCAGACACCGTGGAGTACATTGCACGGAACCTGAGGGAGCGTGGTATCCGCGGACTGGCCGGCGTCACGGGCCAGTCCGCGGATCCGACCGAGCTGGCGCGGCGGTTCTCCCCGGTAAGTAACGAGTGCGCCGACCGCATCGCGCCGAGCGATACGCTCCGCGTGCTTATCGCCACCGATGTGCTGTCCGAGGGTCAAAACCTCCAGGACGCGCACATCGTTGTGAACTATGACCTGCCCTGGGCGATCATCCGCCTCATCCAGCGGGCGGGCCGTGTCGACCGCATCGGGCAGAGTGCGCCGGAGATTCTCTGCCACTCTTTCTGGCCTGCTGATGGTGTAGAGCGCCTGCTCAACTTGCGCTCTCGCCTTCGGGATAGGCTGCATGAAAACGCTGAAGTGGTGGGATCCGATGAAGTGTACTTTGAAGATGAGGAGAACCCGAACGCCTTCATCGACATCTATACGGGCAAAGTGGGGAGCTTGGACGACCGAGACGAAGGCGAGGTCGATCTGGTGTCGGAGGCTGATGGCATCTGGCGCCGAGCTATCGCCGAGGACCCCTCGCTCGAAAAGTGGGTCACTGGCCTTCCTCCAGTGGTCTATGCCACAAAGGCGTGGGCGCCCCGACCGAATGAGCCAGAAGGAGCTCTGGTATACATACAGACCGCAGCGGGCAATGCAGCCCTGGGATGGGCCCGACCAGACGGCGCGCTCCACAGCGCGTCGACACTCTCGGTGTTGAGGGCCGCTGAATGTACCGCGCAGACGCCTGCACTGGAGCGCGAGTCATGGCATCACCAGGCCGTTGCCAGGGTGGCTGCCGAATTGGCGCGCGGTGCTGCAACCCTGGGGGGCGGCCTGGGGAGCACCCGTGGCGCGCGCTACAAAACCTACATCCGTCTGGAAGCCTACGCGCGTGCCCTGCGCGGCACGTTGTTTGGCCGTACGGATGAGGCCGAGACCCTATATCGCGCTGTCGAGCAGATCTTTCGCTTTCCACTGCAGAGCGGCGCCGTGGAGCGCATCAATCGCCAGCTGAACGCCCAAATCCGCGATGTCGATCTGGCGGACCTGGTCAAGAGCTTGTACGAGGATGGGCGGCTGTGTCAGGTAGAGGAGGATGGGGACGACCAGTCGCCGCCTGTGATCATCTGTTCTATGGGACTGTCTGCCCGAGGAGGTTAGAGGAGCCGTTTATGCCAACACTAGATCGCACACTGGTGCGCCGTTGCCTGAGGGAACGGGACTATACCCGGCTCTTTACCGAGGTCCTGGGATGGGACTATGCCTCAGCCACACGGGCTGTAGAGCTGCAGGGCACCTATTACACGCTCGAGACCGTCGCAGAAAAACGTGGCGTCCAGGCGCTGCTGTGCCGCTGCGATCCGATGCCGGTGTCGTCTGAGCGTCGCGCAATAGAGCGCAAGCTAACCCGCCAGGCATTTCAGCATATCATCATCTTTGCTCCCGAGCATGGCGAGCGCCAGATATGGCAATGGTCGTCACGTCAGCCGAACCAGCCCGTGCGCACGCGCGAAAAGGACTATATAGACGACGACAGCCATGGAGAGTCCCTGGTACAGAGCCTGGAGCAGATCAGCTTTACGTTGGAGGAAGAGGGACGGCTCACCCACATGGACGTGGTGGGACGCCTGGAGCCGATCACCGACTCGGCACCGGTCACGAAAAAGTTCTACGACCGCTTCAAGGTCGAGCGCGACGCGCTGCGCAAG
>CAZMAI010000230.1:0-4147 GCA_964564195.1 uncultured Anaerolineales bacterium | reverse complement strand
AACGCGTGGAGCAGTATGGCGTCTTTGAGGGCTGGTTTCGCGGCGATCCAGGCCAGGCGCACCCCTACCGGGACATCGCGGCGGCGGCGACGCTGCGCGCACCCGATGGGCGCGAGTATACCATTGCCCTTTTCTGGCACGGAGAGAATCTCTGGGGGCTGCGCTACAGCCCCGACCAGCCGGGCACCTGGGAATACTTCACCCTTTCCGATCACGCGCCATTGAACGGCCTGAACGGGCGTTTCGAGTGCCTGCCGGGCCGGCGGGCGGGCGGGCTGCAGCCCATGGCAGGGTATCCCGAGCACCTGCAGACCCAGGACGGCACGCCGGTGTGGCTGATGGGCGACACCTTCTGGCGGGCCTTTGCCACGAACACCGCCAAAGGGCTGGCCCGCGCCAGCGTGCTGCACTATTTGGACGAGCGCGCGGCGCAGGGGTTCAACTATATCCACGCGGACCTGATGAGCGGCGCCGATGTGCCCTCCGAGCAGGACCCCTTTCTGGATTACGCCGGCGAGCAGTTGAACACGGCCTATTTTGTCGAGGTGGATGCCCGGGTGCGGGCGATGAACGCGCGAGGCATAACTACGGGGTTGGTGCTGGCCTGGTCGCGCGGCGCGGATTCCTGGTCGTCCTTTGCCGACGACGAGGCGCGCCTGCGTTATGCCCGCTACATTGTCTCTCGCTACAGCGCCATGGATGTGGTATTCATCGTCGCCGGCGAGTGGGACCTGGCCGGGGCGGAGCATGTCGCGCGCTATGAGCGCATCGGGCAGGCGATACGCGACGCCGACCCGCATGGAAGGATGCGGGCGATCCATGCGGGGCGCGAGCGCACCGTGGAGCGGTTCGGCGGGCAGGACTGGATGTCCTTTGGGGACTATCAGCAGATGTATCGCGCGCCCTATGACCGTGAGGCCACACCGGAGGAGCGCCGCTCACTGCATAATCACTTGCTCAAGCCGCGCATCCACGGCAAGCCCGTGGTCAACGGGGAATATGCCTACTACCTGAGGGACATGTCGGCGGACCGGTCCTACTGGCGCGAGCCGGTGCCCGGCGTGGACAAGCAGCACTCGCACACGCGCGAGTCGTTCCGGCGCGCTTCCTGGGTGCTCGCCATGGCGGGCGGCTATTTCGTCTCTGGTTTTGGCACCACCTACTTTGGCGGCTGGCGGAACGCAGGACCCTTTGATGTGGACGACCCGCGCAATGATCCCGCGGAGAGCGATCTGGCGATCCTGGCGGCGGTGTTCCGCAGCCTGGCCTGGTGGCGGTTGATGCCAGCCGATGCGCTGGTGCGCGCCGCGGAGGGGCAGGCCTATTGCCTGGCGGAGCTGGGGAGCCAGTACCTGATCTACGCAGAGGGGGCACCGAGCCTGGAGCTCACGCTGGAAGGCGAGCCAGAGACGCGCTATGAGATACTGCGCGTGGACCCGCGGGAGGGGACGCGTGAGGCCGTCGGCCTGGCCGAGGGCCTGGGGCCGGTGACGCTGGCCTGTCCGGACCGGCAGGATTGGGCCTTTATCGTGCGGGCGGTGCGGTCGCCCGAAACGTGAATGCGAGAGGAGTCGACAGGATGACACTGCCAGAGACGATGCGCGCGGTGCGCGTGTATGGGATTGAGGACTACCGGCTGGAGACAATTCCTGTGCCCAGGGTCGGCCCCGGTGAGGTGCTGGTCAAGGTGTTGGCGTCGGGCATTTGCGCCAGCGACGTCAAGACCTTTGGCGGGGCGCGGGTCTGGGGCTCGGACGAGATCGCCCCTTACATCGTCACGCCGGTGACGCCTGGTCACGAGTTTGTGGGCGAGGTGGTGGCGTTGGGCGAGGGCGCAGCTGAGCGTACGGGACTGCAGATCGGCGATCATGCCGTCTCGGAGCAGATCGTGCCCTGCGGCGAGTGCCGTTTCTGCCGTCGCGGCCAGTACTGGATGTGCCAGCAGCACGACATCTATGGCTTTATCAAGGATCGCGCCGAGGGGAGCTGGGCCGAGTACATGCTGTTTCCCGCCAAGGCGATCGTCCACAAGGTGCCACAGGAGTTGGCTGCCAGCCAGGCGGCGCTGATCGAGCCGATGGCGTGCGCTATCCACGCCGTGCAGCGCGCCGAGATCCAGCTGGGCGATGTGGTTGTCATCGCGGGCATGGGGCCCATCGGGCTGGGGATGGTGAGCGTGGCCCGGCTCAAGAGCCCCGGGCTGTTGATCGCGCTGGACATGAAGCAGCACCGGCTCGACATGGCGCTCAAGTTCGGCGCCGACCTGGCCATCGATGTTAGCCAGGGCGACGCCATCCAGCGCGTGCTGGACCTCACCGAGGGCTATGGGTGCGACGTGTACATCGAGGCCACGGGCGCCGGCCCCGCGGTAGCTCAAGGGCTGCAGATGCTGCGCAAGCTCGGCACCATGGTCGAGTTCAGCGTGCACGCCGGGCCCGTGGCGGTGGACTGGTCCATCATCGGTGATCAGAAGGAACTCAATATCCACGGCGCTCACCTGGGGGCCTACTCCTACCCGCTCGCGATCCAGTACCTGCTGGATGGCCGCATCGACGGCGCCTCGCTGGTCAGCCACGTGCTGCCGCTGGAGCAGTTCCAGGAGGGGATCGAGATCGCGCACTCGGGTGAAGAGTCGATCAAGGTCATTCTCACCTCCTGAGTCAGCGGCGACATAACCATTACAGAGGGAGACACACGTGCGCATCACGGACATTCGCTACGAACGCCTGCACGGCACCTACGACACGGCCGCCGGCCACTCGGTGGCCCGGCAGGTTGGGGCGCTGGACATCTATCCCGAGTACCGCAACCGCAAGACGCCGAGCGGTGCGGTCTATGAGGACGCGGGCCAGCGGCCGATCTCCGAGGTCTATGTCTTTGTGGACACGGACGAGGGAATCACCGGGCTGTTCGGTCCCATCTATGTGGATCAGGCCTTCCAGATCGACACCCATTTCCGCCAGCATCTGATCGGCCAGGACCCTGTGGCGAGCGAGCGGCTGTGGGATATCCTCTCGCGGCAGGACCGGCACGCGCGCCGGGGCTATATGCTGATGGCGATCAGTGCGCTGGATATGTGCCTGTGGGATATCCGCGGCAAGGCGCTGGGCCTGCCGGTCTATCGTCTGCTGGGCGGCCCCACTCGCGACGCGGTTCCGGCCTATGTGAGCACGCTGGGATTCCCCACCGACGCGGAGCAGGTCTACGCACAGGCCCGCGCCTTCTTGGAGGAGGGCTACGCAGCGCAAAAGTGGTTCTTCCCCTGTGGGCCCGGCGATGGCCGCGCCGGTATGGAGACCAACATGGCCATGGTGCGCGCCGCACGCGAGGCCGTGGGCGATGCCTGCGACCTGATGTTCGACGCCTGGCTGGGCTGGGATGTGCCCTATGCCATCGCCATGGGCAAGCGCATGGCGCCCTACAACCCGGCCTGGCTGGAGGAGCCCGTGCCCCCCGACCGGATCGGCGCCTATGCCGAGATTCGCCGCGCCACCGGCATCCCCATCGCGGGCGGCGAGCACGAGTACACCCGCTGGGGCTTTAAGGTGCTGCTGGATGCCGAGGGCGTCGATGTGGTGCAGGCCGACCCTGACTGGACGGGCGGCATCACAGAGATGATCAAAATCTGCGGGCTGGTCTCGGCCTATGACAAGCCGGTGATCCCGCACGGGCACTCGACGCTTCCGGCGCTGCACCTGATTGCCGCCCAGTCGCCCGCCACCTGCCCGTTGCTCGAGTTCCTGATCGTTCACAATCCGAGCAAGCAGTGGTTCCACAGAGACCAGTACTTTCCCGAGCACGGCCTGATGCGCCTGCCTGATACGCCGGGGCTGGGCATCGTCCTGGACGAGGGGCGCATCGAGAGCCGCACGCCGTTGAGCTGGCACTAGCCGACACCAGGAGGAGTTCCCATGAATATGCGTCACGCCGTCATGGTGGGCCTGATGGGCCGCCACGCCGACCGTTTTCACGAGTATCACGCGGCCAAGACGCTGGCCGAGCGGTTGGATGCCGTGCGCCAGGTGCCCGGTGCCGACGGCATCGAGGTCGTGTACCCGCAGGATTTCGGCGCGAACCTCGAGCAGACTTCGAGCGAGATCCGTGCCAGCGGTCTGCCCGTCTCGGCCATCAACCTGAACGTCAAGAC
>CAZMAI010000229.1:0-4208 GCA_964564195.1 uncultured Anaerolineales bacterium | reverse complement strand
CCGGCGAACTTGTCCGGGTGGTTGAGGGCATAGATCAGGGTGCCGCCGCCGCCCATGGAGAGGCCGGCGATAAAGTTGTCCTCGCGCTTATCCGAGGCGGGGAACCAGTTGTAGACCAGAGGCATCAGTTCCTCGGTCAGATAGTCGAACATGTTGTAGCCCATCATGCAGTCCGCCCAGTTCACATAGTCGCTGTTCAGCGCGCTGGGCATGACCACGATCAGGTCTTTCTCGCAGGCGTACAGCTCGATGCTGGACTTGCGGATCCAGTCGCTGTGGTCGCCAAAGGTGCCGTGCAGCAGCCAGAGCACCTTGTACCGGGCGCCCGAGCCGTAAAACTCGGCCGGGGTCTTGGTACGCGGCTTGTCGGGTAGAATGATGCTGACCTCAGTGTTGCCGTTGAGAAACTGGCTCTCGAAATTCAGGTTGACCAGTGCCATCGTGCGATCTCCTTTGGGTGAACATAGGCTACCTGTCGTGGCTTTTCAGATCGGAATTCTGTCGTTACGCGAACTGCACCACGGCCTCGGCATTGTACATCCAAGAGGCCGCTGTGCTCCAGCGTTTTAATGCTCACTCGATCAGACCCAGGCCAGCCACCCACGCGGCCACGGTCGCCTGCGCCTCGTACACCAGCGTGCCCCGTACGTCCAGCCCATCCCGGATCGTCGCCCCGGCGCACAGCACCTGGAGATCGGCGACGCTTCTGCCCAGCCGGCTGCCCAGATGCGTGCAAAAGGGGATCACCGTGCGTCCAGCCCACGCCTGGCTCTCCAGAAACGTAGCCACCGCCATCGGTATCGTGCCCCACCAGTTCGGGTAACCCAAAAAGACCGTGTCGAAACGGTCGAGATCCGCCGGCAGGGGCTGGATCGCGGGCCGATCGTTCTCCCTCAGTTCGCGCGCGGCCACCTGGGTACACTCGTTATGGTCGTCCGGATAGGGCACCACCGGCTTGATCTCCAGCATCTCCCCGCCGGTCAGGTCATGGATCTGGCGCGCGATCTCGCGCGTGTTGCCAGTCCGCGAGAAGTAGACCACCAGCGGGCCAGAGACTGCCTCTGGCGCCGTGGTCGCTACCTCGACAACAGGCGTCTCTGTGGGAGCGGCGGTGGCCGTTGGCGTTGCACTTGGCTGGGTGACGGGCGTGGTCGTGGCCATCGCCGCTACAGCTATCTCTTCGGTCGCACTCGGCACCGCGGTGGGCGCTACAGCCACTGGGGCCATCTGCGTGGCCGCGCCTGCCGACGCCCTGGGCTGCCCCGCCAGCGGCGAGTACTGAACCCGTATGGCGGAATCGCCCACAACGGGACAGTGCCACTCGCACGATCCGCAGCCGATGCACAGCGAATCGATCACCACGGGCCGGCGGATCAGCACCTCGTAGCCGTCGCCGTCGATGACCGTGATGTCGTCCAGCGTGATGGCCTTATCGGGCACCGGGCACATCTCTTCGCACACGATGCACTGCTGGTTGTCGTGCCAGGCGAGGCAGCGGTCACGATCGACCACCGCCAGCCCCAGCACCATCTCGCGCTTTACGGCCAGGTCGAGCGACGGAATGGCGCCAGTCGGGCAGACCTGGCCGCAGCTAGCGCAGCCATAATTGCAGTAGCCCTGCCGCGGCATGAGCACCGGCGTCCAGAGCCCCTCGATCCCGGCCGTGGTCAGGCTGGGCTGCAGTCCGCCCGTGGGACACACCTTCAAGCATTGTCCACAGCGCACGCACTGGCTGAGGGAGGCCTCCGTCGCGCCGGGGGGGCGCACCAGCCAGCGGTCGGGCACCTTGAGCCAGCGGGCGACCCGCAGCAGGCCCACCCCCGCGATCGCCACGCCCAGCATGGTCAGCGTCTGGCGCCGCGAGGGATCGTAGGGCATGGGCGCCGGAAGGATCGGCTGCCTGGGAAAGGAGACCGCTCTGGTGGGGCAGGCGACGAGGCATTCCATACAGGCGATGCACTCGGCGCTGTCCGCCCGGTAGTCACTCTCCGGTACGATCGCGCCGGTGGGGCACGCGGACGCGCAGCGTCCGCAGCTCACGCAAGCCGACTGATTCACACTATGGCGGAACAGGCTCACCCGTGAGATCAACCCCAGCAGGCCGCCCAGCGGGCACAGGGTGCGGCACCAGAAGCGCCTGCGGATGGCATTGGCCGCCAGCACCAGCACCAGCAGCACGCCCACGGCCGTGTTGGCGGCCACAAACGCCGGCTGCGCGGGCAGGATCGTGCGGCGCAGCCATGCGTCAAAGGCATAGACGGCGTCCTGCAGCGGCTCGACCTCGACCAGCGCCACCTCCACGGCATGGATCAAGGCATCCGCCAGCGGCAGGACGAACGAGGCGATGGCGCGCGTGAGGAGCGTGATTGGGTCGAGCACCATCAGGGTGATCGATCCGGCCAGCCCGCCCGTGACGATCAGGGCCAGGATGCCGTACTTGACTGCGCGCCAGGTCGCTCCCAGATCCTGGCCGGCGCGGGTGCGCCGGGACGGCATCAGATCCAGGAGCGTCCCCAGCGGGCAAATCCACCCGCACCAGGCGCGCCCGGCGACCAGCGTCAGCGCGATGGTGAGCACGCCGAGACCCAGGCCCGCGATCCAGCGGCGCGCGGCCAGCGTGGCCGCCAGGCCGGCCAGCGGATCGAGCCGGAAGAACAGGCTGTAGGCAGGCAGGCGATCGACGCCCTGTCGTGTCCACAACACCAGATAGAGAAAGAGCAGCAAGAAGGCAGCCTGGCTCAGGCGCCACGCCCGGCGCCACCAGACCTGGCGGGAGGAAGGTCTCCTACGGACGACGGTTGACATCAGGGCTCTCCATAGACGATTGCGGGACGCGATGAGTGATGGCCAGGGCGGCAGTGGCCGCCCCGGCTTGAGCAGACGATGGTCTCGCTCACCCTAGACTTCCATCTCCTGCACATCCACCGAGGCGAGATCCAGCGTGCCAAGGCCGCGCTCGGCTCCCCCTTCGATGTAGGGGATGTCCTGTGGCTTGAGATCGAAGAGACGGGTGGCGTAGGCGTCCGCGGCCACCATATCGTGGCTGGCGATGACGGTGTTGGTCAGCCGTACGTCATCCAGATTGCCGCCGGTGGGCCCGTGGTCCACCAGGATGCGCACCGCGTCGATGACCGTCAGCCCGGGCGCGAGGACCGAGGCGATGTCGGGCAGGCGCCGCCGGAAGCTCGCGTGCATCTCCGGGCGATTCTGGATCAGGCCCATCAGGTTCTTCATCCCCAGGGTCAGGCGCGCCATGCTGTGGTGCTTGGCGATGGGGACATTGATCAGGAGGTCGGCATCCAGGGCGTCCTGATAGATGGCGCACTGCCTGAGGTCCACGCCCTGCGGGATGTCCACTGTCTTGAACTTGAGTTTGGACATGACCTCCATCTCGCCGCCGGCCGCCTCCACCGCTGCGGCGATACCGCTGACCCTGTAGGCCTCCTCGGGCGTTCCTCCGAAAGGATAGTCCATGACCCGCACCCGGCTGGCGCCGGCGCCGAGGCACATCTCGACCAGCGTCGCGACGACCTCGGGGTTGGTGGTGGCGGCGTACTCGAATGAGTTGTAGGCGACGCAGATGTTGGGCTTGATGATCACGTCATAGCCGGGCTGGCAGAAGCGCTCCATGCCGCCGATGGCCTGGATCGCGGCATGCGTGATCGCGGCCGGGCTGGCGCCGCGCGCCACGGCGAGGTAGGCGGTGCCGGCGGGCGCGGGCAGCGGGGTGCCGGTGGCCGCAGGGGCGGACGTGGGCGCGGCTGCGGAGGGTGCGGAAACCCCTGCCCCTGACGTCGGGGCGCTGGTGGGAGCGGCTGTTGGGATTGCGGCCGCCTCCGCCGGCGCCGCGGTTGCTGCGGCAGTCGCAAGTGCTGTGGCCTGTGTCACCGGAGCGGCGGGCTCGGGTGTGCCGCATCCCAGGGCGGAGCCGACCACTACGGCGCCGGGGGCAGCCGCGGCCAGCCAGGCCAGCCGTCGGACGAACTCGCGCCGCGAGAAGCGGATCGGGTTCTCGCTGTTGCGTGCTGAGGATCTTTTGTCGCTCATGTCTAGTCTCCTATGCCAGTTACTGCTGAACTATGAATAAGGATGATGGCTTTTGGCAAGTGGCCTTATTGAGCGCCTGCGGCGCACTATGATTTACGCGGAGTGAAACTCCGCGCCCCGAAAGGCGCTGGCGATGGGTACATCGCTTGCGCACGCGGCCC
>CAZMAI010000228.1:0-4220 GCA_964564195.1 uncultured Anaerolineales bacterium | reverse complement strand
CCGCAGGCCGTGGAGGTCACCAAGCTCTCGCTCCTGCTCAAGGTGCTGGAGGGCGAGACCAGCGACTCGCTGCAGATGGAGCTGTTCCAGCAGCGGGCGCTGCCCGACCTGGGCAGCAACATCAAATGCGGCAACTCGCTCATCGGCTCCGACTTCTTCCAGGGGCGGCAATCCAGCATGTTCGACGAAGAGGAATGGCAGCGGGTGAACCCCTTTGATTGGGGGACAGAGTTCCCGGAGATCATGGGGAACGGCGGTTTTGACGCCGTGATCGGCAATCCGCCCTACCTGTTCATCACAGAGCTAGCAGAGTCTGACAAGCCATACTACAACTCTCGGTACACAAGCACGTCTTATCGGTTCGACATCTACGGGGTTTTCATCGAGATCGCGCTCCGTCGCTTGCTTCGAAACGGGGGGCATGTGAGCTTCATCATCCCGCATACGCTTCTAAGCAACGACTCGTTCGAGTTGCTTCGTCGCCTGGTTCTAGATGAATCCTACCTCGAACGTGTAGTTGACATTGGCCCAGGGGTGTTCGAGCGAGCGCGAAACGAAACAATGGTTTTTGTGGCGCGAAAGGAAGCACCGCTAAACCAAACCACCAAGGTCATCGTTACCAGCTCGGACTCATTCCCGGCGCCTGCAACGGAATTCGATATTCGCCAAACCGAGTGGGCGAAGAACCCGGGCGCTGCGTGGCTGGCCAAAACCGACGCAGGCGAGGCTGGGGTACTCTCAACACTCGAGAAGGCCCAACAGAAGCTCGGGAATATCTGTACCATCAACCAGGGCTTGCGCACGGGAAACAATGCGAAGTACCTCAGCGATGAAGGAGCGATTGGTGGTCTTTGGAAGCCTGCTGCGGGAGGCAAGAACGTTTCGAGGTACGGGCCGCTCAAGCCCAATGTTGCAGTCCATTATGACAGGGCCCTGCTGGATGCTCCGAGGCGAGAAGAGATCTTTACGTCGCCCGAGAAGCTGGTTGTTCAAGAGATTAGGAACATCACTCTCGCCCGAAGGATCATCGCAACCTACGACGATAAGCAGTTCTACTGCCTTCAGTCGACGAATGTCATCAACCTTCGGCCGGAAGTGAGCGACGACTGGAGTTTGCTGTTCCTGCTCGGTGTTGTGAACAGTAGCCTAGTCAATTTCTACTTTCGTCATCGATTCGCAGGTAACAACCACATTGCGTCAAATCAGCTTGCGTCTATCCCGATACCCCTTCCCTCAACCGCTGCTCGTGACCGGATGGTGACGCTGGTGGAGCGCATGCTGGCGCTGCACCGCGAGCTGGCCGCCGCCGAGGCTGGCGCGCCCGCCCGCGTGACGCTCCTCCAACGGCAGATCGCCGCCACCGATGCCGAGATCGACGCGCTGGTGTACGAGCTGTACGGCCTGACCGCGGAAGAGATCCGGATCGTGGAGGAGGGGACGAAGCGCTAGTTCCCCGGAGCGGGCTATAAGCCCGCGGTCCAGAAGATGCTCGGACCGCGGGCTTACAACCCGCTCCGGTACCGGCGACGGTCGCCACAGGCGACGGCATGCTCACGGTCCATGACACGAGGGCGGGAACCTGCCACGCGTAGACGCCTCAATCCTGTCCATCCTGTACATCGATGTGAATTGCCCTTGTCCCTGTCGCCGCGCTATGCTCCGCCACGGTCCATCCACCGCCGCAACGGGAGTGACGCTGGCCGTGTCTGATACCACTACATCCTCACGCCTGCCCTTGAGCGCCTGCCGCGACCCGTCGGGCCTCATGCGTTCGGGCCCTACCGCACTACCAGCGGCAGGTATACGCGGAATCCCTGGTCGCCCAGCTGGCCGTAATTGTTGTCGCCCCAGCAAATCCAGGCGCCATTCGCCTTGAGGCCGCAGTTGTGAACGCCGCCGGCGCTCACCTGCACAAAACTCCCCGCCGGGGATGTCGCCTGACCGAGGTCATTCAGGCCCCAGCAGATCACTGTGCCGTCTGTCCTGAGGCCGCAGGTGTGACGGTCGCCGGCGCTCACCTGGGCAAAGGTCCCGTCCGGTGCCGTCGACTCACCAGCGTGATTCCTGCCCCAGCAGACCAGCGTACCGTCGGCCTTGAGGCCGCAGGAGTGAAAGTCGCCCGCGGTGACCTGACTATAAGTCCCAGCCGGCACCGTCGTCACCTGGCCATAGTGGTCGGCTCCCCAGCATGTCGCTGTGCCATCGGTCTTGAGCCCGCAGCTGTGATAGCCTCCTGCGCTGACCTGGGTGAAGGTCCCGGCCGGCGCCGCCGACTGGCCGTGACCGTTGTAGCCCCAGCAGAGCGCAGTGCCGTCTGCTTTGAGGCCGCAAGTGTGAGTAAATCCCGCGCTCACCTGGGTGAATACACCTGGTGGCGCTGTCGCCTCACCCTCTTCGTTCCAGCCCCAGCAGGTCGCGGTGCCATCGGTCATGAGGCCGCAAGAGTACCTGTAGCCGGCACTGACCTGGGTGAAGGTCCCGCCCGGTGCCGTCGCCTGGCCCTCAGAATCGCGCCCCCAGCAGGCCAGCGTGCCATCGATTTTGAGGCCGCAGGTATGATAGTCGCCAGCGCTGATGCGGGTCTGCCCGAAGGTATCTGCGGGCGGCGTCACCTGGCCCGAGCTGTTGTCTCCCCAACAGGCCAGCGAGCCATCGGACAGGAGCCCGCAACTGTGCATGTCGCCTGTGGCAACCTGGGTGAAGGATCCCTCCGGCACGTCGGTCTCGCCGTGGACGTTGTAACCCCAGCAAACCACAGTGCCGTCGGACCCCAGGGCACAACTATGCTTGCTGCCCGCGCTCACACGGGTAAACTGCCCTGACGGCGGGTCCGACTGGAGGTAATCGTTCCAGCCCCAGCAGTCCAGTGTGCCATCGGTTTTGATGCCGCAGGTGTGCTGAAGGCCAGCGCTCACCTGCGTGAAGGTCCCGGTGGGCGCTGTTGCCTGCCCCAGATTGTTAGCGCCCCAGCAGACAAGCGTGGCATCGGCCTTGATGCCGCAGCTGTAGTACCCGCCGGCGTTGACTTGCACAAAGCTTCCGTCCGGCGCGGTTGCCTGGCCGTAGACGTCCAAACCCCAACAGGTCAACGTGCCATCGGTCTTGAGGCCGCAGCTGTGGTCGCCGCCGGCGCTGACCTGCGTGAATGTGCCGGGTGGCGGCGTCGCCTGGCCCACATCGTTTGTACCCCAGCAGTCCAATGTCCCATCGGGCTTGAGCCCACAAGTGTGGGAGTTGCCCGCGCTAACCTGGATAAAGGTACCAGAAGGCGGCCCCTCCAGGCCGTAATTGACAGCCCCCCAGCAGTCCACCGTGCCATCGGTCCTCAGGGCGCAGCCATAATTCCCGGCTGCGGTGATGGTCTCTTGGAACCAGGGTGACTGCAGGGCGGTCTCCTCCGCTGTGGGGGCGGCGCCGGCGGGACCGGCAATCAGAATCGCCGCGAGCATCAGGGTAACAAGGGCCACGTGGCGAAACGAGCGACGCAAGATCATTGTTGAGCCTCTCTTTGGTTAGATTATCCCCATCCACATTGCCCGGAGCACACATCGCGCCCCGGGACAGTCCGCAGCGTCGTCGCCCCGGGGTGCCCCCGTGAGCGCTCCACGTCGCGGCGCTGCACGCCGTTGTGTATACCACAATAGTGGTCACCGGCACCAGCGGCATAGCGGACTTCACAGGTTGTGGCGCATCTGCGCGGCGGTGACGCGCAAGCACGTACCGTGCCATGCGACACCGCGGCCATGGATTCGGCCAAGCGTCTGCGCTCCGAGGGATGCCCCAGAGTGCTCCGACACCCCTTCCTTTCTCCGTCTGGAGATGTATGCTGGTCGCCATAGCCTAGAGTCGCCCACACCCGGCGAGAGCGCCATGTCCGATCCCGACGCCTGCCACGCCTGCCCTTGAGCGCCTGCCGCGATCTGCTGGGCCGCTATCTGCGCCCGCGGGGGCGTCGCGTGGCTCTCATGGCCGCGCTCCTGCTGATATGCCCCTCCACACAAACCCGGGCAGGCACGAGGCCTGCCCCTACCGGACCGCGGGCGTCTCGCCCGCTCCTGTACGGGCGACCGTCGCCACAAGCGACGGCATGCCCGCGGTCCATCGACCAACGCCTCCTATCCTGGCACCGCTGTCCTCAGCGGCCCTGCCTATCGACGTGAATGCCCCCCCCTCCCATCCGGAGCGGACGGGACGTCCGCGGTCCATCGCGCCAACGCGCA
>CAZMAI010000227.1:0-4220 GCA_964564195.1 uncultured Anaerolineales bacterium | reverse complement strand
CGTCCAATAGCGGTTCTAATCGATTGATATGCCGTTTTGTCACTCCAAGAAGGCGAGCGGCGTCTTTCGTTGTGGTCTGACGCATCCTAAGCCGTTTCATCTCTGAGAAAAGGCGGTCCAGGTGGTCGGATGCGGTCTTTTGACTGAGAGCGGGGGCCGGGGCTTCGAGCTTGCTGATCCTCTGGCGATCGTATGCTCTTTCGAGGGCGGCCTCTTCCCGGAAGGTGTCCAGCTCCACCCTGAGCTTGTGGATCTCTTCTTCCTGGCGCTGGATGTCTCTCTGTCGTTGCTGGGAGATGCACTGGAGCCGGTGAATCTCATCCTCCTGCTGCTGGAGGACCTCGGCTAAAAGATGCTTAATTCTCGGGACGTCATCGAAAAGCTTATCCGCCAGAAGGGCCATGTTATCCTTGGTCGAGGACCGGCCTCTGGCATCCGCTAGGGGTTGGTCTACTAATTCCATTCTACTATCACCTCATTCTATTGTGGTTACATGCGGCTACTGCTTTGTGATTCTATCTAAATAATCTTTTTGCCGAGTTCCAAATCCCACAAGCCAGATTAGTTATGTGACCCTAGCCACCAAATATATATGGTATGGTCACATAACTATTATACATGGCTACGCCGAAGATCATTTACGAAACCACAAGCGGGGAGGAGATCAAGGCCTTGCGAGAGGAGGCCCGGAAGCTGCGAGACGAGGCAGCGAAGCTCCGGCAGTTCCGGGGAATGGAACCGGCGGCGAGGGAGAGGGAGGCGGAGGCGGCCAGGCTGGAGGGCGAGGCCGAGGACCTGTGGAGCGCGGCGCGGTTGGAGGCGTTGACGGTCTACCTCGGCCCGGTGGAGAAGATCACCGCGAAGGGGCCGAAGACGTATGAGTACTATTTCGCGTCCTGGAAGATGGGGGATAAGGTCGTCAATAAGTACATCGGCTCTCCTCGGAAGATGACCCAAAAGGCGGCCACAGAGAAGGCCCGCCAGCTGAAGGCGGAGGCGCTGGCAGTTCTGTGATATCTTCCAGATTTGGGCGTGAAATATAACAGAACTATCATCAAGGAGCTTCGGAAGTGAAGCTTCTCCAACTCTTCTCTCTTTTTTCTAATCGTCCAAAGTGGGCTTGTTTACAACTCCTGCCCCTGCGTTCCACAGACTATGGAATCTGCCCCCTTCTGTCGCGCAAAGGTATGGGGTGATGGGTCGAAAAGATCCTTATCCGAGGGGGTCGACCCGGAGCAGCGGCGACAGATGGCGGTTTTGTGGGCGAAATTTTCGAGTTGACTTATCGATCGGCTGTAGCAAGTAGACGGATCATAAAGGGCCACCACGCGGGGAGATAAATTGATATTATTTTAATATGATATGCCCATTCTTATGTGACCGATTGACCCCGAATAGAAGAACAGGTTACATAAGAAATACAGGAGACCAGCGGTTAGATAATATGTTATTATATGCTATAATATGCTATAATATGCTATATATCGATAGGTGTTGAGCCGATTGGTGTGCTAACCTATAAATACAACTTCCGGTCTATAGTTATTACCGTAATAGACCTGGGGGTGCCACCCCAGGAGGAACCGAAATATGACCGTCAATCGACCAGGGGATCAGATCCTCACAGTCTACATGCCAAAAGACGAGCGGGCTATTTTTGCATCCGCCGCCAAAAATTTAGGCGTTCCTGTGTCGGCTTTTGGAAGGCTAATTTTGAGAATCGGATACGATCAAGTCCAGCGAGAGCCTTCGCTCCTAATCGAGGCGATGAAATGATAAGTAAAAGTTGGGTAGTGGCGGGTGCCATCCGCCACCGTCAGACCAGCCGCTTTCCTCCTTTTCGTTGCACGGCCAACAGGAACCGAAGAAGCCAGCCGAGCAGGTGGTCTATATGAGTTGTTGTAGTTTCCCCGATATAAATGTGTCTGTATTGCCATTTACAGCCACCTCATCCAGATCAAGGCAAACGGGGGAAGTATTTAGCTTCGCGCACGCCGGCCCGGGGGAGTGGTCCGGGTGGTAGACACCTCCCCTCGGCTGTATAAGCCCCATAAGAAGAACCAGATAATTGCAGATCGTGCATGGAAGTACGTCCAGAGCGTTCCCTACACCGTTTCACTCAGATGGTTATTCTATCGACTCCTTCAAGACGGGACTTACGGCGGGAAGAAGGACTACAAACCGATGGTGGCCCTATTCTCCAGCTTGCGCAAGAACTTCTACGGGGGGTGGCATCCCGAGACATTGGCAGACGAAACCCGATCCGCCGATCTAAACGGATTTGGAGCGCTGGACGAGGACGACTGGCTGGAAGATGTGGCGGCCCAAGAATGCGTTCTCGATAAGTGGTCAGATCAGCCCTGCTATGTCGAATGTTGGTTTGAGGCCAAGGCGATGGCCGACCAATTCCGGTATTATGCTGGAGAGGTCACTCTCCGCCCCTTCGGTGGAGACCCCTCCATCCCATTCAAGTGGGCAACCGCCAAACACCTCAGGGCGGTTAAGCAACGGTACGGAGCCGAGAAGCCCATTAAGATCCTCTACTTCGGCGACTTCGACGAGAAGGGGATGTCCATCCCTGCGTCGGCATTGGCAGACATCAAGCTATGGGCCGAGGCTATGGGGGCAATCTTCGAGTTCGAGCGCATAGGGCTGAATGAAGGAGACGGTGAACGGTTCGGAATCGAAGAGAACTTTGAGAAACCAGGGGAGTACCAATGGGAGGCGCTGGAAGATAAAGACGCCAAGGCCCTAATTCAGGGAGCGCTGGAGAAGTACCTGGACATAGACATCCTCCGAGCCACCGGAGAGAGGGAGAAGGAGATCACCTCCAGGTTCAGGGAGTGGATTAGATCCGCACCCAGGGGGGAATCATGACCCTCCTCCCCGTTTCCCATCTTCGGGGCCGAGGATGCAAGTTCACCATCGTCCCTCCGGCTGGCCACAAGTACACCCTGAAGGACGGGAAGGTGAAGGTCTACACCGGGAAGGACCCCCAGGGGCTGGGATGGGAGAAGGAGGACAGCGGCTCCAGCTACACCGAAGACGCCCAGAAGCTCCAGAAGGCCATCTCCAGGGGGTGGAACCACGGGCTGGTATGCGGGAGCGGGGGAGTGGTCGTCTTCGACGGGGACGACGCCGATAGGCTCCAGGAGCTGGGGGTCTTACAGAAGATCCCCGCCACCGTCCAGGTGGAGAGCAGGCCGGGCCACCGCCACCACCATCTCCTATGTCCGGCCTTACAGAAGAAATTCGTCTTCTACGACCCAATCCATACAGAAGAGAAGACCGACG
Source organism: uncultured Anaerolineales bacterium (assembly GCA_964564195.1). GTDB lineage: Bacteria > Chloroflexota > Anaerolineae > UBA1429 > UBA1429 > JAAYED01. Next base: position 926 of record CAZMAI010000227.1, on the reverse strand, counting down.
AGAAGACGGGGAAGGCGACAGTTCAGCGGCTCCACCTCGGGGAGGTACTGGGGCCAGGAGGCCACGCCGTTCTCCCCGGTTCCACTCACCCCTCCGGGACGAAGTACCGTTTAGTGGAGGACGCCCCCGAGGAGATGGCCGAGATCTCACTGGACCAGCTGAAGGAGATCCTCCGGGGGCTGGAGTTCTCACCCGACCCTGAGAAGCATGTCAGCTTTGAAGAGGCGGCTGGGATCGAGACCTCGCGGAAGAGGCTGGAGGAGATCGAGGCAGCCTCCAGGAGGGCAAAGGCGAAGAAGGGGACCTACCACTCCCCGCTCTCTGACCGGCTGGACGTGAACGCCGTATTAGCGGCTTATAGCTGGACTCCGAAGAGGACCGAGGGCGACGAGGCGAAGGGTCCAGCTCCCGGCCACCGATCTGAAAGTGGCGACTGCTTCCAAGTCAATTTGAGGACGGGAAGATGGCACTGTAAGCAGTGCGAGGCCGGAGGCGATCTGGCCAGCCTGGTGGCAGTCCTGGAGGGGATCACCCCATGCACTGGCCACGACGACCTCCGGGACGGTGCGATCTTCTCCGAGGTACTGGAGGCATGTGAGAGGAAGGGTCTGATCTCATCGAAAGTGGAGACCGTCTCCACCGAGAAGGCCAAAGATTTCTTGGAGACCGTGAAGGAGGGGCTGAAGGCGGACCCCAAGAAGCTCCAGGATCCCGACGTCCTCCGCGAGATGGCAACCCTCCAAAAAGGCTCCCCCGTAGCCTTCGAGGTCCTCATGGACGAGATCGGGATCAAGACCGACATGAAGACGGCGCTGAAGAAGGAGCTGAAGCTGGTGGCGGCGCTGAAGAGGACCGAGAACACCGCCGACGACGGCCACGGCTCCGCCCTGGCCACGACGGTGGGTATCGTCCGGTCAGCACTGGAG
>CAZMAI010000226.1:0-4225 GCA_964564195.1 uncultured Anaerolineales bacterium | reverse complement strand
CCTCTGGCTCCTGCTCGTACTCGGGCTCTGGCTGCACCCGCGGATAGCCCAGGGCTGCCAGCGCGTCCCGCAGCGTCCCCGCCGCGGCTACGGCAGCGGCCAGCTCGGGCGCCGGGGCCGCGGCGGCCTGCCCGAGGCGGTCCAGCACCGCGTCGACCTCGCCCGCGGCCTGCGCCAGCTCCTCCTCCTGCTCCTCGGCGCCCTCCTCGGGCAACAGCGCCTGCACGCGGGTCCGCGCCTCGTCGTAATCGGCGGCCAGCGACTCGCGGGTGACGCCCGCGTCATAGCGCAGGCGCGCCTCCTTGCAGATGGCGCGCATCCGCTCGATTTCGCCTGCGGCGCGGCCCAGCACGGCGTCCGCCTGCCGGCTGATCTGCGGCGGCTGCAGCCCCTTTTCCTGGTCGCGGTCGATGCGCTCCAGCGCTGCATGCAGTTCGGCGCGCACCTGCTCGATCTCTTCTGGCTCCACCACGATCCCCGTCACGCCCACGGCGCAATTGGCGGAGATGGCGCTCTCCAGCTTTTGCAGATCCTCCAGCGCATCCCGCAGGCGCTCGCGGGGCGCCCGGGCCAGCGCCGCGACGCTGTGCTTGAGCTCATCGAGCTGGAAGAGCATCCGCTCGCTGCCGGCGATGGTCTCATCGATGTGGTTCAGGCCGCTGCGGACCCGCAGCGCCTCCAGCAAGGGGGACCAGGCGCCCCAGCGAAACAGCTCGACCAGGCCGGGTTCGGCGGGCGAGAAAAAGAGCAGGTCGGTGCGCTGCGTATCCAGCCGCTGCGCCTCCTCCGAAAGCTGAGCCAGCAGGACGTGCGCCTGGCGGTCCAGATCGGCGTAGACCCCGGGGCGGGGCACCTCGGGGACGGCCACGCGCGCGCTGGCGCGGGCCGCGTCCAGCTCGCGGGCATGGGCCTCGATGGCGGGGACCCCCGCCATGCGGTGGCGCAGGCTTTTGTTCAGCAGCGACAGCGCCACCCAGGGGCCCAGGATAGAGTACAGATAGGCCCCGATGACGGCCAGCACGATGATGGACCAGAACGACACGGCTCAACTCCCCTCGTTAAGGGATGCGGATGTACGGCGACTCACAGCCCGCCAAACGACTCTAGCAGGCGCGGAAGCGCAGGGCCCAGGATAACGACGAACATGGCGGGAAAGATGCACACCGCCAACGGGAAGAGCATCTTGACTGCCGCCTGGCGGGCCAGCGCCTCCGCCCGCTGCCGGCGTTTCTCCCGCATCACGCCGGCCTGCTGGTGCAGCACATCCGAGATCGAGACGCCCAGCTGGGCGGACTGGACCAGCACGGCCACAAAGCTGCTCAGCTCGGGCACGTCGGTGCGGGCCGCCAGGTGCTCCAGCGCCTCGTTGCGGGTGACGCCCACGCGAATCTCCATCACGGTGCGCTGCAACTCGCGGGTGAGCTGGTTCTGCCACTGCTCGCCTACTCTCAACATGCAGGCCTCAAAGCCCAGGCCCGCCTCGACGCCGATGGAGAGCATGTCCAGGGCGTTGGGCAGCGCCCGCAGGATGTCGTTCTTGCGGGAGGAGACACGGGAGCGCAGCCAGATCACGGGAAAGAGGAATCCCAGCCCCGCCGCCAGCGCCCCGCGAAAGAGCGCCGTGGTGGTGGCCTGGTCGCGCCAGGAGAGGGCCACCATCAGGCCGAACAGCCCCGCCGCCAGCAGGAGCCGCAGTCCCCAGAAATCGAGCGCCGTGAGGCCCCCCGGGCGCCCGGCCACCAGCAGCATATGGTCCGTATCGGCGGTGGCCCGCCCCGGGAGGAGCCGTCCCACAAAGCTCAGGAGGCTCCGCAGTATCGGCCAGAGCACGCGCTGGGCAAAGGACACGGACATGCGCTCGTTGTCCACCAGGTCGCCCACCTCAGGCTCGCCGATGCCATCCAGCCGCTCCTGGACACTGCGACCGCCTTTGGCCGGGCGCAATGCCATGATCAGGGCGCCGATGGCCAGCGCCACCAGGGCCGCCACCAGGGCGGGGCTGGCGATGCCCTCCAGGGCCAGGATTGCGCGACGTAGAGTTTCGTCCATGTTACACCTGCAGATCCAGGATCTTGCTCATGATCATATAGCCGGTTATCTCGAGCACCACCATCGCGACCAGCATGATGCGCCCCAGGCCCGGCTCCAACAGCGGATTGATAAAGCCAGGACTGATGATCGAGATGGCGATGGCCAGGAGCACGGGCAGCCCGACGAGGACGTAGCCGCTCAGTTGCTGCTGGGAGGTTTGCACCCGTATCTCGCGCTGCAGGCGGATCCGGTCCCGGATCGTGTCGCCGATGGTGTCCAGGGTGCGGGACAGGTTGCCGCCCAGCTCGAACTGGATGTTGATCACGCTGACGAACAGGTCCACATCGTCGGAGCCGATCCGGTCCCCCATGTCGGTCAGTGCCTGGGAGAGGGGGATGCCCAGCTCCACGGCGCGCATCACCCGGGCGTACTCTTCCCGCGACGGCTCGGGGGCCTGGTCCGCCACCACCTCCAGCGACTGGGACAATCCGTAGCCCGCCCGCAGGGAGCCGACGATCAGCGTCAGCACATCGGGGAGTTGGTCCGCCACCGCCGTCCGGCGCAGCCGGCCCTTTCTGCGGAGGTACATCAGCGGACCGGTGAGCCCGATGGCCCCCAGGGGGATGCCAATCAGCGGGCCGGCCCGGGCAGTGCCCAGGAGAAAGAGCCCCACGCCCGCCACGATCATCAGCAGGACGAACTCGACCACGGTGTAGGGGAGGTCCGCCTGGCGTAGCGCGCTGGCCAGCCGCTCGGCCCAGGTGAGGCGCAGCAAGCTGCCCCCCAGGCGCTCGGAGAGCGAGGCGGGCGCGCGGCGGGTGGCGCCGGGGTCGCGGGCGGGGCCGAGCGTTTGGCCATACTCACCCAGGCGCGAGTCCACCAGGTCGCGGGCGCCATAGCGCCGCCAGAGCGCCACAAAAACGAGCATCACGGCCAGGCCTGCCAGGACGGCGATGGGCACCGGGCTTGAGACTTGCATGGTCCGCGTTCCTCCTCTTGAACGACGTCTTCGTGGCTAGGCTCGCCCCCCGAACAGGCGGCGCCGTGTGCGGGGCTCCTCGGCCGTCTCCAGCGCGCGGAGGAGCGCCTGCACCAGTCCCCGGTAGGCGCTCACCAGCGCGCCGCGCCGGTGGCTGGCGATCACCGGCACGCCCCGGTTCACCGCCTGGGTGGCCAGCGTCTGGTCGTCAGGGATCGTGTGGCGCACGTCGGTGTGCAGCCGCTTTTCAATGTCCCGGATGCTGATGCCGCCGCCGATGGTGCTGCGGTTCACCACCACCCAGAGCCGCTCCGGGTCCACCCCCCGCTCCAGCAAGCCATCGATCAGCAGGCGCATGTTGCGCAGGCCCGCCATCTCGGGCAGCACCGAGAGCACCACCAGGTCCGAGGACTCGATCCAGGCATAAGCGGCCTCGTCAATGGGCAGCCCCAGGTCCACCAGGATCCAGCGGTAGGGGCGCCCCATGGTGGCCAGCAGTGCCCGTATCTGCGCCGGCCCGACCCCGGCGCCCAGCTCGCCGGGCGCGGGGGCCATGAGCACCCGCAGGCCGCTGCTGTGCGTGGCCAGCACCCCCTGCAGCAGGGCCTCGTCCAGCTGCGAGAGGCGCGAGAGCAGGTCGGCGATGGTGCGCTCCGGGTACAGGTTCAGCATCACGTCCACGGCCGGCGCGGCATAGTCGGCGTCTATCAGCGCCACGCGCTCCTCGCCCGCCTGGATCAGGCCCAGGGCGGTGTTGACCGCCAGGGAGGTGCGGCCGGTGCCCCCCTTGGGCCCGCAAAAGACAATGATCCGGGTCTGGTCCTCGCGGGGGCCGCGCCGGGCCTCCCCGCGGGCGGCCACCTGCATCAATACGCGGCCCAGGGCCTCGGGCCGGACGGGCTTGGCCAGAAAGGAGCGCGCGCCGGCAAAAGTGGCATCGGCGATGGCCTCTGTCGCGCCCGGTGCCGAGAGATAGACCAGCACGGTGTCCGGCATGGCCCCCGCCAGCTGGCCGATCAGATCGTGGGCGCCGGCGATTCCTTCGTCCAGCAGGATCACGTCGGGGAGCAGTTCCTCGGCGCGGGAGCGCGCGAGATCGCCGCCAGGGGCATGGTAGAGCATATGGCCGGCGTCCAGCGCCTGCAGGGCGGCCTGGACCTCGTCACGCTGCGCCGGCGAGGCAGCGACCAGCAGGATGCGCAGGGGGCGGGTTGG